>JAIEPT010000378.1 GCA_019748295.1 Gemmataceae bacterium | reverse complement strand
TCCATGCAGCCGTGCCGAAGTGCAGCTGCACGGATATTATACGCTCAAGACGGTTATTCGGATAGGCTCTTAGCGAGTCCAGGGCTTTCTCCGAACGCTAAGCCGCAAGCGGAAGACCGAGGTTCTAAACAACCTCTTCGCCGCCCAATGCCTTGCTACGTCGGGTTGGCAATCTCTCGGCTGTTCATCAAGTAGTAGGCCAACACGCCCCAGGGGATGAGATAGCCCAGGAGCGGAATGAGATTGTCCACCAACAGGACGCGATTCCAGGCGATGTCGAAACCGTTCGCCACATAACTGCTCAGGTCGAAGCGATTGACGTCCGGCACCAGGTTGACGATGCGGCGCAGCACCCACAGATAGGCCGCGTCGAACCCCTGCAGCACACTTGTTCCTGGAGATTCCTGGAGGGGCGCCCCGACGGACGACCGCGTGAAGAGCCGAAATGCCGCTTCCGCCGGACCGCCGCCTGCTTCCCGCTGCTCGGCGAGGCGGAGGATGTAGTCCGAGACCATGCCGGCGAAGTAATAGAAGATGGCGCACAGGAAACTGATGACGCCGCTAAGCCGGGTGCTGCAGGCCACAGCGACGGCGAGCGTCAGCATGAACGACATCCAAAGGCCGACGATGCCCTTGAGGAAGTTGACGTAAAAGCTGCGCTCGCTCTCGAGCACATAGAGGTCGCGGTTGGCGACGCCGAGCATTTGCTGGCGGCTGCCCACGTTGAAGCGGTCGATGTTGACCATCACCTGCAAGTTGCCTTCCTTCTTCGCCACCTCGGCGAACAGGGCACGAGGCACTTCGAGGCGTTGGGTGACGTAGTCGCTGACCTCTTCATCCCCCTTCTGATACATGCCATGCTTGGCGATGAGTTCCGCCTCGTCCACTTTGCCCGCCGCCCGCATTTTGTTGCGGTCGGCCACATAGGCGTCGATCTTTCGTTCCATGGATTCGACTTCGTCCTCGAATCCAGCGAATAGCGTGAACACGCAGTAGACGCCGCGATCCTGGTCCCCCTTGGTGAGCCGGAAAATGTCGAACGAGTATTCGAGCAACGCGTTGCCGGGACCTTGCGACAGGTCGGCGAGGTCGGCGAATCGCCATGCGGCGTACTGCACCGTGCCGCCCCCTGCTTCGGCCCCGATTCCGCTGATGTACTTGCGGTATTCCCATTCGCGGCCGACGCTTTCGCCCTTGGTGCGGAAGAATGTGCTCGCGCCGTACACCGGCACTCGGGCCTTGAGGCTTTCGCGGCGAGCTTCTTCGCTCACGCCGCGGGCGACGTAAACCAGGCTTAGCCCCGCGATCACCATAAGACTGACCGTGAGCACCACCGCATATCCCAGGAATCGGCCGAGCACCACTTCGAACTTCTCGATCGGCTTCGTGACGATCGTGTGGATCGATTGATTCTTGATGTCGTTCGGAATGCTGAATGCGCCAAGGAGCGCGGCCGTCAGCAGGAAGATCGGCGAGATCGACCAGTAGAGCACGCGGACATAGTTGCGGACCTGATCCGCCGGCTTGCCGCCCACGAACCAGTCGGCAAAGAGGAAGATCAAGGCGAACGCCATGAACACGAGGAAAACGCGATTGCGGATCGCTTCCTTTTGGCTGAGCCGGGCCATCGCCCACACGCGGCCCCAGCGGATTCTGAACAGCAACGCATGAAGCGGCGGGATCAAAACCAGCAGCAGCGACAATCCGCCGGCGGCAACCAGCAGCCAGTTGCCAAGGTTGCTTCGACTGAGCAAGAGGAATGCAGCACCGGCGGCCGCATAGAGGCCGACGATGCCGAACACGACGAGCGCGGAAATCGGCGAGTTGAGAAACGCCCGGATCGGCCCAATCGTCGAAAGCCCCGTCTGAGCTTTGGGACGCGATTTGTGAACGAGGTAAACCAGCACCACCGTGAGCGCGGCCAAGAACCCGGCGTTCTGCAGCCATAGCAGGAAACCGACGGGCACATCGACCCAGCGCATCGGTTCTTTTTCAAGCACGAACGCAGCGAACAGCATACGAGTGATCCCCGAAAACTTGCATTTTTCTCCCCTCTCCCTCCGGGAGAGGGGCCGGGGGTGAGGGTTCTTGCCCTTTGCAGAAACAAACACCCTCAGCCCAACCCTCTCCCGGAGGGAGAGGGAGAAAGCCGCTACTGCTTTGCGGCAGTCACATGCTGGTTCGGATCAGCCACGGGCTGACCCTTTTGCTCCGGCAAGTAGCGTCGGCCCGGATGCGCCTTGCTCTCGGCCACGATGCGGAGGAACAACTCTTCGAGCGTCGTCGTCGGATGGCCGACGAACTCGATCGATCCGCCATGTTTCGCCATCACCGCTTCGAGGTCGCGACGAAGGTCTTCGTTGATCTGCACGCCCTTGGCCCGCAGCTCCAGACGTTGCACGTCTTCGAGCAGGTTGCGGACGCTGTCGAGCTTCTGCAATTCGCCTTCATTGAGAATGGCGACGCGATCGCAGATGTCCTGCACGTCTTCCAGGCGATGGCTGCACATGAGGATCGTCTTGCCGCGATTGCGGAGATCGACGATGAGATCCTTCATCCAGCGGGTGCCAATCGGATCGAGGCCCGAGGTGGGTTCGTCGAGGATGACGAGTTCCGGGTCGTTGATGAGCGCCTGAGCGAGGCCGATGCGTTGCCGCATGCCCTTCGAGTATTCCTTGAGGATGCGTTTTTTGTCGCGGTCGAGGCCGACGATTTCGATCAGCTTCTGCGCCCGCTGCCGGCGAACTTCGGGATCGAGCTTGAAGAGCCGGCCATAGAAATCGAGCGTCTCTTCGGCGTTGAGGAAGCGGTAGAGGTACGACTCTTCCGGCAAGTATCCGATGCGTTCGTTCTTGGCGACGTCGGCGGCCGGGGTGTTGAAGACCAGGGCTTCGCCGTCCGTGGGGAAGAGCAGCCCGAGGAGCAATTTGATGGTGGTCGTTTTGCCGGAACCGTTCGGACCCAAGAGACCGAAGATCTCGCCGCGTTGAATCTGGAGATTGAGAGCGCGGAGGGCGACTTTCTTCTGTCGGCCCCAGAAATCGCGGTAAGTCTTGGTGAGACGGCGAGTTTCGACAACGATTTCTTTGTCGGCCATGAACGGCGACCTCGAACGAAAAACCCAAGAAGGCAATGGTCCTTTCAATACGCAGCCATTCGCCGAAACGTTCGCGGTGCGAACGCGTTCGGGCCAGCTGCGGAAAACTAGTCAAGCCCGGCAACGATTTCGCGGCAAAAACCTCAAATCGGTCCTAATGAACAACATGTCGCAACGGTTTGAGAGCAATAACGCACATCAATGCTTGCTCAGGGAGCTGCGCGTGTTTACTCTTGCAGCATTCCGGGCATAGCCTTTGAAGCGAGCGATTCGTGAAAGAACGATCGGGACTAAAGCGACTGGACCTCGCTTCCTTAGCCCTTGAATTCCAGCATATCCCACCTGAATGCGGCGCAAACTTGGCGTTGGCGGCATCGGTCGCCCTTAGGCATCACAAACATAAACCGGGCGTTCGGCTCCAAATTCGGGGCGACAACGAATCGACTTTCGCGTCAGTGTGGAACAAAGGAGATGCGTCGGCAGAACGATTCTTCAATGACCTTGATGTAGCCGTGGAAAACGGCGCCTATGCCGTCGCGATAGTACTTTGTCGCGAAGTAACGGGACTTTCCGTTCTGGAGCGATCCATCAAAGGGACAGGATTCGACTGGTGGCTTGGACACGAGGACGATCTTTTTCAATCGAAGGCGAGACTCGAAGTTTCTGGGATACTCAAGGGCAGCAGAACAACGGTGAACGGGCGGGTAGCGGTGAAGAAGAAGCAGACCAAGAGGTCGGATCGAACATCCTTGCCTGCTTACATTGTGGTTGTTGAGTTTTCTTGCCCTCAAGCGCACATGGTGAAACGATGATCTCAACGATCAAAGAGAGGCATCGGGAGGCCATGCATTTTGTGGACTTGGCTCAAGCCTCTCGCGGCAAGAAATCGCTGCAGTATTTGGAAGATGCACTGGCTCTCGAATCGGAAGCCGCAAGAGCATGCGATTTGGATTTCGAGCCGACGCGTTCGATTCTTTACCGAAGTGCCGCGTCGTTGGCGCTGAAATGCGAGAAACTTCAAGAAGCCGAGAAGCTGATCGCGGGCGGGCTGCTGGGCAACCCACCCGACGAAATCGCGGATGAGTTACGTGATCTGCTTGAAAACGTATATTTCCGCCGTCATTTGAAGCTTAAGGGCATCAAGCTTGACGACTCAGAGTTGCAAATGTCGCTCTGGGGGAGGCACGCTGGGCACGGAATTATTGCGAGCAAAGAGTTCATCGGGCGTGTTCAAGTGATGGAGAAGTTGGTTCACCGAACAGCGGAGAGAATCGCTGGCTACCCGTTCCGCGACAATCATCTGTCGGCAAACAGCAGTCCTGACAAGATTCCCATATTTCTCTCCGTTCCGCGTGCGGCAAGCTTTGCTACGACAATCCGCTTGGGAGTGCCGGATCGACAGCTGGTTCTCGACGGGTTCGAAGAAGTGTCGCCCAGCAGGGTCGTCGAAGACGTGCTTCAATCGTTGGAAACGCTGAATTCAGAAGGCGAGTCGAAACTAAAAGTCCGCATTTCGGATGATTCCTATCGGAGAAACTTCATCGGCCTTGCCCGACGTTTGGCTCCGGACGGCGCGGAGGTGCGATCCGTTGGGCTGACTTTCTTTAAAAACCGGAAACTCCGCGAGGTCGTCCTAAGCACGAAGCGGAGCGAGATGCTGGTCGAAGCTGGCGCCAAGAATGCCTCCGACACAATACTTGTACGAGGCCACCTCCTCTTTGCGGATGGGCTAGGCAAAAAGGAGTCCCTTAAGCTGCGGCTCCTTTCCGGAGAGACAAGGACCGTTCAGGTTCCGCGAGGAATGCTTGCTGATTTGGTCAAGCCGTTATTTGGGTCTGAGGTTGAGATTGAAGGCACTCAGAAGGGGGCCAAAATCATCCTAAAGGAGATTCACGAGGCTCCTCAACCCGCTTCCAAGTAGCGACCTCATCGCGGTGGTTCCGCCGTTTGCATCGCCACGGGCACCACACCTGGCCCTGCGGAGCCGCCGTAGTAGGTGGGGGCCATGCCGACGGGGCCGCCGACGTAGGGCGGGGCGCCGGAGCCGTAGCCGTCGTCGTCCCAGAAGGGATCATCCAACCAGCATCCGGCGGACGACAAGAAGAGCGGCAGCAGCAGGCATGCGATCCATCGCCGACGGTTCATGGCGCAACCCCCAATACGAAGTTCCGCAGCGGATATAACGGCAGCGGGGCGATGAATCAATGGCGGTTGTCTTCCCGCAGACTTGACACGTCCCGCGGGGAATCGCTAGCCTGCCCATGCTGCCGGGGCTTCGCTCTCACACGTCCGGCGCGTCGCTGAGGATCCGCCGTGGCCCGTTTGGTCGTCATCAAGGGGAACGACGAAGGTCGGCAGTTCAGCCTGCGCGACGCGGTCACGTCCATCGGTCGCGATTCCACCAGCAGCATCCGCCTCAACGACACCGAAGTTTCTCGCCGCCATGCCGAGTTCCGCCGAGAAAGCGACGGCATGCGCGTGGTCGACGTCGGCAGTGCCAACGGAACGTTCGTCAACCAGAAGCGTGTGGAGGAAGCGTTGCTCCAGCCCGGCGATCGCATCGCGGTGGGGCAGTCGATTATGGTGTATGCTCTCCCCTCGCAACCTTCGCCCGAACCGCTTGGCCTCGCTCAGCAGATCAGCATGATCGCCAAGGGGGGCGAGGGGGAGTTCCCCTCCGCGATTGTGGGGCGGGTGTCGGAAGCGGAAGGCAGCCGGATCTTCTCGCGTCCTGATCGCAGCATCCTTTCGCAGGGAAACGCGGCCGCCAATCTCAGCATCCTCTACGAAGCCACGCAGGCGATCAGCCACATCCTCGATTTGGACGAGTTGCTTGAGCGGATGATGGAACTCGTCTTCCGCGCCGTCCCCGCGGATCGAGGCTGCATTCTGCTTCGCCACGAGGAGGGCGGCGATCCCGTTCCGCAGGCGATTCATTGGCGTAGGCCGGAAGATCGACGCGAAAAGTTTTCGATGAGCCGAACGATCGTCGATCATGTGCTGCTGCAGCGCGAAGGCGTGCTCCTCGCCGACGCGGCCGCCGATGCTCGTTTCAGCGGCGGCGAAAGCATCATGCAGCAGGGGATCCGCGAGGTGATCTGCGTCCCCATGCGAGGCCGGCATGAAACGCTCGGCGTGCTGTATCTGGACACTCGCTTCACGCCAAAAGAGTTGCTCGCACAGCCTACCATCACGACCAAATTCCACGCGGAGCATCTCAATCTGGCGATCGCTCTCGCCCATCAGGCGGCGCTCGCCGTCGAGGAAACACGCTACTATCAGGCGATGGTCCAGGCCGAGCGTCTGGCCGCCATCGGGCAAACGATCGCGGCCCTGTCGCATCACATCAAGAACATCTTGCAGGGCCTGCGGAGCGGCGGCGAAATCCTCAAGATGGGGCTCGACGAAAAGAACGACAAGCTCGTCCAGCAAGGCTGGCGCGTGGCCGAGAAGAACCAGGCGAAGATTTACGATCTGGTGCTCGACATGCTGAGCTACTCGAAGGACCGAGTCCCTGCTCTCGAAATGACCGACGTCAATCGCCTGGTCCACGATGTGTGCGATTTGCTCGAGCCGCGGGCGAAGGAAACGGGGTCGGAACTGATCGTCGATCTGCCCGAATCGCCGTTGCGGGTGTCGCTCGATCCGGAAGGGATCAACCGCGCACTGCTCAACATCGTGGGCAACGCCATCGATGCCGTCGAAGGCAGGCCCGAAGCCCGAGTCGTCGTGTCGGCCCGCATCGGCGACGACGGCTATTGCCGGATCGCGATCGAGGACAACGGCGTCGGCATTCGGCCCGAGAAGTCGAAAGAGATCTTCAAGCCGTTCGTTTCGACGAAAGGTTCGCGAGGCACCGGCCTCGGCTTGCCCGTGAGTCAAAAGATTTTGCGCGAGCACGGCGGCGATTTGCTGCTGCAAAGCCAGGTCGATATCGGCAGCCGCTTCACGCTCGCGATTCCGCTCAAGAGCCCGATCGCACCGGAATCCGGAATCACCGCCGAGATGCCGCTCCTGCCGCCGGATGATTAGGCGAGCGGCGATTGCATTTCCCTCTCCCCCCGGGAGAGGGTTGGGGCGAGGGCGACTTTTCTCGCGCAATTCCACGTCGCACGCCATATCCCAGAGGCAAGATATTGGATCTTCGCCCGGAAGCGTTCCAGGCAAACCATAAGGTTTTAGGCTGTGACGCATGCCATGCATGCCATGCGTGCCATGCTTCGTCGGGTCCCTGGCCGGGCTCCTCAATGCTTCCCCTTCCACCGACGAAGCATGCGAAGCTTCCGAGCGTTCGGTCTGGGGGCATGCTTGGACGGTGAAAGCTGGCAGTACGCTGGCCCAGCCAGGGAACTGCCCAAGCATGGCACACCACTCCCGCTTCCAAAGATCCAATCGATTGCCGTCGAAGGTGCAGTATTTTGGCAGAGGGTGAGGAGAGCAAAGGCTTAAGGCGAGCGGCAGGAAATAGTCTACCTCCCTCCGGGAGAGGGTTGGGGTGAGGGCGCCTTTTCTTGCCCAACGCCACGTCGCACGCCCTCACCCCCGGCCCCTCTCCCGGAGGGAGAGGGGAGAAATGCAGGCGCCACTCGCCTAAGCGTCCTCGTCCGCGAGGACATCATCCAAGTTCCATGGACACCTCGAAGCGAAGGTGCTTTTCGGCAGCGACGTTTCCGCCGCCGCCTGCTTGCGAGCATCTTCGTAAGCATCCGCCATCACGGTTTCGGCATGCAGGCGAAGCGTCTTGCTCTCCACTAACTGCCGAAGCTCCCGGCGTTGCTCGACGATTGTCCCGAGCCACGAAGAGCCGCGTTGTTGGACTTGGTGCTCCCATTTCAGAAGGTGCGTCAACAGCACCACCAGACGAGAGTACGTTTCGCGGCGATCGCGCTTGGCCATATCGGCGAGGTACTCCGTCAGGTGGACGTGATCCATCTCGGCGAAACGATGCTCGGCCGACAGTTGAGCCATGGCCTCCAACCAAGCCGTTTCGTCGCACTCGTAGAGCTCGGCCAAGGGGTGGATTTTGGTCATCGACATGGATCGTGGCTCATGCGGAAAAACGGCGGCTGCATCGCACTCCAGCTTAAACGGAAGCTCGATCGACGCAACAGCCGCCGGAGTTCGCGATCGCTCTAAATCAGCGTGCGCGATTTCGCCGCAGCACCTTTCGCACTAGCCCGAAGCGTTAGCGAGGGATTCACGTCGTCCCTCGCTGACGCTTCGGGCTAGTGCGGGCGACTGGCATGTTTTGATCGGAAGCGCGAAGCCCGCTCTTATTCGAAAGGCCGCTAACGCGCCGCCGATTTGCGCACGCTGATTTAGAAGCTTCGCGAGAGGGCGCCGTTCGTGGGCAGAACCGGAGCGCTTGGGCCTCGTGGACCGAAGCTCGGCATCGGCGGTTCTTCCGATTCCTCGGCGCCGAATCCCCCTTCCATATCCTGCAGCTGACGCATCGCCTGCTGCCCGCACCAGCTCGTGGGGCTCATGAGATGCACTTGCTGAAAAAGGAAACGCGCCTGCTCACGGCGCCCATCTCGCTCATGCGTCTGCGCCGCCCGGTACAGCGCCATGGCGGGTTCCGGCATCTCCAGGCCGAACGGCAGACGACCGACGACATGCGGCATCGTCCGTTCCGCTTCGCCCAGATCTCCCAGCGATGGCTGTTGGCGCTCGGCGACATGTTCGCGCACGGGCGGCGTCGGCGGCGACACGGGCGCCGTGGCTCCCGGTTTCGCGCCCGCCATCCCGTTCCATTGCAACATCAACGACAGTGCGGCAGAGGCCGCGACCGCTTTTCGCTTCATCGGACGGTTCTCCCCATGAACTCGATCGACCTCCCCAAGGCCGATGCCCCGAAACGCCGCATGCAAGACGCGGGTTGCAAGGGGGCGGAACCATACCACGAAGTCCGACGACGGCAAGCGTAGTTTCGTAGCCCGAAAGCTGAGGCAACGTGGGAAATAACGAAAAGGGCGGCATCCGCGTGGATGCCGCCCTATATGGAATCGTTCGAATCGCCGACTACGGCACCGAAACCGGCTTGCCGCTATCGCGCGAGTTGAGCGACAGGATGAACGGCACGGCCTTATCCACCCATTTCGTGGGATTGGGATAGCGCCCCGCTTTTTCCTTGAAGCAGCTCCGCAGCATGTCCGTGTCGATGATGCCGGGGTTCAGCGGGATCGCTCCCATGCCTCGCGGCAGCTCTTCGGCCAACGCCTGCGTCAGCCCTTCGATCGCCCACTTGCTCGCACAGTAAGGCGCCACTTCGGGAGCCACGGTTCGGCCCCAGCCTGAGCTGAAGTTGACGATAATCCCGGTCTTCTTCGCCAGCATCGCCGGCAAGAAGTGCCGGATCACGTTCGCCACGCCCTTGATGTTCACATCGATGACGCGGTCGAACTCGTCGGCCGGCACCTGCCAGAGCGGGGCGTTCTTGTTGATGGTGGCCGCGTTATTGATGATCAGATCGGGGGATCCGTGCGACGACAGCAGCCGCGCCGCCCACGGTTCGACCTGACTTTCGACCGAGACGTCGACAGTCGCGAACTCGTTGGGCGGCCGAAAGGTACGGCGAAGCGTCTCAACGACGTCCCGCGACCGGCCGCAACCCAGGACGGTATGTCCCAGTTCGATGAATTTCTGGGCCATGGCGAGGCCGAGGCCCTTCGTCACTCCGGTGAGGACGATCAAGCGAGGTTCTTTGCCTTTGCGTGCCACGTCGGAACCTTTTCTGCACAAACGGTTTGCGCCATGTTCTCGCCGCGATTCACGCGGCAGCCGAGAGCATGGCGTCGCCGGGAGCGCCGGCCAGTCCGTTCGGCCTAAGCTGCACCATCCTAACGGGTATCGTCGCCGAGGTAAAGAAAACGAGGGCTCCGATGCGTCTATTAAATGGGAAAACGGTTCCGATTGTAAGTCTGGTGTTCAAACGACCATTAAGCTGCTCGTGTCTTTCGCTCATATTGTTGATCGTCAAACGAGACGCACCTGCCGATCTCGCGAGCGGAGGACGCCATTTATGAACATCCTCACTTACCCCGAAATCTCCGACCATCGCTTCACCCTGGTCAAAGAAGCCGCCGGCGAGGCGACGGTCCAGCAAGCGCAGGACGATGCGGAAGCGATTCGCCTGATCGCGGATGCGGATGCCTTCTTCGGCACGCTCACGCCTGCGTTGTTGAAGACCGCGAAAAAACTGCGTTGGGTGCAATCGCCGACCGCGAGCATGGAGAAGTTTCTCTTTCCGGAACTGGTCGCTTCGCCCGTCGTCGTCACCAACATGCGCGGCATCTTCAGCGACGTCATCGCCGACCATGTCTTCGGCTACATCCTGATGTTCGCCAAAAACTTTCACATCTACCAACGGCAGCAACTGCGACGCCAATGGTTGATGCTTGGCCGACATGAGGGGGAACTGCCCGGCTATGGCGGGCCGGGCGAGGTACATCCCTCGGACCGCGCGGCGATCACGCTTTCCGATTGCACGCTCGCCGTCATCGGCCTGGGCGGCATCGGTGCCGAGACGGCTCGCCGGGGCCTTGCGTTCGGCATGCGCGTCCTGGGCGTCGATCCCCGTGCGGAAAACCCCCCGCCCGGCGTTCGACTGCATCAGCCCGAAACGCTGGATGCGGTGCTGGCGGAGAGCGATTTCGTCGTGATCGCGGCGCCGCACACGCCGGAGACGTACAAGCTTTTCAATCGCGAACGCATCCGCACGATGAAACGCTCGGCCTACCTCATCAACGTCGGCCGCGGCGTCATTGTCGATCTCGCCGACCTGACCGCCGCGCTGCAGGCGGGTGAAATCGCGGGAGCGGGGTTCGACGTCTTCGAGGTCGAGCCGCTGCCGGCGGACCATCCGCTGTGGGGGATGGAGAACGTGATCATCACGCCGCACACTGCCGCCGCATCGCCGCGCGTGCCGGAGCGTCACCTGGAAACGCTGCTCGAAAACGTCCGCCGGTTCGTCGCTGGGCAACCGCTGCTGAACGTCGTGGATAAGACGCACTGGTACTGATTGAGCCCTTATTCCCGGCGTCTTCCGCACACTTTCCGATCGGCGAGGGAAGACTCGCGAACCTGGCCGGATTTGGGTTTGTCGATCTCAGGAAAAAGCTATGATGGATTCGGATGCGTCAGAACGGAGCGCCGCAATGCCTGATCGAACTGCGGAAGAACTTGACCTCCCCCGCCCGACCGCGGCCCCGCTTCATGGGTATCGCGGATCCCCCGATGCCGCCGGCGAATTGCCGAAGAATCTGAGCATCGCCATCAGCCGCGACGCCGGGGCTCGGGGCGAACCGGTCGCTCGCCGTGTGGCGGACCGGCTCGGTTGGCAACTCTTCAATCAGGACCTGCTCGAATACATCGCGCAGGAAGGGTCGTTTCGTCAGAATGTGTTGGATGAGCTTCCTGTCCCAGCGGTCGAATGGGTGGAGCATCAGCTACGCGAACTGCAGAAAAAGCAGAATCTCAGCAACAACCCCTCCATCGTTCAACTCGCTCGCGCCGTGCTCGCACTCGGAGCCCAGGGCGAAGTCGTGCTCCTCGGTCGCGGCGCCGGGTACATCCTTCCGGAACGATCGACGTTGCATGTCCGCCTCGTCGCCCCGCTCGGAGACCGCGTCGCGTTCACCGCGCAATGGTTGCGGCTCACCGATGAAGAGGCGGCCGAGGAAGTCCGCCAGCGCGATCAACGCCGCACGGATTTCGTCTCAACCCACTTCCATCGCAAGACGAGCGATCTGCAGCAGTACGATTTGGTGTTGAACTCGAGCCGCCTTGGTGAAGAAATGTGCACGGACCTCATCGTCCAGGCCGCGAAAGCGAAAGCATTCGCGATGCAGCCGGACGAAAGCGCCGACGAACCGGCTTAGGAGCCTCGCACCTGGTAAGGCGAGCGGCAGGAGCTAGTCTACCTCCCTCTCCCTCCGGGAGAGGGTTGAGGGCGCCTTTTCTCGCGCCGCGCCTCGTCGCACGCCCTCACCCCCAGTCCCTCTCCCGGACTCTCCCGGAGGGAGACGGGAGCAAAGCCAAGACCGTTAGGCGCCCTTCTTCGCCCGGTTGTAGCGCACGCGGCATCCGCGGCCAAGCGTCTCGCCGACTTTCGCTTTCTCCCCCGCGAGCAACGAAGTGACTGCGTCCTCGACGAATCGCTTCGTGGCTTTGGCCGGGTCGTCCCGGTCGTCGAAGGCGCCCATGTAGGCGATCTTGCGGTGCCTGTCGAGCACGAAGAACTCCGGCGTGTAGGCGGCGCCGAACTGTTTGCCGATCTTTTGGCTTGCGTCGAAGAGGTAGGGGAACGAGTACTTCTTTTCCTTGGCCCTCGCGGTCATGTTCGGCAGGCTGTCTTCCTCGATCGTGTTGACGTTGATGGCGACGATGCCGACCTTCGACGCGTGCTTGCTCGCGAACGCAAGCAGTCGCTCCTCATAGTCGGCCACAGCCGGGCAGCTGCAGCAGAGAAAGGCGACGACGACGACTTCCTTGCCGTCAAGCTCGGCCAATGAGTGCATCTTTCCGTCGACGCCGGGAAGGTTCCGCCAAGCGGGGGCCGCATCGCCGCTGGACAAGACCGGATTGTATTCGCCCGCTTCCGCCGCCCATGCGAAGGCGATCAGACCGCAGACAGCCAACCTAATGAGTCGCGACATGGCGGATTCCTTAAGCCGTTGCGGAAAGCGACGTCTCAGCGTTTCTTCGCAGGCAGCGTCGGAAAGTGGGTGATCGTGATGCCGTCGCTGCCGAGGTAGTGATCCAGCAAATCGATGCGACCGGTCGTTCGCATGCGCGCGTAGAGACGGGTCATGTCTTCGAGCCACAGCACTTCGGTCAGATTCGGCTGCTTCTTCGAGAGTTCGCGAAATTGCGCGACGCGGATTCCGAAGTTGCGAGCCTCGGCCCGGGCTTGCAGCACTTCCACGTCGCCGGCGCTTTTCGCCTCGCGCATCCGGCGAACGATCTCCGCCTCCGCATCGCGTTGGCGGCGATTCGCTTCCTGATTCGCTTCGTTGCGCCGGGTTTCGATGGCGGTTTTCGCCTCCGCCACCTTCTCGAATTCCCGCCGTACTTCCTCCGGCGGAAACAGCTTGGCGACGCTCGCCTGCTCGATGCGGATGCCAAGCGCATACGGCTGCAAACGGCGACTCGTCTCCACCACCATCCAACGCGGCAGAAGTGCCTTCTCTTCGCCGAGCACCTGATCGACCGGCCTCGCGGCGATCCACTCCATCAGGGCGGATTCAGCCGTGCGAGCGACGAGGTCGTTGACGCGCGTTTGATTCAGCAGAAAGCGATCGACCTGAGAATCGACGACCGTGTAATCGACCTTAATCTGCACGTTGACGAGGTTGTGGTCCCCCGTCAGCAGTTGCCCTTCCGGCGAGCGATTGTCGTCTTCCATGCCGTCGTAGCCGATGCTGACGGTTCGCACCTGGCCGACGTTGATCCGTTCGACGACGTCGATCCCCCACGGCAGGCCGATATAGAGGCCCGGCGCGGGGCGGTCCGGCAGGATACGGCCGAAACGGCGCACGACGCCGAGCTGGCCCGGATTGATCTGGGTCAGCGAAGTCGCCAGCGTCCAAAATGCCAGCAGCAACAGCACGAATATGCCGAGGATTCGCATGGCTACTTCTTCGGCTCCGCCTTTTTTGGGGGGCCGAAAAGCTGGTCGAAGATTTCGCGGTGGGTGGAGAGCAAGAGCACGCTGCGGCCTTCGCCGAGGATGTTCTGCATCGTTTCCATCTTTTTGAGGAAGGCGTAGAACTCAGGATCCTGGCTCTGCGCGAGCGTGCGGATGCGGACGGCCTCCGCGTCGGCTTCCCCTTTGATTTTCTCTTCCTGGAACTTCGCCTGAGCCAGCTTCTCGCGGGCCTCGGCTTCCGCCTTGCTCTGGATGTCGCTCACGATGAGGGCCGCCTCGCTGGCGTATTCCTGCACCTTCCGCTGCCGTTCGCTCTTGATCCGCTCGAAGATCGCGGATCGGACCGATGGCGGGTGGCTGAAGCGGCGCAGGCGTAAATCAACGATCTCAATGCCGTACGATTCTCGTGCTTCCGGTTGCAGCCGCGAAAGCAATTCGCCGGTCAGCTTTTGCACCGTCTGTTCCACATGCGTGCGGCCCGGTTGCGTGCCGGCTTCGGTGGAGATGAGGTCGTCCATGGAGAGTTGGCCGACGGAATCGCTGAGCATGCTTTGGATGCGATTGCCGAGAATTTCGCGGGCCCGTTCGGGCGATCCCAAATGGCGGATGAAGCGATCGGCCGACTCGGGGTCGGGAATGCGCCAGCATACGAAGCCCTGGATGGTGAGCGTCTTGTCGATCGCCTTGAACTTTCGGTCGCGCGTGAGGAACTCGTTTTCAGCCAGATCGAACGATTGCAATCGGCGATCGATGCGCCGCACCGATTGGATGGGCCAGGGCCAGCCGAAATGCAGACCCGCTTCGTCCGGCTTCGAGCCGTCATGGATGGCGACGGGGCGACCGAGCACGGTGACGTACGCATACTCGGCTGCATCGACGGTGTAGAAGGACCACGCCGTCAGCACGAGGCCGACGATCAGGAGGATCGCTAACGCAAACGAACGCATACGAGATTCTCGGAAAGCCATTCGCCGGCGCGGCGGGTGAACGAGGGCGAATGGCGGGCTGGCGTCATTCTAAAGCATGAATCGCCATCTGGCTCTATGTCGGTTGCTCGTGGCTAGGCGAGCGCCTGCATTTCTCCCCTCACGCTCCGCGTGAGGCCAGCGAGAGTGCTCCTCACGCTCCGCGCGAGGTCAGCAGCGATGTAAGGTCAGACCGTCGTGGAAACAAGTTTATCTAAGTTGTTTGGAAACTCTCCGAAACCGAATCCGACAAGTTAGATGAACTTGTCGCCACGAAAGGCGCTGTGCAGTCTGGCTTCACATCGCCGCTGACCTCACGTGGACCGGGAGAGGGGCCGGGGGTGAGGGCGCGTGACGTGGCGCTAGGTGAGAAAAGGCGCCCTCACCTCAGCCCTCTCCCGGAGGAAGAGGGAGTTAGACTATCTGTGGGCCGCGTCCTACATTATCCCCGCATTCGCAGTTCGAAACGAACGCAGCGGCCTGTCCGGAGCGCGGGCCGACGAGTGTGCCCCACCTTGCGTGTTCTCGTCGCCGGCGCTCCGGATGGGTACTCCGGTCGCTCACGCTCCCGGCTCGCCTTACCGCCCCCACAAGGATCGTTCATGGCCACCGACGTATTGCTCCCGCCGCCGAGCGAAGACATCAAGACGGTCAAGATCGTCAAACTCATGGTGAAGGTCGGCGACACGGTCCAGACGGGCACGCCGCTGATGGAGATCGAATCGGGCAAGGCAGCCATGGAAGTGCCCAGCCCCGCCGACGGCAAAGTCTCCGAAGTGCTGGTCGCCGTCGATCAGGAGGTGCCGGTCGGCGCCAAGATCGCCGTCATCGCCAACGGCGAAGCGTCGAATGCCGCGCCCCCTCCCTCGCAGCCGAAGCCCGCCGTCGACACGCAAACGGTTGAAAAGTCGGTCAGCCAGACTGACGAACCTCCCGCCAACACGCCGATGCCCAAACCCGCTGCCCCCGCTCCCGCCGCCGCGCCTCCGAAACAAACTCCCGCTGCCGCGCAGCCGAAGGGGAATGACGAAGTCGTCCACGCCGGCCCGGCAACGCGCCGGCTGGCTCGCGAATGGGGCGTCGAGCTCGGTAATGTCGCCGGCTCCGGCGTGAAGGGCCGCGTGACCCAGGACGACGTCAAGACCTTCGTCCGCACGGCCGCTTCCGGCGGCGGCGCAGCTGCCGCGGCCGGCGGCGTGATCGCTCCGAAGCTCCCCGACTTCGAGAAATGGGGCGCGATCGATTACAAGTCGCTCGACGGCATTCGCGTGGAAACCGCCAAGCACATGTCGCTGTGCTGGCAGACCATTCCGCATGTCACGCAACACGACAACGCGGACGTCACCGATATCGAGGCGTTCCGCAAGCAACAGGCGGACAAGGGGGGCAAGCTTACGGTCACCGCCTTCGTGCTCAAGGCCGCGTCGATCGTGCTGCGGCAGTTCCCGCAGTTCAATTCCAGCCTCGACTGGGACAACAAACGGCTCGTGCTCAAGCAGTATTGCCACATCGGCATCGCGGTGGACACGCCGAACGGCCTGGTCGTGCCGGTGCTTCGCGACGTGGACAAGAAAAGCGTCTACGACATCGGCAAGGAAATGACCGAAGCGGCCGAGAAGGCCCGCGACCGCAAGCTCGGTCTCAAGGACATGCAAGGCGGCACGTTCACCATCAGCAACCTCGGCGGCATCGGCGGCACCTCGTTCACCCCAATCGTCAACTGGCCCGAAGTCGCCATCCTCGGCCTCTCCCGCAGCAAGATGCAGCCGGTATGGAAGGACGGCCAATTCGTGCCGCGCCTGCAAATGCCGATGTCGCTCAGTTACGACCACCGCGTGATCGACGGCGCCGACGCGGCTCGCTTCGTTCGCCGGCTCGCGGAACTGCTCGAAAATCCCATGGTGATGCTGCTGCACGCCTAGCAAAATCTCAAAGCCCAGGGGCGACCGTAGGGAGTTCCTGGGTTCCAGGCCGTAAACGTATCGCTCTTCCGACACTCCGATCCCAGGAACTCGCTGCGCTCGCCCCTGGGCTTTGATGGGCAAATGCTCCAAGGATTCCGATGGCTGACATTTCTACCGACCTCGTGGTTCTCGGCGGCGGGCCTGGCGGGTATGCGGGGGCGTTTCTCGCGGCGGATCGCGGCGTGCAGACGGTCCTGATTGATGCCGAACCCAAGCCGGGCGGCACCTGCTTGCACCGCGGCTGCATCCCTTCCAAGACGCTGCTCCATGCGGCCCATGTCATCCATGCGGCTCACGATGCGGAGCAGTTCGGCATCAAGTTCGGCAAGCCGGAAATCAACATCGACGTCCTTCGCGCCAAGGGGCTCAAGGTCGTGGACATGATGGCGTCTCACTTGCTCGAACTCTGCAAGAAACGGAGCATCCAGCACGTCAACAGCAAGGCGACGCTCGTCGATGCCAACACGCTGCAAGCGGAAAACGGCACCAAGATTCGCTTCCAGCGTCTGATGATCGCCACCGGTTCGGTCCCCGCGAAACTGCCGTCGCTGGAGATCGGCAGCAAACGCATCGTCGATTCGACCGGCGCGCTCAAGTTGGAGAATGTTCCCGCCACGCTGCTGGTCGTCGGCGGCGGGTACATCGGTCTTGAAATGGGCTCCGTCTACGCGGCTCTCGGTTCCAAGGTTACCGTCGTCGAACTCACCGACGGTTTGCTGCCTGGCGTCGATGCCGATCTGGTTCGTCCGCTCCAAGCCCGTCTCCGCGGCCAATTCGCGGCCATTTGGCTGAAGACGAAGGTGGTCAAGGTCGAGGATGTGAAGGACGGCGTCAAGGTTTCATTCGAAGGCGAAGGCCCGCAGAAGGAGGCCGTCTTCGAGAAGGTGCTGGTGGCCGCGGGCCGCAAGCCGAACTCGAAGGACATGGGTTTCGAGAAAGTCGGCATCGAGATCGACGCCAAAGGTTTCATCAAGACCGACGAACAACGCCGTACGAATGTGCCGCACATCTTCGCCATCGGCGACGTGGCCGGCGAACCGATGCTGGCTCACAAGGCATCGCATGAGGCCAAGCTCGCGGTGCAGGTGATGACGGGGGACGACATCTACTGGGATCCGCGCTGCATCCCTGCCGTCGTCTTCACCGACCCGGAAATCGCATGGGCGGGATTGATGGAAAACGACGCGAAGAAAGCGGGCCGTGAAGTGAAGGTCGGCACCTTCCGTTGGGGACAATCGGGCCGGGCAACGACGATCGGCCGCTCCGATGGGCTGACGAAAGTGGTGACTGATCCCGCGACCGACATGGTCCTCGGCATCGGCTTTGTCGGTCCTGGCGCCGGGGAATTGGTCGGCGAAGCCGTCCTCGCGATCGAAATGGGAGCGACGGCGAAAGACATCGCCCTTAGCATCCACCCGCATCCGACGCTGACCGAGACGTTGGCCGAGGCGTCCGAAAGCCTGCACGGGCTGGCGACGCATCTCTACACGCCGACAAAGAAAGTCGTCTGAGCGAACCCGGTTAGCCGCGACGCGCAGCGGAGCGCGGACAGAGAACCATGCAATCGCAAGGCTCGCTGTCCGCGCTCCGCTGCGCGTCGCGGCTAACCAATCACTTGATCGGCACCGGCTGATTGCCGGTCATCAGTCCGTACTTCTTCATCTTCTTGTACAGCGTCACCCGGCTAATGCCGAGCGTATCGGCGGCCCGGGTGCGGCTGTAGCCGTTGCTGATGAGCGCTCGCTGAATCACCATCCGCTCGGTCTGATCGCGGTGGCGGTGCAGCGTGTCCGCGTCGAACGCGGGCTCGGCGGCGAGGGCGGGCGACATCGAAACGAGCGGCTGTTCCTGCACGCTGACGGGCAGATGCCGCGGCATGAGCTGCGGGCCGGTGCTGACGAGCACTGCGTGCTGAATCACGTTTTCGAGTTGCCGAAGGTTGCCGGGCCAATGGTACGCTTCAAGGGCGGCCATCGCATCGGGGTGGATGTCGAACAGGTCCTTGTTGAACTTGCGGGCGAACCGCGCTGCCATGCCGCGAGCAAGCGGTGCGATGTCCTGGATGCGTTCCCGCAGGGGCGGCAGGTGGAACGACATCACGTTCAGCCGGAAGTAGAGGTCGCTGCGGAAGCGACCCGTGCGGCACGCCTCCTCCAAGTCCACATTCGCGGCAAACACGAGGCGAGCCTGGCTCTTCTGCGTCTCCACGCTGCCGACCGGTTCGTATTCGCCTGTCTCGATCACACGCAAGAGGGCGGCTTGCTGCTCCAGCGGCAGCGTGTCGATTTCGTCGAGCAGCAACGAGCCTTGCCCGACGGCGGCGAACTTGCCGAGCTTCGGCCGATCGGCGCCGGTGAAGGCGCCTTTCACATGGCCGAAAAATTCGCTTTCGATGAGGTTGGCGGCAACCGCCCCGCAGGGGACGGCCAGGAACTTTTCGTGCTTCCGCGGCGAATGTTCATGGAGCAAGCGAGCGAGATACGTTTTGCCCGTCCCGGTTTCGCCGGTGAGGAGCACGGTGACGTCATGGCTGGCGGCGAGGGCGATCTGATCCGCCAGGGGAAGAAGCGAGGGGGTCCAACTGAGCAGCTTCCGGTTCAGAAGATTCTCGAGCGAATCGTTGCGGGGGGAACGGAACTCACGGCCTCGACCCGCCTGCAGAATCATCTGCTCCATCTGCGATGCCTCTTCAGGCCAACGCAGGCGACGGGCAACATAGGAATCGAGGGCACGCAAAGGGGATTCCGGTCCGCAACCATCCGCGATCACGAGGAGAGGGGGGAACTTCTGCAGATGCACATCTTGCACAAGCCGCAGAGCCTCCTGACCATCGGCGCCTCCCGATACGGCAATGATGAGGAGCCCATCGGACTTTGCGTCGAGCAGTTCGCGGATGCCCGCGTACGTTTCGCTGAGGGGATTCAGGCGAAGCGTTTCCCGGCACCACGTCTGAATGGCTTCCGCCAGGGGACGGTCGTCGGCCACCAGAGCTACACGGCTTCCCGACATGATTGCCTTTCGAGGGCACGGAGTTGCGGATGAATCCATGTAGCCCTCTCGCTCCGCGAGAGGTAAGCGGCTTATAGCCATGCGAACGTGAACGATGCTGCCGCTCACCTCTCGCGGAGCGAGAGGGCTACATTCCGCCGTCTCCGTGTCAACGGCGTTAACTTTCCTGAACAAAGATTGGTCACGATGGAGGGGATGTCAAGGAACGACAACCGGACTGAACGAAGAAACGAACACCCGGCCAGATGAGGCGCTGATCGCATCTCAAGGGCATTGGCTGGGGGCGTTATCGTGGTGGAATAAAAGGAGGTGAAAGCGTTCTCGCAGGAAACGGAAACGCCCCGCCGCGCGTTTAGACGAGCGGCGCCTGCATTTCTCTCCTCTCCCTCCGGGAGAGGGGCCGGGCTTACAGGTGTAGGTTTCTTGGTGGAGGCAGCGAAGGTTCCCCTCTCCCCCGCCGGGATCAAGTTGGCGCGTGCAATCGAGTAGCCGCGGGGGCGGGGATGCCCGAAGGGCTCCGGGAGAGGGGCCGGGGGTGAGGGAGGTAGGCTACCTCCTGCCGCTCGCCTCAAGGAGCCGCGCACGCAGTAAGCGGTCGGGAGCGCCCCGCAAAACCGCTTACTACGTGCGCGGCTCCTTGAGGCGAGCGGCGCCTGCATTTCCCCCTCTCCCTCCGGGAGAGGGGCCGGGGGTGAGGGCGTGCGACGTGGCGTTGCGCAAGGAAAGTCACCTCACCCGCGAGAAAAGGCACCCTCACCCCAACCCTCTCCCCGCTCTCCCCGAGGGAGAGGGGGGTAGACTATCTCTTGCCGCTCGCCTTAGCGCGAGCCCGGCGAACCGGCGCCGCTGCCTGGGGTCGTGCCGCTGCCTGGAGCCGGGGTTGAGCCGGCGCCGGGGGCAGAGTTCCCGCTGCCCGTCGCCCCGCCGCGCTGCGAACCGGGCGCGTTAGGCGATTGGCTGCCTTGCGGGCCGGTTTGACCCGCGCGAGGATTATTGCGCGTGGCCGGGTTCGGCGGCGTCAGGCTGCCGGGATCTTCCGAGCCAGGTTGCTGCTTACGCCCTTGGATGCCGGGAACTCGTTGGCCAGGAGCCCTTGAACCGGGTACGGTCTGGCCCGGTGCGCCTTGGCCGGGAGCGGTGCTTGACGATCCTGGAGCGCCGTCTCGCTTGCCTTGGATGGGTTGTCCTGGAGCACTGTTCCCTGTGCCTGGAGCGGTTGCTCCCGGCGCGGTGCTCGGCGTTCGCTTGGCGCCAAGCGGGGTATAAGTTCCCGGCGCGGTCGATTGGCCCGGACCCGCAGAGGGATTGGCAGGGGCATCTCGCGAGGAGCCGCCGGGAGCCTGAGCGCCGCCGCCTGAAGCAGTGCCAGCGCCGCCAGTGCCTGCATTCGATCCGCCCGCGCCGCCTGGCGAGCTTCCGCCGCCCGCCGCTTGGGCGAGTGCGAGCGAAGCACTGAGCATCCAGCCACCAGCTAACGTTGCTCCAAGTCCAGCCTTCTTCATCAAGGATTTCATGCGTATGTTCTCCGTTCGATGGATAAGTTTTGTCCCCTGGAACAAACGCAAAGGCTGCGCCGCCGCTTGCAACGAAACATGTCCGATCATGGTCTGATCAACGACATACTTGATCCGCAAGGGGTGAACAGAGGTCGAGCGCTGCGCCCATCTTATGCGAGCTATTCCCTTGCTTGATCTCGAGGGGGACGCCATAATCGGTTGCAAGGCGAACGGGCCATGTGATTGATCTCTTCGTCTTTGGCTGTTTTCTCCCCGCTTGATCTCCGGAATCGTTTCGTTTCATTTTTCTTTATCTGCCCAACTTTTGGGCTCGCAGGGAGAACACCCATGGCGGAGAAGCCCGCAGCAGTTCGGCCGAAAACCACGGCCGGGGTCGCCAAGCGCCCCGCGGCGCCGGTTGGCGACGACACGATTGAAGGAACGATGGCGCCCCGCGCCGTCGCCAAGAAACCGGTTGCCCTCGATCAGACGGCGGCTTACGAGGAGGATGCTGCCGAATCGGTCGGAGGCGACACGGGAGTTTCGGAGGAAGCTCCGGAACAAGAACGCACGCAAGCGATGGCCGAGGGCGAGGCGTCTGCCCGGCGCGCGGCCGCCGCACCCAAGGCCACCACTCTGGGCGACTTCAAGTTGCTCAAGAAGATCGGCCAGGGGGGCATGGGCGCGGTGTTTCGCGCACGGCAAATCAGCCTCGATCGCGAAGTCGCGGTCAAGGTGCTGTCGAAGGAACTGTCCGGCAAACCGGCCTTCGTCCAGCGCTTTCAGCGTGAAGCGAAAGTGATGGCGAGGCTCGACCATCCCAACATCCTGCGCTGCTACGGCGCCGGGTCCGCGCTGGGATACCACTTCATCGCCATCGAGTTCGTCGAGGGGGGCAGCCTCGAGAATTGGCTCAAGAAGCTCAAGAAGTTCTCGATCGGCGACGCGTTGCATTCGATCATCACCGTCGCTCGTGCGCTGGAGCACGCGCATGAGCTGAAGATGATGCACCGGGACGTGAAGCCGGACAATGTGCTGCTGACCAAGAAAGGCGTTCTCAAGGTCGCCGACCTCGGCCTCGCCAAGGCTCAGGACGACGACATGCAGCTCACCAAGACCGGCACCGGAGCGGGCACGCCGATCTACATGGCTCCCGAGCAAGCTCGCGATGCCAAGCATGTCGATCACCGTTGCGATATTTACGCGCTCGGCTGCATGCTCTACGTGTTCCTCACTGGCCAGGCGCCGTTCAAGGGGGAGACGCTGGTCGAATTGATCGAGGCGAAGGAGAAGGGGAAGTTCAAGCCGATGCGCACCTACGACAGCTCGATCCCGGAACGGCTCGATCTGATCGTGGACAAGATGCTCGCCAAGAAGCCGGAACTGCGCTACGCTTCCTGTTCCGAAGTAGCCGACGAATTGGAAGCACTTGGCTTGGCGAACGATCGCCTCAGCTTTTTCGGCGACGCGGCCGCAGCCCCTCGCGGAGGGAAAGCGGCGCCGAGCCAACCGGCCGCATCCGCCGTCAAGAAGTCCGTCGCCACTGCCCTGCCGCCGCAGGAAGCGGAGGAGCCCGAATCCGACACGATGGTGGAGAAAACAGGTTGGTTCGTCCAATTCGCCAGTCCCAACGGCAAGACGCTGACCAAGAAGTTGGAGCAGGACGAACTTGAGCGGATGATCAAGCTGGGCAGCATCGACGCCAAGGCGAAAGTGAGCCGGCAAGCGAACGGCGGTTTCCGCACCATCGGCACCGTTCGCGAGTTTCAGGAACTTTTTCGCTCAAAGCAGGTGCGGGCGAAAACAGATCCCGGGGCGGGCAAATTCAAATCGCTGGTCGATCAGTACGACAAGGAGGATCAGCGCCGCCGCTTCTGGGGCAAATTCCGGGCGAGGGCTGGTTCGATCGTCTTCTGGCTGATCCTGCTCGGAGCCCTCGGCGCCGGCGGATGGTTCGGCTACAACTACGCCGTCAGCGCGGGGTACTGGAAGTAATCGGGTTCGACCGCCTTCCCGCCGGCTGCAGTTCGTAGCGACAGTTCGTAGCGACCCGCTTTAGCGGGTCATACGGCGAGTCATACGGTAGGCGCCATGGAAATCAGCCGCCGAGAATTCGCTTCCGGAAGAGCTGCTCGTCCTCGAAGGCGTTGGCGCGAATGGTTCATCCCAAATTCTCGATTGCCGAGAGTTCGTGACCCGCTGAAGCGGGTCACTACGAGCTTGCGGGATTGCGATCGGAGCCGGGCCTAAGGACTGAGATATCCTTTGACGGAGTAGGACCGCTCGACTGGCACTGAGGATCACTGGGAGGGCGGATGCTGTGAATCGTAGGGGAAACAGCCGCTCGTGGAGACGATGGGATACAGCCTACATTCACTTCTTCCGGATCGCCCATGCGTCCCTGGATCCTCGCGGAGCAAAACCATCACGACTTGCAGCAGCGGAAATGGGAGGTCGCGGTACTCCCCTTCGGAGCCACGGAACCGCACAATCTTCACATGCCCTACGGCACCGACAACTATCAGGTCGAAGCCATCGGCGAGCGGGCATGCAGGAAGGCGTATGAAGCGGGGGCGAATGTCCTGCTGCTCCCGGCCGTCCCCTTCGGCGTGAACACCAACCACCTGCAGATTCCCGGCGGCCTCGCCCTGAATGTGGTGCCGACGACGCTGCTCGCCATTCTCAGCGATCTGGTCGATGCCCTGGAACGGCAGGGCCTCCGCAAACTGGTCCTGCTCAACGGCCACGGCGGCAACGAACTCAAGCCGCTCGCCCGGCAATTGCATCATCGGACGAAAGTGTTTCTGTGCGTCTGCGACTGGTTTCGCATGGCGACGGATCGCTACAAGGAGATTTTCGACAGGCCGGGCGAGCATGCCGACGAAGTGGAGACCAGCCTGGGCCTGGCTTATTTCCCGCACCTGATGTTTCCCGACCGCGCCGACGACGGGGCCGCGGCTCCGACGAAATTGGAAGCGATCAACAAGGGCTGGGTCTCGATCACGCGCCCCTGGCATTTGGTCAGCAAAAACACCGGACTGGGCGACCCGCGCACCGCGACTGCCGACAAGGGCCGACGCCTGATGGACATCCTCGTCGATCGTCTGGGCAGCTTTCTGATCGACCTCGCGAAGACGCCGATGGACGACAAGTTTCCGTATTGAGCGGGTTTACTCGCGGCGGACGTCGATCGGGATCGACAACTCGTCGCCGTCCTTCAATCGGATATGCAGTGACGCGGTCCCCGAGCGTGTCGCTTGCACACGCACTGCTGCCCCGCCCGTGGACGTTTTTGTCCATGTCGCCTTGATGTGAGATTCGCTCGGCTGAATGGAGTCCACTTCGACGGCCTGATCCGTCCGCGATCGCAGCCGCAAGGTGACGGCACCTACCGATTCGCCCAGTCCCAGGCGGATCACGGGTTGCTCCGGGTCGACAGCAATTGCGGCCTCCTTGCTGCGCTCGATCGTCAGCGGTATCTCGAGGCGATCGTAAACCGGATCGTTCGTCAGCAGCGTCGCCATGCCGGATTGGCGATCCATCGGCAGTTCGCCGGCTTTCGCTCGCACCACGACGCGCGTTCGGCCATTGCCTTCGTCGCGCATCTCAAGGCTCACCCCCTTCACTTCGGTTCGAACCGCGAGAATGCGAAAGGGCTGCGATCGCCGATCCTGCACGACGATGTCTTGCGACAGTTCTCCCCTGACCGCCATCGCCAGGTGCGCGGGCTGCACGACGATATCGTGCTTCAGGTCGCCGCGGATGGCGATCGGCGTTTTGCGGATGACGCCCGCTTCGCGATACACGATTTGCGCGGACCAGGTCCGCATCCCCTCGGTTTGCCCCAGCGTTCGCAGTTCGAGGACGACGCTCGATTTTTCACCGGCGGCAAGGGACCGCTTCTGCCATTGGGGTTGAACGCACCCGCAGCTGCGTTCCATGTCGAGCAATTCGATCGGTTCGGTCCCGGCATTCGAAAACTCGAACGGCGCCGAGACGCGTTGCCCGCCGCGGACTTCGCCGAGATCGACGATGGGCCGATCCACCTTCAACTCGCCCCGAGCCGAGGCGACGCATGCCAACCAACCGAAGACGACAAGCCGGCGAACCATGGCAAATCCTCCCAAGCGGGTCGGGAGGATAGCGAAAGAGGCCGATTCAGGTCAAGGCGGACGGCTCGCGAGGAATTGGGCAAAAACCTGCAAAGATTCGCCTGGGTGCAGCGGCGTGATCACGCTTGCACACTCGACTCGGCAGCTCAAGACTTTTCCGCTTCGTGCGACCGGATCGTGGCGATGTGCGACGGCCGTGTGGAAAAAGATCAGCCGCAACGTGCAGGGCGCGCACCTTGGCTTTCGGACGGGTTTCCAGACAAGTCAGATAAACTTGTTTCCCCAGTCGTCGGACCTGCATCGCCGCTGACCTCACGCGGAGCGTGAGGACCACTCTCGTCTTTCGTGGCGACAAGTTTATCCAACTTGTCGGAATGGTTTTTGGAGAGTTCCGAACAAGTCAGATAAACTTGTTTCCCCAGTCGTCGGACCTTGCATCGCCGCGGACTTCACGCGAAAAGGACCACTCTGCTGACTTTGCGAAATCATGGTTTGTCCGTTACGGTGAGCATTGGCCCACCGGATCGAATCGCATGTCGGACGAGCTTGCTTACGCGGAACTCGGTTGCAGGACGAACTTCTCGTTCCTGTCCGGGGCTTCGCATGCCGACGAACTCGTCTACCGTGCCGCCGAACTCGGTCTTCGCGCTCTCGGCATTGCCGACGTGAACACACTCGCGGGGATCGTCCGCGCCCATGCCGCCGCCAAACCGTTGGGCTTCAAACTGCTGATCGGCGCGGAGATCGTACCGAACGATGCGTCTCCGATCCTTCTTCACGCCATGAACATGGCCGGGTATCGCCGGCTTTCCAGCCTCATCACGCGAGGGCGGCGGGCGGCGAAAAAAGGCGAATGCCGGCTCACTTATCACGACGTCGCCGAGCATGCGGGCGAACACATCGCCATCATTAAGCTCGCTTCCGAAGCGCTCAAATCCCTCTCAGAACCGAAAACGCTCGCGGGTTTGGCGGCCTATCGCGAACTCTATGGCGACCGCTGTTATCTCGCCGTCTCCATGCATCTCGAAGCGAACGACGACGTGCGCATGCAGCGGTTCCTTGATCTCTCCGCGAAATCGCGGATTCCGCTGCTCGCCATCAACGACGTCCACTACCACGTCCCAGGTCGAAGAGCGCTGCAAGATATTCTCGCCGCCATCCAACACGGGACGGCGGTCGATCAACTTGGGGCGCTGCGGTTTTCCAATGGCGAGCGTTATCTGAAAAACGCCGCCCAGATGGCCCATCTCTTCGCCCGCTGTCCCGAAGCGATTCGCAACGCCGCAGAGGCGGCGGATCGCTGCACCTTTTCGCTCGACGAACTGCGCTACGAGTATCCCGCCGAGCTATGCCCGCCCGGCTTCACCGCCACGCAACACCTGACCGACCTCACCTGGGAAGGCGCGAAGGGACGCTATCCGCAAGGCGTTCCCGCCAAGGTCGATGCTCTCCTTCGCAAAGAGTTGGCGCTCATCGAGGAATTGCGCTACGAAGCGTTTTTCCTGACCGTGTGGGATCTCGTCCGCTTCGCGCGCGAACGCCGAATTCTCTGCCAGGGGCGCGGCTCCGCGGCGAACTCGGCCGTGTGCTACTGCCTGGGCATCACCTCGGTGGACCCCGACCGGAGCGACGCGCTCTTCGAACGCTTCATCAGCCGCGAGCGGAATGAGGCGCCCGACATCGACGTCGATTTCGAGCATGAGCGGCGCGAGGAGGTGCTGCAGTACATCTATCGCAAGTATGGCCGCGAACGGGCCGGCATCGTCGCCGAGGTCATCTGTTATCGCCCACGCTCGGCCATTCGCGACGTCGGCAAGGCGCTCGGTTTCTCGCTCGATGCCGTCGATCGGCTTGCCAAAAGCATGGACCCCTATGCCGATACCGAAAGCCTCGCGGCTCAGGTTCGCATGGCGGGGCTCGTTCCTGAGGCGCGCGAGGTGAAGCAGTGGGTCGCACTCGTCAACCAGCTCATGGGCTTTCCGCGCCATCTTTCGCAACATGTGGGCGGATTCGTCATCACCGGCGGGCTGCTCTCCGAACTCGTCCCCATCGAAAACGCGGCCATGCCGGACCGCACCGTCATTCAGTGGGACAAGGACGATCTCGACACGCTCGGCATGCTGAAAGTCGATTGCCTCAGCCTGGGCATGCTCACCGCCATTCGCAAATGCTTCGACCTCATCCAACAAGCCCACGGCCCAAGCTACACGCTCGCCACCGTGCCTGCCGAAGACCAGGCTGTATACGACATGATCTGCAAGGCGGATACGGTGGGTGTTTTTCAGATCGAAAGCCGGGCGCAGATGAGCATGCTGCCCCGCCTCAAGCCGCGCACTTTTTACGATCTGGTGATCGAAGTCGCGATCGTGCGGCCCGGCCCGATCCAAGGCGGCATGGTGCATCCCTTCCTGCGACGCCGCAACGGGGACGAACCCGTGACGTATCCAAGCCCCATCATCGAGGAAGTGCTTGCGAAGACGCTCGGCGTGCCCCTGTTCCAAGAGCAGGTGATGCGATTGGCCGTGGTTGCCGCGGGCTTCACGCCGGGCGAAGCGGATCAATTGCGGCGTGCGATGGCGGCGTGGAAGAAGCTGGGCGTCATCGAAAAGTTTCGCGAGAAAATCCGCGACGGCATGATCGCACGCGGCTTCTCCCTCCTATTCGCCGACCAACTCTTCGAGCAGATCAAAGGCTTCGGCGAATACGGCTTCCCCGAATCGCACGCCGCGAGCTTCGCGTTGCTGGCCTATGCGTCGGCATGGCTGAAATGCCGCTATCCCGCGGCATTCGTCGCCGCGCTGCTCAACAGTCAGCCGATGGGATTCTACGCCCCCGCTCAACTGATCCGCGACCTCCGCGAACATGGCGGCATCGTACGCCCCGCCGACGTCAACCACAGCGATTGGGACTGCACGCTCGAACGATCGCATGACGGCGCCATTGCACTTCGACTCGGCTTACGTCTCGTCCGAGGTTTGCCGCTCGCGCTCGCGGAGGCGATCATGGCCGCGCGGCGCGAAAGGCCCTTCCGCTCGATCCAAGACTTGGCACGCCGAACCAGCATCGGCCGACCCATGCTCGCCCGCCTCGCCGCTGCGGATGTCCTTGTTTCCTTGGGACTCACGAGGCGAACCGCCCTTTGGCAGGTGCTTGCCTTGGCGGAGGAACTACCCCTCTTCGCGAATCTGGAGGACGATGCCGATGCCAATCCGCCGCTCCGCGAGATGTCGCTCGGCGAACAAGTAGTTGCCGATTACGGGACTGTTGGCCTGTCCCTCAAGGCTCACCCTTTCGCCCTGATTCGGCCCGAAATGGACAAACTGCACGTGGTCACCGCCGAACGGCTCGCGCAGATCGAGACGCTGAAGACCGTCCGCGTCGCGGGGCTCGTCCTTGTTCGCCAGCATCCTTCGACTGCGAAGGGAACGATTTTCGTCACGCTCGAAGACGAAACCGGCGTCGTCAATCTCGTGATCTGGCCGAAAGTCTGGCAACGCTTCCGAAACGTCGCCCGCAATGCGGTCGCCCTGCTCGCGGAGGGAAAGCTGGAACGCGCCAACGGCGTGATCCATGTGATGCCGAGCAACATCGAGGACGTGTCGCATGCATTGCGAGGCCTATCGTCGCGCTCGCGCGATTTCCGGTGATTCCCGGCGACGGATTCATCCATCTTCGGAAACCTCTCGCCGACACTTGCAGGCGCCGCTCGCCTAAGGCGAGCGGCGCCTGTATTTCTCCCCTCTCCCTCCGGGAGAGGGGCCGGGGGTGAGGGCGTGCGACGTGGCGTTTCGCAAGAAAAGGCGCCCTCACCCCAACCCTCTCCCGGAGGGAGAGGGAGACTATCTCCTGCCGCTCGCCTCAAGGAGCCGCACGCAGTAAGCGGTCGGGAGCGTCTTGCAAAACCGCTTCCTTCGTGCGCGGCTCCTTTAGGCGTTAACATTTGCCTTCGTCTCCTCTACATTGGACGATGGGAGATCGCAGCGTTCGCTCGACCTCGGCGGGGCGCCGGGGCGGGTTGCGGACGACGGCATGCGAACCCTTCGGAGGTGACTTCCGTGAGCATCGTTCGGATCGGTCTGGCCGAAACGAAGAACTTCAGCGAAGGCTATGAGGCCATCTTCGGCAAAAAGAAAGAAACCAAAGAAACATCCGTCAAGAAGGAACCCAAGGCGTCCGACAAGCCCGGCAAGAAGCCGAAGAAGAAGTAACCCACCCTCTGCACTCCATCTGGCGATTGCAGAACATTGATAAGACAAAGGAATCGGAGATCGGAAATCGGAGAATGAAGAAGTAAGAATGAAATGCGTCTGCTTGCATTTCCATGCCTCATTCTCCGATCTCCGATCCTCATTCTCCGATCTTGCTTTTCTCCGTGCCCTCTGTGTACCCGACCATCCTTCACGAACCCTTCTCTTCTCTCCCGCGTACAGACCGTAGAGCCGTGGATTCTCCTGATCTCTCGCATGACTCGGATGAAGAACTCCTCCTCCGAGTCCGGCGGGGCCAGCGGGAGGCGTTCGGTGCGTTGGTGCGCCGCTATCAGGGCGAAATGTTCGGGTATCTCAAGCGGTATCTGGGCAATCGCGAGATGGCGGAAGACGTTTTCCAGAACACCTTTCTTCAGGTGTATCTGAAGATCAAGCATTACGAAGAGGGCCGACCCGCTCGTCCCTGGCTGTATGCGATCGCCACCAACCAGGCCATCGACGCGATGCGTCGGGCGAGCCGGCATCAGGCGGCGAGCCTGGATCAAGAGCGGGACGAATCCTCCGGCGGCGACCTGCCTCAGCTGGTCGCCATGTTGGAAACGCAGGGGCCGACCTCCCTCGAGCAACTGCAGACTTCCGAACGGGCGGCCATCATCCGCGCGTCGGTCGATCAGTTGTCCGAACCGTTTCGCCAGGTGCTGATCTTGGCTTACTACCAGAGCATGAAGTACAAGGATATTGCCGACATCCTGGAGATCCCCGTAGGGACCGTGAAATCAAGGCTCCACGCGGCCCTGATCAAATTGCAAGAAGTGTGGGCCGAATTGCCGGCGATCAAGGAAGCGTAAAGAGCGATTAGCTTTCAGCGATCAGCGTTCAGCCATGTGGTTTTGCTGAAAGCTGACCGCTGACCGCTGACCGCTGACCGCTCATTCGAGACGACTATGCAGGATCGCATTGCCGAATACGTGATGGGGCTGATGGAGCCCGCCCAGCAGGCGGAGATGGAAACGGCCTTGCGCGAGGATGCGGAACTTCGCCGACACTTCGAACTCATGCGGCAAGCTCTGGCTCCCCTCGCCGCGGATCAGGAAGAAGACGAAGGTTCGTCCACGCTTGTCCCTTCGACCATTGCGAAAGTCGCCGAACACATTTGCCGCGAGCACGATTTGCCGCACGCGCCGACGACGATTGCCGACCGCACGTCGGGGGGCGAACGGAAGTGGTATCAACGGCTCGACGTCATCGTCGCTGCTTCGCTCATGCTCTTGGCCATCGGCGTGACGGCCCCCTTCCTGCTGCGATCGCAGACCGCGGCCAAGATGGCGGAATGCCAAAACAACCTACGCCAGCTCTTCGCCTCGCTCGGCGCCTACCGCGACGCGCATGGGCATTTCCCCAGCGTGGCCGATCGCCCGCCGCACATCGCCGCCGGCATGGTGTTGCCGTTGCTTCGCGAAGCCGGCGTGTTGTCTCCCGAAGCCAACCTGCGTTGTCCCAACGCCCCGTCCGCAGGCCAACTCGAAGTCGTCGGCGCGGAGCAGGTCCGCGCGATGACGCCTGAAGAGTTCGAAGCGCACGCTGCCCGGCTCTCCCCTTACTACGCCTATTCCCTCGGCTTCCGGGACGACGCGGGCCGTCTGCTTCCGCCCGGCGAATCCGCCGAGGTTCCGCTGTCGCTGACCGCCCTTATGTCCGACGCCCCGCCTGCGTACGGCGTGATGGGCAACAGCCGCAATCATGACGGCCAAGGCCAAAACGTGCTCTATGGCGACGGCCATGTCCGCTTTGCCACGCTCCGCACGGTCGGCTACCGCGGCGACGACATCTTCCTCAACCGCGACCGCAAAGTCGCCGCCGGCGTCAGCCCCCAAGACTCCGTCCTCGGCTGGAGCGGCGCCCAGCCGTGATCCGCTGCTTGCATGCGAAGCGGAGGAGCCGCGCACCTAGTAAAAGGGTAGGCAATAACACAAGACAAAAAGCGTAAAAAATG
>JAIEPT010000251.1 GCA_019748295.1 Gemmataceae bacterium | reverse complement strand
AATTCGCGCCGCAACCGATCTAGGCAATAAAACAGGAAGATCAGGGGACTTCTCCGACCCACGCCGGGAATTGCTGGATTTCTATCCGGATCAGGGCGCCAGGAGCAAGTTTGGCGATCCGCGTTGCGCGGGTCACCCCATTGTACAGCATCAAGACGCCGTCTTTGCCTTCATAGACCCACGGAGTCGGCATGCCCACGGTCTTGTCCGCGAACAATGACATTTGCCGAGCGAGCTTGAACGGATCGGCTCCGTAGCGTCGCGAGGGGGGCACTCGCAACTCGCGGGGATCAACATCGCGAAAGTCGGGCATGCGACCATCGTAGGGAAAGTGCGAAACGCATTCAGAGTTGCGTTGGGCTTCTATGTAGCCCGCTCGCTCGCGAGTGGATAGCGGCAGCGAACCATGCAACGTCGTCGATACTGCCGCTTACCTCTCGCGGAGCGAGAGGGCTACATAGAAGCGAACCTATCGATAAAACGATCTCCGCCGTCATCGGACCGACCGCCTCGGCCGATCGCGCGTTTTCCAAGGAGTTTGCTCTCATGGCCGAGATTCAGGCCTTTCGCGGGTTGCGGTACGACATGGGCCGGGTTGGTTCCCTCAGCGACGTCATCGCGCCGCCTTACGACGTGATCGATGCGACGCTGCAGCAGCAGCTTTACGATCGCAGCCCCTACAACGTGATTCGACTCGAACTGAACCAGGAAACGCCGGCGGATACGGAGCACGACAACCGCTATACCCGGGCCGCCCAGACGCTGCGCGATTGGCAGGATCAGGGCACGCTCGTGCAGGATTCGGCCCGCAGCCTCTATGTCTACCATCAGGAGTTCGAGGTCGAAGGACGCAAATACACGCGCAAGGGATTCATGGCCCGCGTCCGCGTCGTCAAGTTCGGCGAAGGGGTTTATCCGCACGAGGAAACGCTGAGCGGCCCCAAGGCGGATCGCCTCAAGCTGCTGCGGGCGACCAACACCAACCTGAGCCAGATCTTCGGCCTATTCCCTGATGAAGCAGGCGAAGTGCAGGCGCGATTGGACGCCGCGGTGGGCCGATCGCTGCCGCTTCAGGCGACGGATCATCTGGGCGTCGTCAGCAAGATGTGGCCCATCAGCGATTCGGGGGCCATCAGCGCCGTCGTGGGCCTGATGTCGTCGAAGCCGATCTTCATCGCCGACGGCCATCACCGCTACGAAACGGCCCTCAACTACCTCAACGAGCGAACTGCGGCGGGGCAGGTGAAGGGCCCGGACGATCCGGCCAACTACGTCCTCATGATGTGCGTCAGCATGCATGACGACGGGCTCGTGATTCTGCCGACGCATCGGCTCGTCTCCGGCGTCGGGGACTTGACGGCGGAACATCTGCAAAAGCATTTGTCCCCCGCGTTCGAAGTCGAAGTCATCGGCAAGGGCCCCGAGGCCGCGAAGGAAGCATGGGAGAACATCGAATCCGACGGCTCGCAAACGATGCTCGGCTTCGGCACGGTCGGGGACGACACCTGGGTGACGGCTCGTCTCTCCAAGCCGGAATTGATGGATGGTTTGGCGGCGGAGCATAGCAAAGACTGGCGAGGACTCGCCGTAGCCGTCTTGCATCGCCTCGTATTGGACAAGTTGCTCGCGGATGAGGGTCATGGCCCCGCGAAGTGCCAGTATGTGCATCTGCTGAAGGAGACGACGGACGCCGTCGCCGCCAAGCAATGCCAGCTCGTGGCGTTGGTTCCGCCAGCCACGATGGGACACGTGGAAAGCATCGCCGGCAACCTCGAGAAGATGCCGCCGAAATCGACGTACTTCTACCCGAAGCTGCTCAGCGGGCTTGTCTTCCACACGCTCAAAGGCAACTAGGCGTTCTTGCTCCCCTCTCCCCCTTGGGGAGAGGGGCTGGGGGTGAGGGGAAAGAGCGGTGCCGAGATTTGTCGATCGCCGCCAAGCCCCAGGTAAGCGCAGCACACCCTGGGGATCGCGCCCGTTACTTCGCGAATTGCAGTTCTTAAATCGACACGTGTTGCGGGTGCGATCCCAGGGTGCGCTGCGCTTACCCTGGGGCTTGGGCGGCTACTCAGACACCAGCAACGCGATCGGCAGCGTCGCGAAAAGTTCCGCGGCCGCGAGCGATCCATCGCCTGCGTCAAGCATTTCGCCCGTCAGCACGTTCCGCCAGCGCTGCTCAAGGCCCGGTAAGCGGAGACGCGTATCGCCCCACGCCTCGGAGCCGAGGGGCAGCGTTTTCCCGCCGCTCAAGAGTTTCGCCACCAGCCGTGGGATGGCGATGATCGCTTGCGCTTCGCCATGGCGGCGGGCGAAGGCGAAGACATGCGCGCTCTTGCCGCCCTCGGCCGCAATCGGCACATAGTCGCCGACGGTGAACAGCCCTTCGTGGTCATGCCGTGCCTGCATCGCTTGCCAGGTCACGTAAAGCTTGACGCGGCCACCGTCTCGTGATTCCAAGAGTTGCCGAGCAAGCCCCGCGGCATCCTTGTCCGCGCCTTGCTTCAGTTCCGCCAATGCCGTGCGACGGCGTTCGTAATCCGCGGGTCGGCGATTGTCGGGATCGACGAGGCTGTAGTCCCACAGTTCGGTCCCCTGATACGTGTCCGGCACGCCCGGAGCCGTGATGCGGACCAGCGTCTGCGACAGCGAGTTCAGCATGCCCAACTCGCTGATGCGAGCCTGGAACGGCACGAAATCATCGAAAAACGCCTTGTTCGCATCGCGGTCGAGAACGGCATCGACGTACTCGCGAACGGCCTGGTCGTACTCGGGATTCGGGAACAGCCAACTGGTGTGAACCTTCCCTTCGTGGATTGCCTTTTCCATGTACTGCTGAATGCGCTTCACGAAGTCGGCATGCTCCTCGACCGATGACGTACCCAATGGCCAAGCCCCAACGAGCGTCTGGTACAGCAAGTAGGTGGTATTCAAATCCGGGAAGAGCGAGCCGCCGACGGGTTTTAGGTGCGACTCGTTGATGCGGGTCCAACGCGTGACGGCATCGCGCCATTCGGTCGGCATTTCGGAGAGGACATTGAGCCGCGCCCGCACGTCCTCGCTGCGTTTGGTATCGTGCGTCGAAAGCGGCGACATGGCGTAAGGCCAATGCGCCTGACGATCCGCGAACCATGCATGCAGCGCTTCCGGAGTTTGGCCGAATCGACTGGGATCGCCTCCCACTTCGTTGAGCGAAACGAGGCGGTTGTAGACGTAGAAGGCCGTGTCTTCGATCCCTTTCGCGGTGACCGGCGCCGTCACCTGTTGGAACTTGCCCACGAATCGCTTGAGTTCCTCACGCTCATCCGGCGTGAACGATGGCGGAGCGTTGAGCAGCAACGTATCGCGAAGGAAATCGAAGAGCCGTGGGCTGAGCATCGAGTTTTTTTCGCGGGCGGCGGCGATGGCGATTTCCACCTGCTGTTTGTCGCGCTCGCTCATCCCTTCGCCCACGACATAGGCGCGATACACGGGGAAGCAGGCGATCGTCTCCTGCAAAGCTCGGCGAAGATTGTCGAACGTGAAATCCCGCGATTTGCGATGCATCTGGGCGAGGCGATCAAGCTGGCGAGCCAGAGTGTGGAGTTCGCTTGCCAGGCCGATCTTCAGCGTCAGCATCTTCTTCTGATAGACGAGGTCCGGCCAACGCGTCTCGTCGCCGATCCATTCGTGGTAAAAGCGGGAGAAAGCCTCCGCATTCGCCGGATCGACAAAGATTGCGTTCAACTCGTTGACGAAGTCGTAACCGCTGGTGCCGTGGACAGGCCAGTCGGCCGGGAGGGGTTCGCCGACCGCGAGGATCTTCTCTGCCGCCACGTAGAGGGGCCAGCGGTTCGGATCGTCGCTGGGCCGGCTCAGCAGATCGTGCAACTGCTGCCGAATGGCGGGTTCGAGTTGCGTCCACGAATGCCCGTTTTGCTCCGGCGACGCTTCCGCGGCCTTGCGTGCTTTCGCCAGCAAGAACTTTTCCTGAAGCCGCCAAAAGTATTGGCCCGGATCGAAAAGCCCGTCGGGATGGTCGATGCGTAAGCCGTCCAGGCGATCCTCGGCCAGCAATTTCAGAATGAAGCCTTGCACCGCATCAAATACTTCCTCGCGCTCGATGCTCAGGGCCGCGAGGTCGTTGATGTCGAAGAATCGCCGATAGTTGATCTCGTCCGGCGCCACGCGCCAGAAGGAGAGGCGATAGCACTGATGCTCGAGCAGATCGTCGAGCAGATCGAAGCTGTTGGGATCGCTGGGATCGCCATTGAATCGTCGCACGTTGGCTTCGACGAACGCCATCACGACGCTGTGTTCTTGCGTGAGGCGCCCGAGCCGCAGCTTGATGACTTCCTTCTCGCGCTCGCGCTCGATCATTTTTTCGTAATCGCGATCCGAGCGATCCGGAAGATTGCGAGCGGCAGTGAGGATGCTCTTCAGTTCCAGCAATGCCTGATGTTCGCCGCCGAGCGAGGCTTCGAGGTCCGCAATGCCGTGTTCGAGAATCCGGCCATAGGTTTTGGGCGAGATCGGCAAACGGCGTTCGTGGTAGTTCACGAAAAACGCGCCATGCTCGAAAGTCAGCTTGAGCTGCCCTGCTTCGAGCACTTCGTCATAGGGCCCGCCGAGGACGGGCAGCAGCACCTTGTCCTGCAATTCCGCGCGAAGCGGGGCCTTCCAGGCGATGTCGAAGAAATTCGCGTAGCGGGAAGCGGGCCCGTTTTCGAGGACGCTGTTCCACCAGACGTTGTCGTTGGTGGCCACGCCCATGTGATTGGGGACGGTGTCGAGAATCAGGCCGACGCCGCGTTCCTTGAGAGCGGCACGAAAGGCATCGAACTCCTGCTCGGTCCCCACCTCGGGATTGAAGCTGCCGGGATCGACAACGTCGTACCCATGCTGGCTGCCCGGCTTCGCCTTCATGAAAGGGGACGCATAGCAGTGGGTAATGCCCAGATCGGCGAGGTAGGCGGCGATTTCGGTCGCCTGGCGAAAGGTGAAGTCGGCGTGAAATTGGAGGCGGTACGTCGATTCGGGAAGCCGTCGGCTCGCCATCGCTTCAGCAAGCGTCTGTTCGGCGATACCTTGGGCGAGTTCCGCGATATCCGCCATGTACGACTCTCCAGGGATGAAAGAGACGAACTTGGGTGCAAAATGCGTGCCTGAAAAAAACAATGCCGACACCCGGGAAGCAGCGCGGGGGTGGGCCATGCGATTGCCGGGCATGGATCCCCGCGCCGCATCCTGAGTACGGCGACTGCATTGCTGTCGAGAAGTTGTTCCGAACCCCGGTCTTTCGCTTGCGGCTTAGCGTTCGGAGAAAGCCCTGATCTCGCTAAGCCGCAAGCGGGGACCAGCACACGCGAAACAACCTCTCAGCGATCCGGCGCCTTGCTCTCCTTGGCGTTCCCTGCATCTTTCGCGCGTTTCAGCACGAACATGAGCTGATGCCCTTCGCCCTTCGTGTTGAGTTCCGGAGGCCGTTGATCGCCGGGGACGGAATAGGTGAGCGTGAGCTGGTCCCCTTCGACCTTGTAGATGCCTTCCGCCTTCTTCCCCTTCATCGGGCCTTCGACCACGGTCATAGTGATCTTGTGCGGAGCCGCGCTGTCGTCGACCTTGTAGGTGGCAACGTAAAGTTCCTTATGCTTCGGGTCGTAAGCGATGATGCGATCCTTGGTGAACTTCACCTCGCTGCCGAGGATCTTCTCCTGTTCCACGGCTTTCTGTTCGTTCTTCCCGCGAACGACGGTCCAATGTCCAACGAGTTTGTCCGCACCGCCGCCATCCTTCGGCGGAGCCGGCGTATCGTCGGCGTACTGCTGCACGCCAAGCGAAAAGGCAACAAGAACGAGTTCAAGTACGACATGTTTCATGGGCGTCTCTCCTGCTGAGGTTGATGCGACTTAAAGCCCAGGGGCGAGCGTAGGGAACTCCTGGGTTCACCGTCTGGAACCCAGGAGCTCGCTGCGCTCGCCCCTGGGCTTTGACTGCTGACTGCTGTTCTTCAAATCGCGCGGCGGATGAAGCAGGACCAGCCGAGGAACTGCTTGGCAAACGGCGTCGGCGCGTCGAAGCGGAAGGGCCGGATCTCATCGACATCGAACAGCCGACCGAACTCGCGGCGAACGTCTTTCTCGCTCATGACCGGCGGGCCGTCTTCCTCTTCCGGCTCCTGATCGTTGCCGACGAGAACGAGGCCGACCGTGCCGGGGCGCGTGTAGCGTTCGAGCGTTTGGAAGTAGCCGTCGGGGTCCGCCAACCGAAGGGCGCTGTAGCAGCCGCAGTCGACGATGAAATCGAACGGCCCTTCGAGCGTCGGCGGGTTCGTCAGATCGGCGACGCGAAACTCGACCTGCATGCCGGTCCATGCCGCTCTTCGGAAAGCCCGGCGAATCGCCGCGCCGCTTAGATCGAGCCCGGTCACGGCGAAGCCATGCGAGGCGAGCCAAATCGCATTGAGCCCGGTGCCGCACCCTAATTCGAGGGCACGGCAGGGCCGAATTCGACGTTCGGCGACGACACGGCACAATTCCTCCGCGGGTCGTCCGGTTTCCCAGGGGAGCTTTTCGCTCCCCTCGTACTGCTCATCCCAATGCTCGGGTTCGAGAATCTCTGCATGCGAGCTGGACATGACGTGTTTCGCAAGTTGAGGGACAAAGGGCCGAACGAACTGGAGAAACATCAAGCAGATCGCATGCCGCGATCAGAATCATCGCCAAGCCCAGGGGCGAGCGCAGCGAGCTCCTGGGATCGGAGTGTCCGCAAGATCGACATGTTTACGGTCTGGAACCCAGGAGCTCGCTGCGCTCGCCCCTGGGCTTGGCAATGTTGCCGCAGTTGCGAACACGAAAAAGCGGACCTTTCACGCAAAGCGGGAGGGCGGAAAGAATAGGCAGGATAATAGGAACAGCAGGATAATTAGCCGCAGGATAGAGACGAACCATTCCGTCATTGTTTTGCAATCTATGATTCTGCTTTCCCTATTATTCTGCTTCTCATTATCCTGCCTTTTCTTGACCACGAGGCGGGAAATGCAATGTGAAGAAGTCGCGGAGCATGGTTTCGGGGTAGAGGCAGAAGGCGTATTCGCGCGACGCATTGACTTGATGATCGCGGATCTGCTGATGCAACGTCGCTTCGATCTCGATCGCTTCCTGTTTTCGCGTCTCCGCAAAGGGAGCAAGTTCGCGGTTGGTCTCTCGTAGCGCCTTGAATCGAGCCACCCGTTGCTCATGCGTTGCAATATCGCTCGCGATCCATTCCAATTTGCGCCGAACGAGGGATGACGCGGCTCCGTTACCGTCCGCGAGATGGCGTTGCGGGTTCCATTCGATATCGCGCACCAGCCGGCGTTGCGTTCGCTCCGCTTCCATCGCATGCGGATGGCGGGGCAACGGCAGGAGCAAGGTTGCGGACAACACCTGAAGGGCAGGGGCCTCCCCCAGGCCGATGAATCGCCGCATGAGGCCATCGACGACTTCGTCGTATTTGCCTCCGCCGATGCCGTGGACGAAAAGGTCCGCGAGCACCAGTCGGCTGAAGAGCGTCGTCGTGAAGGCGCGGGTGCGGATCTTCCAACCCTGGCTTGGCAATTTGCAGAATGCGGCGACCATTTGCTCGGGCGAACCTTCGAGCGCCGGGCCCATGCGATCGCCGATGCGCATTTCCAGGCGATGATCGTCGCCGCGGACGAACAGCTTCTGCCTGCGTTGTTCCCCGGTCTTCCAGCCCCAAAGAGGCATCTCGCACCACTCGCCGTCGCAGGTGAGTTCGGGGGCCGGGTGGTGCTTGCTGCGAATGCCGTTGCGCTCGCGGTATGCGAGAATCTCCTTGTTGTGAACCTCGCGAAAACGTGTGCGATGGATGAGCAGATGACACGCGAACCATGCGAAGGCTTCCGAATCGCATAGCCGACTCATCGGCAATTCGAGCGGCGAATAGCCCCAACGGCGTTCCCACGTTCGCCGCGCCGCCGCGAAGCGATCGCCGACGAACGGCGTCCGTGTTGCGACCTGCTGCGCGTCCTGCCAGAACGCGGGCAGCATCGAGTCCCAGGCAACCGATTCGCGCGCTCGGTCGGTGAAGCTGCGAAAGAGTTCCTCATCCTGAACGCGATGCTCTTCGTAAGGAGCTTCGCTCTTCCAGTGATCGAAGGGGATCGGCAGCAACCGACCGGCTTGCGGGGCTTTCACGACCGAGGATTTGGCGGTGTCGTTATCGACGATGAGATTGAGCGCGACGCAGCCCAGTTGGGGGGCGAGATGTTGCACCGCGAAATTCTTGGCCCATACGCCAGGGTGAAAAAGCTCCGGCTGATGGCCCGTGATGAGAAGCCCGGCGCCGACGTCCCCACTCGGGGCCGGCTCCCCCGCATCGCTCAAATAGGCTTGAGCAAGAGCAAGAATCTCCGCCTTTGCGCGTTCGCGCAGAGTCGCGAGCGGCATCGTCAGCAGCTTGCAATCCGCATGGCGGGCGAAGAGGCGGCGATTCGAATCGACGAGACGCGATGCCTGATCGAGCGGCGGATGGGCCAGGAGGGCGCCATGATCGCGGGGAACGATCAGGCGTGGCAGATGGTCCGCCAGCATGCGAACGATTCCTGGGCCAGTGCGTTTTGAACGACCTGACGATAGTAGGCGAGCCGGAGTTCCGGATCGTCGTAGACGCCGCCGAAGGTGCGGTTCGGATCGAGATAGATGCGAGGCACGCCGATCTCTTTGATCCGCAGACCGCGGCAAGCGGCCTGCACCCAGAGTTGCAGCGGCATGCCCCAACCGGTTTCGGTGATCTTGAGCCGAGCGAGCGCCTCGCGGCGATATGCTTTGAATCCGCAGAAAGAGTCGGTCAGATTCAATCCGAACTGCTCGTTGATCGCCGTCGTGAGCGTCTGATTGATGTACCGGCGATCTTGCGGCGTCGGCAGCGTATCCTGCCGGAAGTCGCGCAGATAGCGGCTGCCGCTGACGAGGTCGGTGTCCGAATCCATCGCCTCGAGCAACACCGGAATGCGGGCCGGCTCATGCTGCCCATCGCAATCCATGGTGACGAGAACGTCGTAATCCGTGGTCAGCAGATGCTGAAAAGCCGTGATCAGAGCCGCCCCATAACCCTTGTTCTTCGCATGCGAGAGAACGGTGAGGTTGGGCTGCCTGGCAAGGACTTCGGTGGTGCCGTCGGTCGAGCCGTCGTTGACGACCAGCAAATCGGGGCTATATCGGCGAACTTCGGAAAGGACGGATTCAATGTGGCGAACTTCGTTGTACACCGGAATGGCCGTCAAAACCTTCATGCCGTCCTCCGTTCGAGTCGTCCCGCGAGCTAACCCATTCTAAGCAGGGGGACAAGAGTGTCAAATTCCGTGCCGTCCTGGTAAGAGCTGTACATGAACTTGATTTCGTGCACCAAGCCCCAGGGTAAGCGCAGCGCACCCTGGGGATCGTACCCGCGGTCCGGATCCCCACGGTGCGCTACGCTTACCGTGGGGCTTGGCGCACATCATGAAGTTTATGCACCGCTTACTCCCCTCACCCCCAGCCCCTCTCCCCAAAGGGGAGAGGGGAGCCGGACATTGAGGAATACGCGCGGATCGCTCGCTTCTTACACTGATTTCGACAGCTTCCCGTTTTTTTCCACGGTGTTTCTTTGCTGACCAAACGCATCATTCCCTGCCTCGACGTCGAAGGCGGGCGTGTCGTGAAGGGGACGAACTTCCTCAACCTTCGCGATGCCGGCGACCCGGTCGAAGTGGCCCGTCGCTACGAAGAGGATGGGGCCGACGAACTTGTCTTTCTCGACATCAGTGCCAGCCATGAAGGCAGGCAGATCATGCTGGACGTGGTCCGCCGGGTTTCCGAACAAATCTTCATGCCCTTCACCGTCGGCGGCGGCATTCGCACCCTCGAAGATGCGACTCGGCTCATCCAGGCGGGAGCGGAGAAAGTCAGCATCAATTCGGCCGCGGTCAAGAATCCGAAAGTCGTCAGCGAAGTGGCGGCGAAGTTCGGCCGATGCGCGACCGTCGTCAACATCGATCCGCGCCGCGTGCAGCGCGACGGCAAGACCATCTGGGAAGTGCACATCAACGGCGGCCGGACGCCCACCGGATTGGAAGCGGTGGCGTGGGCGAAAGAGGTCGAGCGGCTAGGAGCCGGCGAGATCGTTCTCACCTCGATGGACGCGGACGGCACCAAAGCCGGCTACGACCTCGAAATGACGCGCGCGGTTTCCGAAGCGGTGTCGATTCCGGTTGTCGCCAGCGGCGGGGCCGGGTCGCCGGAGCATCTGCGCCAAGCCCTGACGGACGGAAAAGCGGATGCGGCTCTTGCAGCGAGCATCTTCCATTACAATGAATACGGCATCGTCGCGACGAAACGGTATCTCGCCGAGCACGGCGTACCGGTCCGTCTGACGTGACGCCGCCTTGCTCCGCGGGCCATCCCGTGCATAGTCCTCAAATAGCGCATCAAGCCCCAGGGTAAGCGCAGCGCGCCCTGGGGATCGTGCCCGCGGTCTGATCCCCACCGTGCGCTGCGCTCACGGTGGGGCTTGACGGGTAACTGCATCATCTCGTTCTCGGAAGGGCGAATCCTCCATGTCTAGCGCGACCTCGACGGCGAACAACGAACCGGCCCCCCTGGCGCCGCCCAGCACCACAGTGGCCGCGGAGCCTCGGCGGGAGCCGGAAGCGAATAAGCTTTTTCGCATGGTCATGAAATATGAAGCGTCCGACTTGCATCTGAAGGTCGGCCAACCGCCGATGATGCGGCTCAAAGGCGATATTCGCCGGATGGAAATGCGGCCGCTCACGCAGGAAGACATGGAGCGGCTGATGCTGCCGCTGCTCACGCCGAAGCAACGCAAGACGCTGGATGAAGAAGGCGGCGTCGACTTCTCGTATGTCGTCGGTCAGGACGAGTGCCGTTTCCGCGTGTCGCTTTTCCGGCAGCGTGGCCGACTGTCGCTGGTGTCGCGTCGCGTGAATACGTCGATCCCCAGTTTCGACAAACTCGGCCTGCCTCCGATCATTGAGAATCTGTGCAAGTACCCTGAAGGCCTCGTCATTTTGGCAGGCGTCACGGGTTCGGGAAAATCGACGACGATCGCGTCGATGCTCGACTACATCAACGAACGCGAACCGTTGCACATTCTCACCTGCGAGGACCCGATCGAGTTCGTGTTCAGCGACAAGAAATCCTACATCAACCAGCGCGAGATCTTCCTCGACTGCATGGATTGGCACAAAGCGCTCAAAGATGCCGTGCGTCAAGACCCTGACATCATCCTCGTGGGCGAACTTCGCGACGTGGAAACGTTCGAAGCGGCCGTCCATGCCGCCGAGACGGGCCACTTGGTGTTCGGCACGATCCACGCCGCGAGTTCCGGCACCACGATCAACCGCATTCTCGATTTGTTCCCGCCTGAAAAGCACGGCGCTATCCGTCAGGCCCTCGCCAACAATCTGAAGGCGGTGGTCGCGCAGAAGCTCGTGAAGAGCATCAAGCCCGGCGTATCGCGCGTGCCGACCAACGAAGTGATGATCGTCAACTCGATGATCCGCGAACTGATCTCGCGCGGCGAAGACAAGAAGATCCCCGACGCGATCCGCATCGGCATCCAGGAAGGGATGATGGATTTCAACGAAAACCTTCGCCAACTCGTCGACCGCGGCGACATCGACAAGGCGACCGCTCTCGAGTTTTCGCCGAATCCGGACCAGCTCAAGATGGTGCTCAAAGGCATCAAGGTCGCGACGCCAGGCATTCTGTAGTTTGCCAATGGCGAGCAGTTGCTGTTAGGCGGCTGGTACAGCGAACTTGCAAGTCTAGTGACGCGAGGTCCGGAATTCTTCCGGAAGAACGCAACGAGACTTGCAAGTTCGCTATATCAGCCGCCTAACAGCGGCTGCTCGCCTCTTCTGTTGGACGTCGCTTCGCAAGTCCCCCATCTTCCCGTCGCCGCCGCAAGCTGCGCAAAGGCGGGCGGTTCTCGCGAATGAATCAAGGCTGTCGCTTTTTCCGCCGATAAGGATTGGGAAGATGTTTCGTCCCGGTCCGCGCGTTTCCCCGCGAAACGCGCCGCGAAGGTGCGATTGCCATGCGTACTTGCAGGAAAGCAGCGGCGGCGTTGGCGTGCTGGCTCGGCATGGGCCTCAGCGCGGAGGCTCAATACGGCTTCCCCGGAGGGGATCCTGCCCCCATCGCTCCGGCGGGCTGGTATCCGCCCGGCCCACCCGATTCCGCCCCTCCGGGAATCACCGAATACGGCGGCCCGTCCGCCCCTTCAGGTCCCTCGCCTCAGGACCTCATGCATCGCCAGCCGATGCCTGAGAAGTTCATGAAGGAGATGATGACCGACAACGGGCCCTCCGCGTGGGAGGACGAACGCTCCTACACGAATCCGATTCGGGCCCAGTTCTCGCTCGATTACCTCTTCATGTGGTTCCGCGGCAACCGGGCCCCGGCTTTGCTCACCACCGGCATTCCGAACGAGACGCTTACCGGATCGTTCAGCAACCCCAACACCCGCGTGCTGTTCGGCAACCGCGATACGGGGTCGGGACTCGCCAACGGCTTCAAGGTTTCGTTCCTCGTCTACGTCGTCGATCCCGAAGTCGTGGCGCTCGAAACCAACTACTTCCTCATGGAACAGCGGAGCTACGTGAACAATGTGAGTTCGGACGCGGCCGGCAATCCCGTGATCGCTCGGCCGTTCTTCGATCCCAGCACCGGCATCGAATCCGCTCGCATCATCTCCAATGCCGGGACCGCTTTCGGCTTGGCTCACGACAGCTTCACGACCAACTTCCAGGGGGCGGAAGCGAACCTCGCCTACAACGTCACCGGCAACAACTTCAACGACGGCGGCAACCTGATTCTCATCGGCGGAGCCCGCTGGCTGAACCTCCGCGAACGCTACTACAGCTACGACGTCTCCACGACGATCCCCGCCACCGGCGGCGTGAGAAACATCTTCTCCGACACCATCGACTCCTCGAACCAATTCGTCGGCGGACAGTTCGGGGCCAAGGTCCGAATCCGCAAGGGACGCAGCGTCTTCGATTTCGTCAGCAAACTGGCGATCGGTCCCAACTTCCAATCGATCAACGCCTCCGGCTACCGATCGACGACGGTCAACAACATCCCGCCCGCCACCGTGGTCGATCCGTCGCAAGGCTTCTATGTCCGCGCGACCAACGCGGGGCAGACGACCCGAAGCGTCATCGCGTTCGCCCCCGAGTTCGGCGTCAACTGGGGTTTCGAACTCAACGACAACATTCGGCTTAACTTCGGCTACAACTTTCTCTACATGAACAACGTCGTCCGCTCCGAAGGCGTCATTAATCGCAACCTCGCCAGCAACCCCGCCGTCAACGGCATCTACGAACCGAGCCGCGCTTCGTTCCGCACGGACTCGACGTTCTGGATCCAATCGCTGAACCTGGGGCTGGAATTCCTCTTCTGATCGACCGTCGCGCTTGCAGGGAACGCCCGCCGCGGCTTTGGATCGCCAAGAACTTGTTTCGAAACCCGGTCTTCCGCTTGCGGCTTAGCGTTCGGAGAAAGCCCTGAACTCGCTAAGCCGCAAGCGGAAAATCGGAACGGACGGTTTCTAAGCTAAGGTAAGCCGCAAGCGGAAGACCTGCCCAGGGAAGACGCGGGACGTACGCGTCCTGTCCCGCGGAACGCCACGGAGGGCGTTCCCTACAGGCCTACCGTCGTTGCGGGTTTACAATAGCCTCACCCATCCCAAGGATTGCGTGAGGCTTTTTCATGTCCTTTCCCGCAGCCAGCGTTCCTGCCGTTCAGTGGGTCGGCGACCCCCACGCCGGCTTCGTGCGACTGATCGATCAGACGCTGCTCCCGACTTCCATGGAATGGCGAGATTGCCGAACCGTTGAGGAGCTTTGGGAAGCGATCCGCATGCTTCGCGTTCGCGGCGCCCCGGCCATCGGCGTCGCGGCCGCATTCGGCGTGGTGCTTGGCGCACAAACGGACGAAGCGCCGCTTAGGCGAGCGGCAGGAGATCGTCTCCCTCTCCCTCCGGGAGAGGGTTGGGGTGAGGGCGCCTTTTCTTGCGAAACGCCACGTCGCACGCCCTCACCCCCGGCCCCTCTCCCGGAGGGAGAGGGGAGAAATACAGGCGCCGCTCGCCTTACAGCGTTGGAGGCGGCGATCGAGAAGTTGCGGACCAGCAGGCCGACCGCAGTCAATCTGTTCTGGGCGCTCGATCGCATGAAAGCGTTTGCCGACAAGCAACCGGCGGGTCTGGCGACGGCCGAACTGCGTCAGCGATTGCTTGACGAGGCACGCGTCATCTTCGACGAGGATCGCGCCATGTGCCTGGCGATGGGCAAGCTCGGTGCGGACCTCATTCGCGACGGCATGGGGGTTTTGACCCATTGCAACGCGGGAGCGCTCGCCACTGCCGACTACGGAACCGCGCTCGCGGCGATGTTCGTCGCCCATGAACAAGGAAAAAAATTCCGCGTCTTCGCGGACGAAACGCGGCCCCTACTGCAAGGCGCCCGCCTCACCGCATGGGAACTGCACTGCCGCGGCATAGATGTCACGCTCATCTGCGACAACATGGCCGCGCAGGTGATGCGTGAAAGCCGGATCCACTTGGTGCTCGTCGGAGCCGACCGCATCACGGCGAATGGCGATGCGGCCAACAAGATCGGCACCTATGGCGTTGCCGTCCTGGCGAAAGCGCATGGCATTCCGTTTTACGTCGTCGCTCCGTCGAGCACGGTCGATCTGTCGTTGGCGACGGGCGCCGGCATTCCGATCGAACAGCGCGACCCTCGTGAGATCACGCACGGCTTTGGAAAAGCGACGGCGCCGGAAGGCGTGAAGGTCTACAACCCCGCGTTCGACGTGACGCCGGCGGAATTGCTGACGGGGATCATCACGGAAAAAGGCATCGTATCGCCGGTGAGCGAAGAGTTGCTGCGGAGCGTGCTGGCGAGGTGATTGCGGCGAGGTTTGCTGTTGTGGGGCGGTCCGCCGTTGTGGGGCGGTTTCCGACCGCCTCACACGGCCCGACCGTAGGTCTCCATCATCCGCCCGTGGCTTCACGCTTTATCCGCGGTATGGGGGCTTAGTCTTCAGCAGCGTCATGGAGACCTTCGGCCGGGCCGTGTGGCACGGTCGGAGACCGTGCCACAACGGCCAAAGACCCGTGCCACAACGCCAGAAACGCGAAGTTTACGCGAAGGCCCAGGCTCGTTGAACAAGTTGCTCGACGATGGCGGTTTCGCTGTCGTGCGCATCCGCGGAACTGCCGATGATAAGGCGGCCGCCGGTGCGTTCTTGGTGGAGGCGGAGTTCGTGCATCCATTCGCCGCCGTCGTTGAGTTCATCCTCGACGATGACGACGACGGGGGCCCACTGGTGGGCGAGGCGGAGCGATTCGGGGCCGGACGAGGTCATGTGGGCTTCCCACCCGTTGCGGCGCAAGAGGCGGACGCAGCGGACGGCCCAGGCCGAGTCGGCGTAGGCGAAGATCAGGCGTGGTCGGTTAGCGAACATTGGACGATTCAATCCCATCATGTGCGACAATCCGTTCTGTTCCATTATTCCGCATGGTATGACACGCGGCGTAAATTTGAGGTTCATGCGCCGCGAAGATTGCGGGAAGGTCTTGGCGAGATTGACGTTTATGCCGACTATCGCGACCGCGCGAACCTGAGTCCCAGCGAGGAGAGGCGAAACCTCGAATCGCCGTTTTTTCCTTGCCTGCATTCAGGCAAGCGGTTATCCAAACTGTTCGCCCACGCTCGGATCCGCGACCCTTCGTCGCGGGGCATTGCGTTCGGCCTGCCGGATTCCGCCTCCGGCCCAAGCGTGCGAACCGACAAAGTCCTCTCTCAAGGAATCGTTTGTCCATGACAAAGAAAGCATCCGAGACCGAAACGGTCAAGTCCAAATCGCAGCTGGAGGGCGGAAAGTCAGGCCCCAGCAACGCCGCCGAAATCATCGCCGCCGCCATGGGCGTCTTTCGCCTGGCCCCCACCTGGGTTCCCCGCGCATTCCTTATGCCAGGACGGCGATTGAAGTTGCATCCAGCCGACCTCTACGCCTACGGCGCGGAGCGCGGCGGAATCGACGAACGCTGGTTCTCTTCCACCACCCCAGCTGCCAACCCTGGCGCCGCGGCGGATGAAGGATTCAGCTACGTGGTTCACGACGGCTTGCGCAGCCTCACGCTCAAGGACCTGATCGCTGCCGACGGCGCCACGATGGTCGGCCCGGACATTTGGGCGAAATACGAACGCTGGCCCGTTTACTCCAAATTCTTCGACAACATGGGCCCGATTCCTCACCACATGCACCAGAGTGCCGAACAAGCCGCCCTGGTCGGCCAACAGGGGAAGCCCGAGTCGTACTACTTCCCGCCGCAACTCAATCCGACGGGTAACAACTTCCCCTACACCTTCATGGGCCTGGAACCGGGCACCACGAAGAAGGATATTCGCCGTTGCCTTGAGCGCTGGAAGCAAGGCGATAACGGCATTCTCGATTACTCGAAGGCCTATCGCCTTCAGCCCGGCACCGGTTGGCTCGTGCCCCCCTGCGTGCTGCATGCTCCGGGTTCTCTCGTCACCTACGAACCGCAGTGGGGCTCCGACGTCTTCGGCATGTACCAGTCGATGGTCGAAGGCCGTTACGTGTCGTGGGAACTGCTCGTGAAGGATGTGCCGAAGCAGTACCACAACGATCTCGACTACCTCGTCGAACAACTCGATTGGGAAGGGAACGTGAATCCCAACTTCAAGGATTCGCACTACCTCGAACCGATCTCAGCCACCGGCGGCGAGGGGCAGGGCTACATCGATAAGTGGATCGTCTACGGCAAGGTCCGCGGCGAAGAACTCTTCAGCGCCAAGGAACTGACGGTGGAGCCGGGCACGAAGATCACGATCAAGGACAACGGCGCCTACGGCATGATTGCCGTGCAAGGCAGCGGCACGATCAACGGCAAGCCGTTGCAAACCCCCGCGATGATCCGCTTCGGCGAACTGACGGAAGACGAATACTTCGTCAGCCACGCCGCCGCCCGCGACGGCGTGGTCTACGACAACACCGGTTCGGAGAACCTCGTCATCCTCCGTTACTTCGGCCCCGGCGTGAATCCGGAAGCGCCGGCGATCGGGGCGTACAGGAAGTAGGATGGAGGCCTGTCGTGGGACGGATCGCAAAGCTTCTCGAGCGGATTATCCAGGGTCGTTCAGACGCCAACATTCCGTTTGCGGAGCTTTGCAACCTCTTGAAGCAACTTGGTTTTTCTGAAAGAATCCGCGGGAGCCATCGCATTTGCAGCCTGGGGGGCATCTCAGAGATTCTGAACTTGCAACCCAAGGACCATCTCGCAAAGCCGTATCAAGTGAAGCAGGTCCGCGAACTCCTCGTGGATAACGGCCTCGCCGAGTGGCCAGACACGGATGAGAACTCATGAATCCATCAGCGCTTCCGATGTATGAAATCATCCTTTACTGGAGCAAGGCAGACGCATCCGTAATCGCCGAAGTGCCTGAACTTCCTGGCTGCGCGGCCGATGGGGCAACATACCAAGAAGCTTTGGCAAACGTCGAAGTGATCATTGCTGAATGGATTGAGACCGCAACGGAATTAGGACGGCCCATCCCGCAACCGCGGGGTCGTCTTATGTTTGCTTGAAATGCACGGCCTGAACCCCCTCCCGAGACCCTCATGAGCAACGCATTCCCGAAGCTGCATAACGCCACCTGGCCCGGAGTCGTCGGCAAAGGCTCGCCCGACGGCGAGCCGATCATCGGCATCGATGAGATGATCGACTTCACGTCGAAGGCCGAAGTCAACGGCGTGAAGTTCGACGGCATCGACGTCTTCCTCTTCGCCCCCCATGTCGATATCGATGCATCCGACGACGATCTGAAAAAGCTCGTGGACAAGGTGAAGGCGAAGAACCTCGTCGTCGGCTCCGTCGTCGCTCCCGTGTGGGGACCGACCGGCGGCGGGTCGGCAATGGGAGACGAATCGGAACGCAAGGCGTTTCTCACGCAGGTGCAGAAGGGTTGCCGTATCGCCAAACGGCTCCGCGAACTCGGCGGTCGGCCTTACGGCATCGTTCGCATCGATACGGCCGGCAGCCCCGGCGAATGGGCGAAGGATCCCGAAGGCAATCAGAAGAAGATCGCCGCCACCTTCCGGGCCGCGGCCGACATCGCCAAGGATCATGGCGAACGCCTCGCGGCTGAAGGCGAGATCTGCTGGGCGGGCATGCATAGCTGGAAGCGGATGGTGCAACTGCTGGAACTCACCGACCGCCCCGGCATCGTCGGTTTCCAGGCCGACATGGCCCATACGCTGCTCTACACGCTGGGCTACAACGCCCCCGAAGACCGCATCTTGCCCGAAAACTTCGACTGGAACGACACCGCCACGCTGGACAAGGCACTAGCGACTCTGACCGCGGCGCTTCGTCCTTGGACGATCGATTTCCACGTCGCTCAAAACGACGCGACCGTGAAGGGTTCCGGCTCGCACGACAAGACGGGCCGCCACTGCTTGCCGAAGGACCCCAACGGCAAGCTGAAGATCGCCCACCACGCCGGCTTCTGGCTGCGGGACGCGGATGGCACGGTGACGAAGAAGTTCCAGCACATCTGCTGGGACGGCTGCATGTTCCCGAATGAAGTCATGCACAAGCCGCAAACGTGGAACGACATCCTCGCCGCGATGATCGCCGTGCGCGATGCCCACGGCTGGAACTGATGCAGCAACGAGCGCTCGTGCTTTTGGTGGAGGCAGCGAACGGCCTCGTTGCCGATGCCCGAGGAGCGTGCCAACTTGCCGATGGTGAAAGGCGTCATGGCGGGCTGCGAAAGAAGTTTACGAAACGTACCCTAGTACGGAATCAAGCCTTTCCTCCGGATTTCAATCGCGGAAGTGGAAAAGGAAGAGCCATCGCGCCTTGAAGAATGCCGCAAGCCCATAACAACGTTGGGACTTGCGGCATGATCTTCGGCTCGAGTTACTTGTTGTCGCTATACCACTTCTCGCGCCATTTCTTGAGATGCTCGATTTCCTTTTGCTGATCTTCGATCATCTTCTTCGCCATCTCCTTCAATTCGGGCTGGTTGGCATGCTCCAGAGCATGCTTCGCCACTAGGGAAGCCCCTTCATGATGCGGGATCATCATGTCGATGAAGCGTTTCTCGTATTCCGCATCTTTTTTCCCGAGATGGTGGACCATCATCTTGTTCATGGCCCTCATCTCCTTGGCCATCCCCGACATGCCATTTTCCGCTTTGCTGTTCGCTGGCTGCGCGAGAGTCGAATTCGGCCTTACTCCGCTGACAGGCAGCATGAGACAGGCGGTCAAGAACGATAACACTGCAAATCGCATCGCTTGCTCCTTCTAAAGGAAAGTCCGAGCCGACCATCGGCCCAAGCACTGATGCGGCAAAGCGCGTTCCGCATTCCGCATTATTTCCGTTGACGAAGGATTGCGGTCTTGAAATGAGGCAGAAACGCCGGAATGACGCTCCCCCGGGGGAAAAGTTCACCCCAACCCATTGAATTCCTTCAGTTCGTGAGGTGGGCAAAGCAAGTCCTGGACCAGTTCCGCCTCGGCGTGATCATCTCCGCCTGGGATGTCGTGATGAAGCAAGAGGACACGACCCCGGGCAAATGGCTGCAGGCCTACCTCCCGATGCTGCACCAATACCTCGTCGCGAACAGCGAGGAGGTTTGTTCCCGCGTGTACGGCGTCAGCGCTCAGAAGGGCGACATCAGGTAAGATATGCTAAGCCGCGCGTCGGGCGGGTCGTTCGATTTGCCACCGGCGTATGTTCCAATCGCCCAGGGTTCGCGTCGCACGCACTTCGATGACGTCGTCCCCCGGCTCCGCTCCAAAGTCGCGCTGCAATGCTTCCTGCGCAGCCACATCCTCGGCCAAGTCTTCCGCAAAGACGACGTAGACCCCCGCATGGCCTTCCGCCGCATTGGCGAGCGATTCGGCGAGGTCGGCCCAGTCGCCGGAACGCCAGGATTGGTCCGGAAACATCCCGCTGAGAAAATCGCCGAACCTTTGGCCCAAGAGCGGGCGAGGGGGCATCACGTAAAACGTCGCCATGGGGCCGATCTCCGATGCAGAGCCCCGGCGATTCAGACGCACCAAGGCTTCTCGTCCTATCGGCGTCGCCTCCGGCCTTTCTCCGGCAACAGGTGAGGATTTCGACCTAACCCCCAAGCCGACAGCCGACCGATCCGCGCATTCGGCAGAACCCGACCGCACTTGTCTCCGGCGAGCAGCCGCTGTTAGGCGGCTGGTACGTCGCCCGCAAAAGTCTCGTCATACCCAGACGGATAGCAGAATCGTGAAGGAGAATCTGAACAAGCAAAGAGCAAGGCAGGATAATAAAGGGCAGGATAATAAGAACAACGATCCGAAAGCGCCGCAGTGCCCATTGCGCTGTCGTTTTGCATTGATTATCCCGCCCTTGATCATCCTGCTTTCTCCTGCCTTCCATGAGTCTGCTTCCGTCCGTCTGTGCGTGACGAGACTTTTGCGGGCGATGTACCAGCCGCCTAACAGCGGCTGCTCGCCTGCGGCTCGCAAATTGCTCGGGTCCGACCGCGAAAACAGTTTGCAACGCCGGGCCAGGGGTCTACAATTCGCAGATTCCCGCATAACCCCCGCGGACTCTCCCACATGCTTCTTGCGATCGATTCGACGGCTCCCACCGCTCGTTATCAGCAACTCCTCGACCCGCTTGCCGGCCTCATTCCCGGTTCTGCCATCGTTTCCACGATCTGTGCGGCCATCCCAGTCGTCGTGCTTTTTTACTTGTTGGTGCCGCGGCGCTGGCTTGCTTCCAAGGCAGGGGCGGCGGCTTCGTTTTCCGCCATCGTCATCGCCGTCACCGTTTACCGGATGCCGGTGGACATGGCGCTTTACTCGTTCGGCTACGGGGCGGCATTCGGGCTGTTGCCGATCGGTTGGACGATCTTCAACGCGATGCTCCTTTACAACATCACCACCGAAACGGGCCGATTCGCGATCGTGAGGCGATCCGTCGCAAGTCTCTCCAAGGACGCCCGCATCCAGGCGTTGCTGATCGGCTTCTCGTTCGGCGCCTTTCTCGAAGGGGCGGCGGGAGGCGGTTCGCCGGTCGCCATCTGCGGCGCCATCATGGTGGGGCTCGGATTCGATCCCTTTCGTGCCGCCGTGCTCTGCTTGATCGCCAACACGTCCCCCGTGGCATACGGCGGACTCGGCACGCCGTTGCTCGTGCTTGGCGGGGTGACGGATATTCCCACCGAAACGCTCAGCGTGATGGCGGGGCATCAGCTTCCCATTCTTTCCCTCTTCATCCCGCTGTACATGGTCAAGTGCATGTGTAGTTGGAAGCAGACGCTTCAGGTTTGGCCGGCCCTGGTCGTGACCGGCGGGTCGTTTGCCGCGTTCCAATATGTGTTCGCCACGATCCACACGTACATACCGGGCGTCGTGCTCTTTCCGATGACCGACATCGGCGGCGGCATCTTCTCGCTCGTCGTGACGGCCATCTTCCTGCGATTCTGGCAACCGAAGTCGCTCTTCGAGTACAGCAAGACTGAAGGCGCCATCGCGGACGAAACGACGCTCAAGAAATTCGACGTCGTCAACGATCCCCACGCCTGCGAAGCCGCGGCGCTCGTCGGGCCTACCACATCGGCCACCTCATACTACGAGAAAGTGCCGCTCTCGTTCGGCAACATCACCATGGCGTGGATGCCGTTCATCCTCATGTCCGTGTTCCTCATGCTGACCGGCCTCGTTCGACAGAAGGAGTCGAAGGATCCGCTGAAAGCCGGCCCGGGTCCGATCAAAATGGATATCGCGGGGACTGAAATCGCGACCAACTACGGCATCGTGATCGATGGGCTGCACAAGGAAAGCATCCGCGACCCCAAGCTGCTTCCGCCGAACAAGGTGGGTGAAACCGAAGGCGCCATCTTCAATTTCTGCTGGCTGACGGCTCCCGGCACCGCCGTCATGTTGGCGTCGTTCGTTTCGATGCTGCTGTTTCGGATGTCGCCGACACAAATCAGTTCGGTGCTGAAGCGAACCTGCGTGCAGATGAAAATACCGATTCCGACGATCGCCTTCATGCTGGGCCTGAGCTACGTCACCCGCTACTCCGGCATGGATGCGACGCTTGGCTACGCCTTCTCAGGCACTGGCGTGCTCTATCCATTTTTCGCGGCAATCCTCGGCTGGCTGGGAGTCTTTCTCACCGGCACCGATGCGGGGAGCAACGCTCTCTTCGGCAGCTTGCAGAAAATCACCGCTTCCGAGGTTTACAAGACCGGCGCTTTCGCGATCACGGAAGCGCAAGCCCAAGTGCTTATCTGCACCGCCAACAGCACTGGCGGCGTCATGGGGAAAATGATCGATGCCCAGAGCATCTGCGTGGCCACCGCCGCGACGAACCAACTCGGCAAGGAAGCGGACATCTTCAAGGCCGTGCTATGGCACAGCATCTTCCTTGCCGCCGTGGTCGGCGTGATGACTCTGATGCAGGCCTACCTTTATCCTTTCAGCCTGATGGTTCCGCACCCGTAGGTTTGGATTGCCGAATTTGCAGTGGCTCCCGGTCGGCTTTATCATGTGCCGCTGATCGCGCGTTTGTTTTTCGTTTTTCGGAAGGTTGTCGTGATGCGTCCCGCTCGTTTCGCCGTTCTTGCGTCCTCGATGGCGCTCGCTCTCGTCGGCATCGCCATGTCTCAGCAGCCGACGACGCCGGCCGCGCTGCCCGCGAAAGCCGACCTCGCGAAGGCGGAAGCACTCATCCACGACGTGCTCGCCGCGGACATCGAGGGAGCCAAAACGCCGGGCGATCAGCTAAAGATCGCGGACATCTGTCTGCAGCAGGCGGCGGAAGCGAAGAAGGATCCGGCTCTGCGGTTGGTCCTCACGGAAACCGCCATCCAGATGCTTGCAAAAGGGGGCGATGTTCGCCGGGCGCTGACGTTGACGGACGAACTCGCCAAGTCGTTCGCCATCGATGTGGCGGAGAAAAAACAGAAGGCATACATGGCCGCCGCGGAGGCCGTGTCTTCCAAGGAGTTGGCCCAGTCGCTCGTCGATCTGCTGCTGGCCGGCATTCAGGAATCGCTCGATGCAGAAAACTTCGATTCAGCAGCCGTCCTCGGGAAACTCTTGGAATCCGCGGCCGCGAAGGTAGGCGACGAGAAGTTGTTGGAGACCGCACACCGCCGTGCGTCCGACATCGGCGAGGTGCGGAAGAGCTTCGATCAGATCAAACTCCACCTCGAGAACCTCAAGAAGAAGCCGGACGATGCGACCGCCAACTATGAAGCGGGCCGATACTACGCCCTCTTCAAAGCGAAGTGGGACAAGGGCCTGCCCATGCTGGCCCGAGGGTCCGACAAGGCACTTCGAGAAGCGGCCCAGCGCGATCTCGGCAACCCCGAAGCTCCCGCCGATCGCTTGGCGATTGCCGATGCCTGGTGGGCGCTTGCTCAGACGAACAAGGATGCGGCTCAGCTTTCGCTGCAGCGGCGAGCCATGCACTGGTACATGCAGGCGGTTCCCGAACTTTCCGGCCTGAATCGCACGAAGGCCGCGCGGCGGGTGGACTTGGTGCGAGCGCGCCTCGCGGGAGAGCAGGGCGAAGGCCCAACGATCGCGGTCAGCGAACTCAAGAAATACGAAGTGACCGATGAGGTGAAGAGCGTTTCGCTCTCGCCGGACAGCCGACTTGCCGCGGCCGGGTGCGTTGATTCCGCGATCCGCATTTGGGACACGACGACCGACAAGGAGGAGAAGATTCTCCGCGGCCACTCGAAGCAGGTGTGGGGCGTCGTCTGGCACAGCAATGGCCGGTGGCTGCTCAGCTCAAGCTGGGACGGAACCGCCCGTATCTGGGACGCCCGTCTGGGGAGCGAAACGAAGCGATTCACGCATCGCGTCGATCTCAATGGCGTCGCCATTTCGCGCGACGGCAACTTCGTGCTCGCCGGCAGCGACGACCGCACCGCCATCCTCTGGAATGCGAACAACGGCGACGAAGTCCGCAAGTTCCCAGGGCATACGGGATTCGTCTACGCCGTCGCCTTCAGCCCCGACGGCAAATGGGCCGCCACCGGCAGCGGCGACAAGACGGCCCGCATCTGGGACACGCAAAACGGACAAGAAGCGAAAGTCTTCGATGGCCACACCAGCGGCGTCTACGGCGTCGCCTTCACGCCCGATTCCAAGTATCTCGTCACCGCCGGCGATGGCTACGCCCATGTCTGGGACATCGCCAACGGAAAGCAAATCCGCCGCTTCGAGGGGCATTCCGGGCTAGTAACGACCATGGCGCTATCTCCCGATGGCCGTCGCCTGCTGACGGGGAGCGACGACAAAATGGTCCGCATCTTCGATTTCACGTCCGGCAAGCTGCTGCATCAATACGCCGGCCACCGCGACACCGTGACCAGCGTGGCGTTCTCCGCCGATGGCCGCAAAGCCCTCAGCGGCAGCCTCGACCGCACGATGCGTCTGTGGGGCCTGCCGCGCTAGAAATCTTAACCGCCAAGCCCAGGAGCGAGCGCAGCGAGCTCCTGGGATCGGAGTGTCGCAAGCGGGAGATGTTTTCGGTCTGGATCCCAGGAGTTCGCTGCGCTCGCCCCTGGGCTTGTCGCTTCCTGATTGTGCCCACCAGCTCGGCAGAAACAGATCGAGCTTGCCGTTGCGGTCGAAGTCGGCCGAGGGCCCGGGGGCGAGGGGTAAGAGCGGTACGGATACTCGCTTCTTCGGAACCAAGCCCCACCGTAAGCGCAGCGCACGGTGGGGATCAGACTGCGGACTGATCCCCAGGGTGCGCTAGCGCTTACCCTGGGGCTGGGTGCACGATATGATCGCGGAATGTGATTATCGGGGATGTACGCGTTCAGTCCGGCGGAACGCCACGGAGGGCGTTCCCTACAGCGCGACATGGTATTGCATGGTCACTGGATGCGGAAGCCTTCCGTCTGCCTCCGCTCGCCAACGCTCCCGGCTCGCCGAAGTCAGATCTTCCCCACCACAACAGTCGCGTTGTGGCCGCCGAAGCCGAAGGAGTTGGAGATGGCGTAGCGGACTTTCACCTCGCGCGGTTGCTTGGGGATGTAGTCGAGGTCGCAGTCGGGATCGGGGTTGTCGAGATTGATCGTCGGATGCACCACGTTGTGCTTCACCGAGAGGATCGACGCGATCAGTTCGACGCCGCCCGAGGCGCCCAGGAGGTGGCCGATCATGCTCTTGGTGCTGCTGATCGCAAGTTTCTTGGCATGCTCCTTGAAACAGATCTTCATCGCAAGCGTCTCGGCCTTGTCGCCCAGCTCGGTGCTGGTGCCATGCGCATTGACGTAATCGACGTCGCTGGGATTGATGCGGGAATTCTGGAGGGCGTTCATCATCGCGCGAGAAGCGCCGGCGCCTTCGGGGTGCGGAGCGGTGATGTTGTAAGCATCGGCCGTGGCGCCGCACCCGAGCAGTTCGGCGTAGATGTGGGCCCCGCGTTTCTTGGCGTGTTCGTATTCCTCGATCACGACGACGCCTGCGCCTTCGGCCAGCACGAAGCCGTCGCGATCGCGGTCGAAAGGCCGGCTGGCGGCTTGCGGGTGGTCGTTACGGCTCGATAGGGCGCGCGCGGAGATGAAGCCGCCCAGGCCCATGTTGGTGATGGTGGATTCGCAGCCGCCGGTCAGCATCACATCGGCTTCGCCGCGCTGGATCGTGTAGAGGGCATCGGCGACGGCATTCGCCGCGGAGGCGCACGCCGTGGCGACCGCGGTACAGGGGCCGCAGAGATTGAATTGAATGGAAACATTGCCGGGAGCCGCGTTCCCCATCATTTTGGGGATGACGAAGGGGCTGATTCGGCCCGGCCCGCCATCGCGGAAGCGGTCGTGCTGGTCTTCGAATTCGTTGAGCCCGCCGATGCCGCTGCCGAGAATGCAGCCGCAGCGGAAGGGGTCTTCCTTGCCGAAGTCGATGCCCGAGTCCTTGACGGCCGCCATCGAAGCGACCATGGCGAACTGGGCGTAGCGGTCCATGCGTTTGGCGGCTTTGGAATCGAAGAACGATTCCGGTTTCCATGCAGGGACTTCGCCGCCGAACTTGACTTTGAAAGGGGTCGTGTCCAACTGATGGATTTGGCCAACGCCGCTCTTGCCGGCGAGCAAGGCCTGCCAGAATTCCTTGACGTCGCTGGATAGGGGGTTGACCGTCCCCATTCCGGTAATGACGACGCGGCGGGTCATTTCCATCCGCTCCTTGAGAAGACGAAGCCTCGCCGAAAGGGCGAGGCATGCGACGATCGAGGGAAGCTTTCGTGAAGGCAACTACATAATACAGGCGAGTTTTCGCGGCGGAAAGGCGCAGAGACCGATCATCTGAAAACCCGCATGCGAACGGCTAGCCGCCCTTTTTCTTCTGCTCGCGTTCGATGAAGTCGATCGCTTCGCCGACGGTTTTGATTTTTTCGGCTTCTTCGTCGGGGATGGTGATTTCGAACTCTTCTTCGAGTTCCATCACCAACTCGACGATATCGAGCGAATCCGCGCCGATGTCCTCCTGGAAGGAGGTGGTGCGGGTGACCTGATCCTTGTTCACGCCGAGATTGTCGCAGACGATCTGAATGACCCGTTCTTCCGTAGTCGCCACAAGAATTCCTCCCAACAGCGAGAGCGGAGGTGAGTTCGAGCAAAGCTCCGAAAGGCGGAGCAGGCTTGTATCTACCACACCCGCACGCGCGTTCACAAGCTGACTTGGCCCCGGCAATGCGGAGAAAAAGACGCTGAGTTACGCACTTGCATCAAGATGAAAGGATACCGGCACTGAAGGGAGTTGGCCAGTCTGCATGCGCTGTTTAGCCCGTCAAGGCGGCAACGACTCGGTTTCGCTTGTGGGATCAATTCCTTCGGACTCGTCCGGTTCGGCGGAACGCCACGGAGGGCGTTCCCTACAGAACGTGATGAGATCGCACGCTACTTCGCCAGCAGATTCGCCAACGCTCCCTCGATCTCGGGATAACGGAACTGATATCCCGCGGCCAACGCCTTTTTCGGCATCACCTTTTGGCCATTCACGACGACGTCCGCCACGCCGCCCAGCATGACACGAATCGCGAAGCCGGGCGTCCACATGAAACTGGGACGGCCGATCGCTTTGGCGAGGGCTTTGGAAAAAGTCTTGTTGCTGACAGGATTCGGCGCGGTGGCATTCACGGGGCCTGAAACTTCAGCATGATCGAGTGCATGAAGAAAAATGCCGACCAAATCGTCGGCATGGATCCAGCTCATCACCTGCTTGCCGCTGCCGATCGGCCCGCCGACGAACATCTTGAAGGGGGGCATCATCTCTTTCAACGCACCGCCGGCCGGGTCCAGCACGATGCCGATGCGGATCACGGCAACGCGTAATCCCTTTTCCTGGCCCGCAAGCGCCGCCTTCTCCCAATCGACGCACAGATTGCCCATGAAGTCGGAAGCCGGCGCGGTCGATTCGTCGAGTTCCTCGTCGCCATGGGCCCCGTAGTATCCAATCGCCGACGCGCTCACGAGAACCTTGGGCGATCCATCGGCGCGCTTCGGATTGCGGGCCAACGCCTCCGCAAGATGCTGCGTCGTCGGCACGCGGCTCTTGCGGAGGGCGGCCTTGAAATCGTCGTTCCAACGCTTCGCGAAAATGTTTTCGCCGGCCAGATTGATGGCCGCATCGCATGTTGCCGCCTCGTCCATCCAGGGGCCGGATACCGTCGGATCGCCGCCGACGACCTTGATGCGATCGCCTCCCTTCGCCGCCTCCGGCCTACGCGTCAGCAGCACGACCTCGTCGCGACGCTCGGCCAGCTTGCGAATGAGCCGTGTGCCGACCAAACCCGTACCGCCGGTGACGAAAATTCGCATGACAAGAGTTCCGTGGCGAAGCGATGTCCCCCTACATCGTTAGTCGGCGAGACGCGGAAATCCAGAGTGGTCCTCACGCTCCGCGTGAGGTCAGCGGCGACAGGGTCGGCAGTCCGCTCCATCGCGTCTCAGACTGATTTCGAGTAGAGCAAGTATTCGCTGGCGCCGAGTTTCGCCTTCTTCGGGTTCTCCGCGAAGTAGTTTCCAGTCCGCGGATTTCAGGTCGATTCAATGCGACCTACGGGTTGGATCGAAGAGATGCACGGGGTTCGGTAAATGTGCGGTTAAATAATGACGACTGCGAATACGTCGCCGCTCACCTCACGCGGAGCGTGAGGACCACTTTGATCAGAACAACTCGAGGACCGGCTTGCCCTGCACGATGTAGTGCGGTCGGCCGACGGGATCGACGACGCGCGTGTCGGAGCCGTAGCCGAGCGCGTGGTACATCGTCGCCATGAAATCGGAGACATGCACGGGATTGTCCGCAGGCACGCCCCCTTGCGCATCGCTGCGGCCCACGACTTGTCCGCCGCGAACGCCGCCGCCCGCGAGCACCGTCGAGTAGACGCGGCCCCAGTGATCGCGGCCGCCGCCGCCATTGATTTTGGGCGTTCGGCCGAACTCGCCGGTCCAGGCGACGAGCGTCTCGTCCAGCATGCCGCGTTGGCCCAGATCTTCGAGCAACGCCGAGAACGCGCGATCGATGGGGGGCAGCAACATGCTCCGCATCTTTGGAAAGTGCCGGCTGTGCGTGTCGAAATTCTCCTCCGATTGCTTGAACATCCACGGCACGGTCACCAGCCCAACGCCGGCTTCGATGAGCCGACGAGCAACGAGACAACTTCGGCCGAAGCGGTTGTCGCCGTAGCGTTCGAGTGTGGCCCGCGGTTCGAGATCGAGTCGAAATGCTCGCCATGCTTCGCTGGACCGAAACACGTCGAACGCCAGTTGCTGGAAGCGATCGTATTCGCGTTCCGCCGACGTATCAGGCGCGGGTCGCTGCTGGACGCTTTCCAGCAAGCGGCCGCGGTTCGCCTGCCGATCGGCCGGCACATCGCTGGGAGGCGAAAAGCCCGGAATGGGATCGCCCGGCCGCCATGTCTCATCGAAGATGAAGAGCGGATCATAGCGCGGCCCAAGAAAGCCGGCGTGCTGCCCGCCCCACATCGCGTTGTTTTGATCGCCGACAGGCCGCGGCAGCTGAACGGCGGCAGGAATCCCGTTGCGGTCGCCGCGAAGTTGCCGAACGACGGCTCCGATCGACGGCGGATCACGGCGATCCAATTGCGGTTCGCCCCCCGAGCGCGGCGTGTGACGCAGGCCTGTCAAATTGAAATGCACGCCCACGCCATGCGTATCCGAGCCATGCCAGGTCGAACGAAGAATCGAATATTGGTGGGCGCGTTGAGCGAGCATCGGCAGATGTTCGGAAATCCGGATGCCGGGGACGCTGGTTGCGATGGGCTGGAATTCGCCGCGAATCTCGGCGGGCGCATTGGGCTTGGGATCGAAGGTATCATGCTGCGAAGGACCGCCGGTCATGAACAGCAAGATGCACGCCTTCGCTTGCCCGCCCGATCGCGTGCCGGCATGGGCCTGCGAGCGCATCCACATCGATTGACTTAGGCCAAGCCCCAGCGGCGAAAGCATGCCGGCATGCAAAAAGGTGCGGCGATTCATGGCTGACACGCTCCCAATCCGGGAAGGCGAGACGGTAGGCAGGAGTACGGAAAACAAACAAGGCGGGGGGAAGGATCCATGCAGGTTAACCGCCGGCGTCGGCCGACGCAAGCGGAGGCCTTTCCCTTTTCGGTCCTTTTCCATAGACCGCTAGAGGGCTGCTTCCTCTCTCAGTCCCATCCCCGCTCTCTCCCAGCGTGGCTTTTCATGTCTCGCGTTGTAGGCTTCGGCCAACCGCCTTTCGGCGGCATGCGCCGAATCTACGTCTCTGGGAAGGAGCATCATGATGAAGCTTTGGCGCCTCGCGCTCGGGTTGGCCGCTCTCGGCCTCGTGACTTCGGCCGTTCAGGCCGGTCCCTACGCTCAGCTCTCCAGCACCGACACCCAGCCTGGTTCGACCGAACCGAAGCCGGCGTCGCTCAACTCGAACGACGCCCTCAAGGAACTAGGCCACGACAAGGGCGTGGTCACGGTCAAAGAAGCGGGAACCTACTTCGTGATGGCGGCCGCTCAGGTCGGCAGCACGACGGGCGGTTCGGGCTCCGTCCGCATGTGGATGCGCATCAACGGCAAGGACGTGGACAACAGCAACACGGAGCAGACGATCACGCCGAACTTCACCTCGGTGCTCGTCTGCCAGGGCCTCGCCGAGGCGAAAGCCGGCGACAAGATCGAAGTGTGGTTCTCCGTCAGCAAAACGGGCGAAGGCCTCGGCCTGGTCGCACTGAAGCCGAAGGGCGAACCCGTGGTGCCGAGCGTGATTTTCTCCGCGTTCAAAGCGGAATCCGGCCCCTACGCTCAACTTTCCAGCACCCAATCGCAGACGGCGGAAACTTCGCCGACTTTGGTCTCGCTCAATTCGGTCGATGCCTCGAACAAGGTGGACCAGGACAAGGGCACGATCACGGTGAAGGAAGACGGCGTCTACTTCGTGATGGCCGCCGGACAGGCGGGGGCGACCAAGGAAGGGGGCAAGGGATCGGTCAAGCTTTGGATGCGAGTCAACGGCAGGGATGTGGATAACAGCAACACCGAGCAATCGTTGCCGACCGGCTTCACGGGCGTCCTGGTTTGCCAGGGCCTTGCTGAACTGAAGGCGGGGGACAAGATCGCGCTGTACCAGTCCTCAACCGGAACCGGCGTGGGCATGGCCGCATCGACCCCGAAGGGGGAACCGACGGTCCCGAGCATGATCTTTTCGCTCTTCAAAGTGAAGGCGACGCCGTACGCTCAGCTTTCGAGCACGGAATCGCAAGCCGCGAAGACGACCTCGACCCCGATCGCGCTCGACTCCGTGGACGCGGCCAAGGATGTGGAGAACGACAAGGGGACCGTGAAGGTGAAGGCGGACGGCGTCTACTTCGTGGTTGCCGCCGGCCAGGTTGGAGCGACCAAGGGCCAGGAAAAGGGTTCGGTCCGTCTGTGGGTCGGCCTCAACGGCAAGGACGTGGACAACAGCAACACCGAACAGAGCATTCAGCCTGGGTACACGTCCGTGCTCGTCTGTCAGGGCGTGGGCGAGTTGAAATCGGGCGATCGCCTGCAACTGCTGCAGTCCGCGAGCGCCGCGAACCTCGGCATGGTCGCAACCAAGCCGACCGGCGAACCCGTGATCCCGAGCGTGATCTTCTCGGTGTTCCGGATCGACTAGGTGGCACGCGTTACCCATGGCAACCAACGGAGGCCGCACCAACGATTGGTGCGGCACTTTTGTTGTGCGCCAGGCATGTTGTGTCTCAGGAGGTGCAAATCCTCTGCGGGCGGTGATGGCCCGAACCGCAAGGC
>JAIEPT010000155.1 GCA_019748295.1 Gemmataceae bacterium | reverse complement strand
AGCCTTGCGGTTCGGGCCATCACCGCCCGCAGAGGATTTGCACCTCCTGAGACACAACATGCCTGGCGCACAAAAGACCCGCTGCCGCACAAGGGCGACAGCGGGTCGAACGTCGGGGCGACAGAACGCCAGTTGAACTTTTCCTGGCGGGGGTCGCGGCGATGGAGCAGCACATCCATCAGCTTCTCCTGGCGGCGTGATCTACCACGGTTCGTCGCCGCCCTGACCTCCATCGAGGAATTGTATCGCTCAGTTGTTGGCAGGCGAGAAGTCCGTGGGTTCGATCCCGGCCAGCAGGACGCTGAGGTCGATCATGGCGTTGTCGTGGACATCGGCGTCGGCGACCGTGTACCGCAGTCGCCACTGTTCAACGACGTGCCGGGCTTCATCCAGGGTGACGTAGACCCGCGATGCGAGGGTGTAGTCGATCTCCTCGTCGGCCACGGCCAGGATGACGTGAAAGACGTGCGCACCCCACTTGTTCAGGTAGATGACGGTCCTCATGTGGCTCCCTTCGTGATCGGCGTTGATGCGGACATGATCGGCGGACGGCAGCGTCAAGACGGCTCCTGGCGCTCCAGAACGCGGTAGATCGTTTGGCGTGTCAGGCCGGTCAGTCTGCTGATGGCTGCGATGGGACGGCCCTCGCCGTGCAGCTTGAGGATCAACGCCTCCTTCTCGACAGTGACTTTCACTCGGCAGCCTTGCCGGCGACCGCCCCACGGACAGCGTTTGGTTTCCGGGTCGCGTCGGCTCTCGATGCCGGCCCGCTGTCGTGCTTGCCGGATGCGGGTTTCCAGCTTGGCGAAGACGGCGAGGATTTCGAGCATGGCTTCGCCGAACGGCGTGTTGATGTCTACGGCCTCACGCAAGCTGAAGCCTGGGTGGACGGCTACCTCTATGATCGGCGGTGGAACTGGTGTGCCTACGTCCTGCGTGTCGAGGAAGGGTGGCGCGACGACGAGTGGGTCAATCGTCGGCAGCGGCGGTCGTGGCGTTCTTGGGCGGACAGAGGCGAGAGGATCAAAGCGCCGACCTACAGCGGCAAGGACGAATGGTATGGGGTGGATGACGTTGTGGAGGAAGCAGTCGAACCGGCCCAAATAGCTCCTCCCGTCGATGAAATGGCCGCATCGCACGATGGCGGGTTGGGCTGGTGCTTGGTTCGTTACCTTCGCTGGAAGGCTCGCAAGTGGCGGAAATGCTGGAAGACGGTCACTTCCGCGCCCAGCCATCGAATTTCCCCCTTCGTTCGGGGTATTACTCAAGATGGTAGGGTGGGGTCGCCCGTATCGCCTTCAACGCCCTGCCCACAGGCCCGCCCGCCGCCCCACGCATCAGCCCGTTCGCCGCCGGAACACAGTCGAATGTGGCAACATCGAGGACACGATGTCCACGATGCCTTGAAATCATGGAGATTTCCAGAGCCGAACCGTACCGTCTTCGGAAGACGTGGCGATGATGTCGCCCTTGGCGCACCCCGCGATGGCGGTAATCGGCTTCGAGTGGCCATGCAAAGTCGCCAACTCCGCTTGGTTCCTCAGCAACCAGACGCGAAGCGTGCGATCCTGGGCGACCGTTGCGGCTCGCTGGTCGGCCAAAATCACGGATGACTTCAGTTCGACCTGGGGGCATTCAAACGAGCCGGCCAGCAGCAAGCCAGCCGCCTTGGCGTCTTGCATGAAGACGCGGACGGCCCCGGCTTGCGTCACCAGCACGGCGATGCGATCTGCTGTCGTGGTGAAGCCACGCACGTCGGTGAAGAGTTCGAGGTTCTTACCCGCCGGTCGTGCTTGCGCGACCCAGGCGTCATTGACCTCGACCATAACCCAAGTCCGTGTGGTCAACCTCTTCTCGGCTCCGAATCCGAAGGCAGCGAGCAGAAACCCGTCGTTGAGAAAGGCAAAGTGGTGGATCGTCTCGCCGGGCGTGCGGGCGACGGTCAACGGCTCGTTGCCTCCGACCTCCCAGATTTCGAGCTTCTCCGCGCCGGCCCAGGCGACAAACCGCCCTTCCCCCGAGATGGCCACGGCCTTGACAGTCCCCACCTGGGCCGGGAACGTCCGAGCTTTCCACGGCGCGTCTGGCTGAGGAACGCACCCGGTCAACACAGGCCAGGGGCCGGCAAGGGGTGGTGCAAGATACCAAAGTCCTGCCCCAATCCGCTCGTTGTCGGTTCGGAGAGGAAGCCCCCAAAGCGTGACCGTGCCTTTCGCGGTCCCCGTCAAAACTGTGTGTCCTCGCTGGCCGATGCAGACAGCGTTGACCGCGCCGTCATGTTCAAGGATCGTAGCCGCACCACCCTCGACTGGCCAGAGTCGAACGTGTCCGTCCTCTCCACCGCTGGCCACCATGCTGCCGTCCAACATGACGACCACGGAACGCACGGCCCCGTCGTGACCGCGCAGCACCCGGAAGGCGTCGTCGCGGGCGGGAAGGCCCGCTGGCGGTGTCGAGTCGGCCTTGTCGGGTTGGGGACTTGTTGATTCTGCGTTGTTGCTTCCACGGTGCGGCGTTGGCCACGCTGCCCAGGTCAGGACGCCTGTCAGGCCAAGCAGCAGGATGCCGACAGTAAGCAGCCATCGCCGGGAGTTCTCGGGTTGCACCGCCGTCTCAAGGGCCACGGCAAGATCATTCCCACGGGCGAAGCGATCTTCGGGCTTCAGGGCGAGGCAGCGCAAACAGACCGTGGCCACGGGTTCGGAAACGCCGGGCAAGGCGGGTGGCGCACCCGAGAGGATTGCCTGCCGCAGCCGTGCCGGGTTGTCGTCCGCGAACGGCTGACGACCCGTGAGCAGTTCGTAAAGGATGACGCCAAGGCTCCAGATGTCGCTGCGACCGTCGAGGGGTCGGCCTTCCAGTTGTTCCGGCGAACTGTACGCCAGCGTGCCGCGCCTGTCGCTGCCGTCGATCAGGTCTTCGCGGGACCGGGCGAGGCCGAAGTCACCGACGTGCGGTTGCCCCGCGCGGTCGAGGAAGATGTTGGCTGGTTTCAGGTCGCGGTGGATGACGCCTTGAGCGTGTGCGTAGTCGATTACTCGGGCGACCTGTGCCAGCAGCGTCACGACCTCGGCAACGGGCATCCGCCCTTGCCCCAACCGCGCGGCTAACGTCTGTCCTTCGATCAGGTCCGCGACGATGAAGTACCCCGCGCCTTCTCTGACGACATCATGAACGGCCACGATGTTCGGATGCTTCAGTCGGGCGACTTGGCGGGCCTCGGTCAGCACTTCCTCGACTTGCTCGCTGGTGAGCGTCCGGTTGGGCTTGGGGACTTTGACGGCGACGTGACGGTGCAGTTGCAGATCGTAGGCCCGCCAGACCTGGGCGTATCCGCCGCTGCCGATGAGATTTTCCAGCGAGTACCGTCCGGCGAGAGTGCGGGGTGGATCAGGAGCCGTGGATGAAGACGCACGAAGCCACCCGGCGCTTTCCAGCAGCCGGACCCGCTCCCGCACCTCGTTGAGCAACTCCGGGCAATCTCGGCAGAGTTCCTCAGCGGTGATCGTCTCGCCGCAATCTCGGGCTTCTTCCCATGTCAGCAACATGTCAGCAATCTTGTCGTCGTCATTCATCGGGGCGCATTCCCCCTTCGATGGCGGCTTGCAGGCGAATCCGGGCAGACTGCCATCGCCGCTTGACGGTACGCAGCGACACGCCGAGAACCTGGGCCGTCTCTTCCTGGGTCAAGTCGTTGACGAACAGGCAGTCCACGACGGCGCGTTCGTCATCAGGGAGAGCCTCAACAAGCTCATGAAAGCGATTCCAACCGACAGGCATGTCGGCATCGTCCGCCACGGCTTGGAGCGGCCCGTTCACGTCGTCGGCTGCCTTGCCGCGACCGTCCGTGTGGTGGTTCGCGCCCACCCCCTGTGGACCGAAGTGGTGACGATGGAGGTCATGAAGTTCACGTCGTATCTGCAACCCGGCCAGGGCGAAGAACTCTCCGACCGTCAAAGGATGGACCAGTTGTAAAGCCCGATGAAGTCTGAGCATCGCTTGCTGCAACACGTCGTCCGTCTCGACCCACCGTCGCAGGGCCGGAAAGCCCCTCAGCCCCTTGTCGGCCAGCATCCGGAGCCGGTCGCAGGCCCGAAGCAGAAGTTCGTCAAGTACCTTCGGTTGCTGGAGCGAGGCAGCGTCCAAGAGCCTCTGAAGCGTGGTGGTATTGGCTGGCATCAGCGAGATCGCACGGGCCATCGTGATGCCCCGCCAGACCGCCTGACGGGACTCCTATCATTTTTACGGATGGATTGCGATCCGACCTCGCTGACCCTTCAAGAGTAAAAGCGAGAATCGACGGCCAGAACGGGCCAAAGGTCGGTCAGTCGGCAGAAGAGAGTTCGTCCGCGCCGGCTTTTCGACGTGGCTGACGAGTGCGTTCGACCCGAGCCAGAAGGTCGGACGCCGCAACGGCGAGGGCATCGCAGATCAGGTAGAGAACGTCCACGGTGGGTGATTTGTGGTCGTTTTCAAGCTGACTGATGTACGCGCGATCCAGCCCCGCCGCGAAAGCAAGCCTTTCTTGCGTTAAACCGGCTGCCTGACGTTCCTTGCGTAGCTCGGCCCCGAGTGACATGCTCGGAGCGTAAACCCTGGCTCCAAGCCCGTCTGTTTACTATAGTCAACAGCAAGATTCAGGCCAGTTCCCTGGAACAGTGAGTTTTTTCGGTCGAGGTGTGGCCCTTTTTGTCGGGCGGGTTCCGCTTTCTGGGTAGACGAGTTCTTCAGAGCAGGAGAGTTGCGGGATCGGGGGGATTGCCATGAGCGGTTGGTACGTCAAGCGCGATGACAAGAAGTACGGGCCGTACTCGTCCACGCAACTGGTGGAGATGGCCAAGCAAGGTCAGGTGCTGCCCCTCGACTGGGTGGCCGGAGGCGAGGCCGGGCAGTGGATGCCGGCGTCCCAGGTGAAGGGACAATTCGGGCCTTCGCCGCAAGGGACCATCGCACCGCCCTCGCTGCCCGTGGGTGCTTCCCCAACGCCGCTGGCCACTTCGGAGCCAATGAACCTCGGGAAGAAGCTCTTGGGCGCGATCCCGGCCCGCATCTTCAGGCCCGTCATCGGAATGATCGCCGTAATCGCTCTCGGCCTGCTGGTGAGTTTCTTCAGCGGCAGCTTGATCTTGTATTTCCTGTCATTCATTCACGTCGCGGCGGCGGTGGTCTGCATCGTCCTGGCTACACGTCTTCGGAAGTTCTTGTACGCTCCGGTGGCTGCGATGCTGACGACGACTGTCTGGGGCTGGTACTGCTTCAGCGCCATTCCTCTCGCCATCTCCATTCCCGGCCTCCTGGCCGGCATTGCAGTCGGAGTGTGGTCGCTGTTCGTGTTCCGCTCGCCCGAGGTGAAAGCACTTTTCGCAGATGCGGGAAAGCCCGGAACACTCGACCGCCTGGGGACGCCGGTGCTGGCGGGCGCGGCGGGAGGGTTGTTGGTCGTAATCCTGGGGATCAGTGGCTTATGGAACATGGCGTCTGGTCCAAAGACGAGCGGTGGAAAAGGGGGTGAAGCACGTTGGGCAAAAGCAGTTCGAGTTTCTGGGGCGGAAACGCCAAAGTGGGAGGGCGGCAAATCCCCAATCCCTGGAAGCAGAGATGACTTTCTTGCGGCGATGGAGCTTATGGGTGGTTTGCGAGGACACACCTTCCAAGAAAAAGGGATAACGAAGGTTCAAATGGCGTTCCAATGCGACGAGCAGAAGTGGCACGAAGTGTTCGGAAAGCCGGAAATGCTCTCGGACGGCTACGACTCTTTCATTCGTCAAAAGTACCAGCGTTGGAGGCACAAGCTGTCCGATGGGCCTCTCACACTGACCGGGAACATCTTCGTTTACCAAGGAAAGACGCAATACCAAACGATGCAAGCGTGGTTCGATTAGGTTGGTCGCGTTAATTCGTTGCTCGATTTCCGAGGCGAGGCGTTGCCAGCGTGTAAACTCGACACCCCGCAAGCAAGCGCGAGGAGTACCTATGGCCCGAGAATTCATCTGTCCGCACTGCTGCACGGTCTACACCGGAACCTTGCCGCTCGGCGCGACCACGACCTGTGACCGCTGCTCCGAGGAGTTCCCGGTGCTTCTGTTCCTGGGCAACCAGAACGGCGTTCTGAGGATGATGGATGGCTGGATGTTCGAGACGTTCGCAGGATAAAAGTGTCCGAACTGTGGCGTTCGGGACTGCGCACATCTCCGAGACGTGGACTACGGCCAGCGTGTAATCTCTGGTCGCTGGTACAACGTGGGGAGGAGTTACTTCATCTGCAAAAAGTGTCGCGCGACTTGGTATTATTCTGAGGGTTACAAGGCATAACATGAGCATCTTCACCATCCCACGGAGCCGGTTCGACTGGACGAAATTCGTCAGGACCGTCAGCAAGTTCGTCCTGTCGCGGGGAGCCGACGAGGCGTTCCCGATTGTCGAGGACGGCAAGGCGATTTTCCTGCCCGATCACGAAGAGCTTACGCTTCCTGACGGCATGGGACTCGAAGACATCCCCGACGACCCCATCGAACGACTCGACGCCGGGTTCGATCTGCTGGCCCAGTTCGCCATGTGGCAAGACTTCGGCGAACTTGCCTGTGCGGATGGCGGCGTGATCGAAGTGCCGGACCTCGATGACGGAGACTTCGATGATGATGAGGACGAGGAAGAGCGCCCGCTGTTGACTGCCGCACAGCGCCGGTTGATCGAGAAGACCGAGTGCGACGAGTGCCGCTCCTATGGATTCCTGATCTCGCTGGACGGCGCGAAACTCAACTTCCAGACGGTGCTGGTGTCCGAGTCGGACGGTGACTGTGAAGTGGATGCCGTCGTGGACGCGGGTTTGGTGGAGGAGCCGATGGCCAAGTTCATCAACTCTTTCATGAAGAAGCCGGCTCGGAGGAAGACGTGAGGATGGAGTTTCCCGTCTATGCCGGGAGGGATACAGTTTAAGCCAGGAGTGGCCAAGGCACGACGTTTGCGCTCGTCTGAAAGCCCTTGTTTTCTCGGGGTTCTGGCCATTTCAAGCGGACCAGCACGGTCGCTTGGTGGCCTCCCACTACCCTCCCACTTTTGGGCGCGGCGTGCTGTCGAGGCTGAGGACTTCAACGCCCTCAGCCTGCATCGCCAGCGGCACAAAGACTGCCCGGCGACTTTTTGGCCGACGCGGTGAGCGGCTTCTTCGCCCTGGTCCTTCTGGTCAACTCATCCGGTTGGCGCGAATAAAGAAACATCGAGGCGACGAAGCCTGAAATGGGAGAGTGGATGTTAGTTTCACGGGACGGCAGTCGAGTTCTTGCATTTGAGTTCTTGCAACGAGGTTTGGGCCAGTTGTAAACGTAAGCATCGCAGCAGCAAGAAGATGCGTCTTGATGACCTGATTGATGAGTGGTAGGATGTGGCAAGAGTGATGTACCCGGCAACAAGATGTGTTGCCGACGATGACGTAGCTTGTGTCGGACGCACGATGGCCGCGCAAGTTCCTGATACCCGACTTCGGGTGAAGGGAACGACATGGCCACGGACGAGCGTCCCGATACGGCCCCTGCTGTGCAGCCCTCGGACACCCCGCGTTGGATCACTGCGGAATTGCTCGCCGAGACGATACGGGTCTGGGAGCCACGTTACGGCAGATCGCTTTCGACCGTCGAAGCGAAGCAAATCATCCTGGCAGTCAGCTGGCTCGGGGAGGTGCTGAAGTCATGAGCAAGAAGCGGTACATCGGGTTCGCCCGCGTTTCCTCCCGTGAGCAAGAGCGTGAAGGTTTCTCCCTCGACGTTCAGGAATCCGGCCTGCTCTGAGAGGCCGAACGACGCGACGGGAGCATCGTGAAGATGTTCCGGGTGGCCGAGACGGCGACCCGCCGGGAGGAACGCACGACGTTCCGTGAGATGCTGGCCTACGCCAAGAAGCTCCTCGACCAGATCGACGGCATCATCGTCTACAAGCTCGACCGCGCCGCCAGGAACCTCAAGGACTACATGGCCCTGGAGGACATGGAGGAGCGCGGCTTGGCCCTGGTCGTCGTCACCCAGCCGACCGAGAACACCCCGGCGGGCCGGATGATGCGGCGCACGCTCGCCAACTTCGCGGCGTTCCAGACCGAGCAGCAATCCCTCGATGTCCGCGAAGGTCAACAGCGCCGAGTCGCCAGCGGCCTAATCCTGGGAGCCACCCCCTTCGGCTACAGGAACGTCCGCGTCGAGAAACGCGCCCTGGTCGAGGTCGATGCCGAGGAGGCGGCGAAACTCCGCAGAATCTTCGAGTTGTACGCCTATCACCGTGAGACGCTTGACAGCTTGACGGCCCGGCTGGACAGCGAGGGGATCACCTACCTGCCGTCGCAGCCCCTCTTCAACCGCAGCACCATCTACCGCTTCCTGACCGACCGCTCGTACATCGGCGAGGTCCGGCACAAGGGGCAGTGGCATCCCGGCACGCACACCCCGCTCATCGCGACCGCACCACCTGGGACCGGGTGCAGACCCTCCTCGGCGGACACCGCTACCAGTGCCACGACATGCTCTACGCCAGCGAGTTGATCCGCTGCGGGCATTGCCAGCACCCCGTCACCGGCGAGAAGAAGGTCAAGAAGACGAAGGCGGGCGACCGCGAATACGTCTACTACCGCTGCACGAAGTACACCGCCGCCGGCCACCCCCGGACACGCCTGCCCGAATCGACCCTGGACGAGCAAGTCCTGGCCCTGTTCGCCAAGCTTCGTGTGGACGACGAGGAGGTCCGCGACTGGTTCGTCAGCGTCCTGCGAGCAAAGACGCACGACGAGCAGCGTGAAGCCCGTGAACGGCTGGCCGACCTGACCCGGCAGCTTTCGGCGCGGCCAGCAGGACCGTCTGCTCAACCTGCGGCTGATGGACGAGATCGACCCCGAGACGTTCAGCAGCAAGTCAACCGAACTGCGCGACCGCGAAGGCCGCTTGAAGGTCGAGATCGACGCCTGCGACCTGGGTCGGCACGAACAGGCCGACCTCGCTGTCAAGGCGTTTGAACTCTCGCAAAGCTTGACTGAGAAGTGGGTTGCGGCAGACATCGACGCGAAGCGGCGTATCCTCGAAATCCTCTGGTTGAACTGCACCCTCGTTGACGTAAGTCTCGTCCCAGAATGGAGAAAGCCCTTCGACCTGTTGATCGAAGGGCTTCCCATTGGCAAAAGTCGGGCCGAGAGGATTTGAACCTCCGACCTCTTGCACCCCAAGCAAGCGCGCTAGCCAAGCTGCGCCACGGCCCGAGTTGACGACGCGAACGACATGGTGGGGCTCATTCGCGTCGGCGTCAGTCTAGCGATTTCATGCGTCGCAGCAAGCCCGGTTCCGCGAGGGAAAAGACAAGGAATCGCCAAAGAAGGTTCGCTCCCGTCGACACGCCCTACGGCCGCCCGTGCGAATGGTCGGTCATTCGCCTTCGAGCTTTTTTTTTCGCAGGATCTTGTGGTAGTGCTGGGCGAAGCGGTGGGCTTCGTCGCGGACGTATTGCAGCAGACGCAATGCGGCGGAGTGGCGGCTTAATTTCAGGGGTTCGGATTCGCCAGGGCGGAAAATCTCTTCGTCGCGCTTCGCCAGCGACAACAACGCAGGCGGTTCCCGGCCGATCACGCGGAAGACTTCGAGGGCGGCGTTGAGTTGGCCTTTGCCGCCGTCGATCAGCAGCACGTCGGGAAACGCATGTTCGTTCTCGTAGGAACCCTTGCGCAATGCGTCCCGGAAGCGGCGCGAGATCACTTCGCGGATCGAGGCGAAATCGTCGATCCCTTCCACCGAGCGAATGCGATAGCGGCGATAACCCGGCTTGAACGGCAATCCATCGATGAACGACACCAGCGACGCGACCGTTTCCTGGCCGCCCAGATGAGCGATGTCCACGCCTTCGATCGTCCGCGGCGTCTGTGCCAACCCCAAGATTTTCCGCAGGCCGACCATTCCCTTCTTCGGCTCGATCTGAAAGACCTCCGGCTGCACGTCCTTGTCCACCTTCCCGCGCAAGCTGAGGTTTTGCAGCGCCTTGATTTCGTCCCGCAGTCGGCCCGCCTTCTCGAACTGCATCGCCGTACTCGCCTCCATCATCTCCTTTTTCATCTCACGCAGCAGCCGGCTCTTTTTGCCTTCAAGCACCATGCGAAGCGAACGAATCTGTTTGCGGTAATCTTCCTTGCTCACGCGAAGATTGCAGGGAGCGGTGCATTGGCGGATGCTGGCCAAAATGCAGGGACGGAACCAGCGCCAGCGTGCTTCATCCGACGCGATATCGAGCCCGCAGGTGCGGAACTGGAAGATCCGCTGCAGTACCTGGATCGCCGCCCGTAGCGACTTTGCGCTCGTGAAGGGGCCATACAACTTCACGCCCTTCCGGCGCGGCGATCGTGTGAACTCGACGCGCGGAAACTCCTCGCGCATGCGAATTTGCAGATAGGGAAAGGTCTTGTCGTCCTTCAACTCGACGTTGAAGCGCGGCTGGATGTCTTTGACGAGCCGAGCTTCCATGAGCAGAGCTTCCACCTCCGACTCCGCGGGGAGGAAATCGACGTCCATGATGAGCGGGATGAGGTCCGCCGTGCGCGGATCGTCGGCTGCGGCCTTGGTGAAGTAATGGGAGGTACGGTTGCGCAGGTTCTTGGCTTTGCCGACGTAGAGCACCCTCCCCTGGCCGTCCTTCATGAGATAGACGCCAGGGCCAGTGGGAAACTGCTTGATCTTCTCTCCAGGCGTGATCACGCCCGGAAGGATGGGGCCCGGCAACACGATCTCCGGTTGCGGCGCCTCCGCACCTTCATGCACATCCGCCATGACGTTCACCTTGCTCCTCGGCTCGGCCTCCCATGGCCGATTGTTTCATCTTAGGCGACGGGACGTTGGCCATGTTTTCGTGGGAACCAGTTTATTAACTTGTTCGAAATGGCGAGGTCTCCGGGCGTGAAGAGTACAGATGAAGACCGACAAGTTAATAAACTTGTCGCCACGAAAGCGGAAAGGGCGTTCGCTTGGATGCGAACGCCCTTTCGCTTGCTTCATTCGGCCGGCGTTACTTCTTCGCGGGAGCCGCGGCGGCTTGTTCCATCGCGAGTTCCTGGATGGAGGCGGCAACACCGACCAGCTTCTCGTAGTTCGCCTGCACGTAATCCTCCGGGCCGCCCTTGTTGGCGACGGCGAAAACGATCTCCGTCGGCTTCACCATGTCGATGGCGTCCCAGGGACACCAGCGTTCGCAGAGATCGCAGCCGATGCATCGCTCGAGGTCGATGTCCACGAAGCTTTGCAGCGTCGGCAATTCGGAGCCGCCGACTTTGTAGATGCAATCGACGGGGCAGACTTCCATGCACGCTTCGCAGCCGGTGCAGTTGTCGGCATTCACCACCGCCAACGCCTTCGGCAGCTTCTTTCTCGCCTTTCCTGCACCCTTCGCCATGGATGTATTCCTCAAAAGAGCGATCCGCTCGATTCGGTCTTGGGATTTACTTTCGGCTATCGCATGGCCGAAAGGCATTCTTATTGTAGCTTCGTTTCAATCGAAAGTCAGGGGCGAGGCAATGGCTTGCCGAATACCAAGGTGCCGCGCACGCAGTAGGCGGTTCGGCGCGGCATGAAGCGGGTCCGCTTACTACGTGCGCGGCTCCTTAGTGCGGCTCAACCGCCCCCGCCGGAACGACATCCCCAGCCACCGGCTTCGTCGAATCGAACAGCGACCACATGATGACGGCGATCACGTAGACGCCGGCGTAAAGGGAGAAGTTGATCTGCCAGGCGGGTTCGCTGGCGTTGAGATAGCCTTCCAAGTTTTCCTTCTTGTTGATGCCGGCCGTGTAGAGGTTCAGCACATAGCCGGTCACGATGTTCGCGAGGAAGCCGCCGAGGTTGCCGATCGTGTTCATGCAGCCGGCCACGATGCCCGAATAGCGTCGGCCGATATCGAGGCAGCTCGCCCACGCGGCTCCCATCGTCATGTCGTTCCAAAACGTGGCAATCGTGATGCAGATGATGAACATCCACGGGTTTTCTTTGCCGAAGGCGAAGAACATGCTGCCGAAGTAGAACACCGCACATAGCCCATGCCCCATGATCCCGAACAGCCGCCGGCCCCATTTGCGATTGCCGGTGCGGCGAATGAACATGTCGGTGAGCACGCCGCCGAAGAGGCACGCGGCGGCGCCCACCAGCAGCGGCAGGCCGGCCATGAGCGTGAACGACCACCATTCGGGGCTGAACTTCTCCCCTTTCGTCACATGGAAATTGTCTTCGAGGAAGCCAGGGAGAAAGGTGATGTTGAAGTACCAGCCGAAGCTGGCGCAGGCGTACATGATGCAGAGAAACCAAAGGTTCGGGCTCGTAAGCAGCTTGCGCCACGGCACGGTCAGCTTCTCCGTCGAGTGGTCGCTTTCCTTGCGGATCAGGTTGATTTCGGCTTGATTGACCGTCGCCTTGTCTTCGGGCCGATCGCGGTACCACATGTAAAAGAGCACGCACCAAACCGCGCCGAGGCCGCCGAAGATCCAGAAGGTGTGACGCCAGTGCGTCACTTGCGTTCCATTCGGCAGCGTTTCATGGGTGACGAGTGCGAGAACGATGAGCGGAGTGACGCCGCCGGCAAATCGGCCCGCCATCCAAACGGCCCCTTTGGCAGAGCCGCGCTCTTCGAAGGGGAACCAGTTGTGGAAGGCACGGGCGATGTTGGGATACGCCCCCGCTTCGCCAATGCCGAAGAGGAAGCGAACGACGAGCAGGATCCAAAAGGCAACGAGCGGGGCTGACGGGATCGGGTAGATGAGCCCCGTAAGCACCGTGAACACCGACCACCAAAGGACGATGCGGATCAGCGTATTGCGAGCGCCGAAGCGATCGCCAAGCCAGCCGGTGGGGACTTCGAAGGCGGCATACGCGAGAGTGAAGGCCCCGAAGAGCCAGCCTTTCTGCGAATCGGTGAGGCCGAACTCCCTCTGGATATCCGGCATCACCGTCCCCATGCAGACGCGATCGAGGTAGGTAATCATGGAGAGGGCGGCGCAAAAGCCGAGCACGCCATAGCGCACGCGCGTCGGGCGTTCGAGCGAGACCGGAGCATTCATTCGAGAAGTCCAGGAGGGAGAGCACGGCAGGTCGGGGCCATGCTACCCGGCGAGGGGCGGAGGTTCAAGCGTCTCGCGGGGATGGGTTGCGGCTGTGGGGCGGTCTCTGACCGTCCCACGCGGGCCGACCGAAGGTCTCCATGAACACGCAATGACCACGTCCCTAAACGGCGGTCTGGGCGTGACGCGTTCGGGCGGATGATGGAGACCTACGGTCGGCCCGTGTGAGTGAAGCGGTCAGAGACCGCTCCACAACGGGCAGGAGACCGCTCCACAACGGGCAGGAGACCGCTCCACAACGGGCAGGAGACCGCTCCACAACGGGCGGGGAACCCGATCAGCGATAGAATGCGTGGGTCGTTGCGTCCCTTTCTCGGTGCGGGTGACCCACTCGTGAAACGCGTTGTTGTCATCGGCGCCCTTCTCGCCGTTGCGGCCGTTGCTCTTTTCCTCTATTGGCCCTTTCGATCGTCCAAGGAACTTCGCATTGCGGGGATCGTGGAGGTTCAGGAGGTGCGTCTTGGCTCGAAGGTCGGCGGACGCGTGGCGGAGCTGTTCGTCCGCGAAGGGGCGCAGTTGCATCCGGGCATGAAGCTCTTGCGGCTCGAAGCGCCGGAATTGGAGAATCAGAAAAAGCAACTACAGGCCCGGGAGGTCGCAGCGAAAGCGGATTACGACCGGGCGTTAGCGGGAGCACGCGCGGAAGAAAAGCGTGCGGCAGAGGCCGCGACGGCGGCGGCGAAAGCGCGCTACGACCGGATCGCGTTCGGTTGGCGCGAAGAGGAAAAGCGTTGGGCCGTGAGCGAACTGGAAACCGCGAGCGCGGAATTGAAGCAAGCCTTGGATGATTACCAGCGTCTCTACGAGCTTTACCAATCGAAATCCGCCGCTAAAGCCGACATCGATGCAGCGCTTGGCGCACGAGATCGGGCCCGCGGCCGAGTGAATGCCGCCAAAGCGAAGGCGGACATGTACCAGCTCGGCAATCGTCCCGAGGATGTGTTCGAAGCGAAGGCGGAATGGGAAAAGCTCAAGGCCAAGGCGGATGAACTGAACGCAGGCTCTCGCGTGGAAGACATCGCGCTAGCTCAAGCGAAGTGGCAAGAGGCCAAAGCGAAGGTTGAGGAAGTGGAAATCAGCTTGAAGGAGGCGACGGTCTTCGCTCCCGATTCGTACGAGTTCAAGGATGCGATCGTGGAAATCGCATCTGTTCGCGTCGGCGACCTCGTCACAGCCAACCAGCCGATCTTCCGCGTCCTTTGCGCGAACGATATGTGGGTGAAGGTCTTTGTTCCGGAAACGGAACTCGCCTACGTGAAAGTCGGCACGTCCAATTCGCCGGCAAGCATCGTGGATGTCACGCTCGACGGGTTGCCCAACAAGACCTTCAAGGGCCGGGTGATCCAGGTGTCGAACGTGAGCGAGTTCACGCCGCGGAATGTGCAGAGCGTGGATCAGCGACGATTCCAGGTGTTCGGCGTCCGCATCGCGGTGGACGAAACGGACGGCCGATTCCACGCCGGCATGGCGACGGCGGTCAAGCTGCAGAAAGAATAATCCGGTTGCTGCCTACACATCCCCATACGGCATTTCTCCCCTCTCCTTCCGGGAGACGGGCCGGGGGTGAGGGTCAATGCGCCCGATGGTTGAATCGAAGCCCTCACCCCGGCCCTCTCCCGAAGGGAGAGGGAGTGGAGGGGGTTTACAAATCCCCATACGGCATTTCGAAGATCTGCCGCAACTTGCTGAAATCGCCGGTTTCGTATCCCAGTCGGAACCATTTCACGCGCTGGGCGGAGGTGCCGTGCGTGTACTTTTCGGGCGACACGAAGCTGCCGGAGCGTTTCTGCAAACGGTCGTCGCCGATGGCATTGGCCGACTTCAGAGCGGATTCGATGTCGCCTGGTTCGATGAAGTTGAACTTCCGCTGCCCATAATGCGCCCACACTCCTGCGAGATAGTCCGCTTGCAATTCGAGCCGAACGGACCATTGGTTGAACTCGGCTTTGGGCAACTTCTGGCGTTTGGAATCGACGATGTCGCTGTAGCCGAGCAGGTGCTGCACGTGATGGCCCACTTCATGGGCAATGACGTATGCCTGCGAAAACTCGGCTTTCGAGCCGCCTAGCTTCCGCTCGAGTTCCTCGAAGAATGTCGGATCGATGTAGAGAGTTTTATCGGCGGGGCAGTAAAACGGGCCCACCGCGGAAGGAGCGTCCCCGCATCGTGTGCTGACCGCGTCGTAGAAGAGCACCATCTTGGGGGCTTCGTATCGCTTGCCGGCTTTCCTGAACTGCTCTTCCCACACTTCTTCGGTGTAGCGCAGAACCGTAGAGGAGAACTTGCCCTGTCGCTTCTCCTCGGCGGAAAGCTCGCGCTTCTCACCAGCGGGGCCGCCAGGACCGGGGCCGCCGCCCCCCTTGTTGAGGACGTCGTTGACCTTGTTCGGATCGATGCCGAGGAAGGCGGCAACCACCACGACGATGAGCCCGATGGCGCCACCACCGACGGCGAGGCCGCGCGTCGGCATGCCGCGACGGTCTTCCACATTGCCGCTCTGTTCTCCGCCTTCCCATTTCATGGCCGTACCCTCGTGGATGCGCGAGAACCCGCGCGGTGCAATCGGGCTTTTCCTATGCAAACCATGTTCCGAAAGAAATAGCTGACGCGGGCGACGCTCGGCCATGAGGGGGTTTCCCGCTGATTGCGAAGGGCGAACAGTGCTGTTACATTCAGGCGGCTTCCATCGAAGTCAACGGTCCCGGAGAAACCTCGTGTCGCGCATTTCCTTGTTTCTCGCCAACTGCATGGTTGCGCTCGTTGCTGGCTTCTGGGCCTCCGAAGCGGCAGCACAGGGGCCGAAATTGCCGGCGGGATATGGACTCGAAGAGCAGCCCAAGGACGCAAAGGCTGCCAAGATCGTATTCATCGCGGGGTCCAACTATTTCAAGGCGGGCGAACACGATTACATTGCCGCGGTCGCAGTGCTCGCGGATCTGGCGAAGCAAACGCCGAACGTGGCCCCAGTGATTGCGCTCGATTGGCCAAAGGATCCGAAGACCCTGGAAGGCGCCCGCAGCGTCGTCTTCTTTTTTGACGGCGGCGACAAGCATGGCCTGCTCAAAGGCGATCGCCTCGCCACGATCAAGAAGTTGGCCGAGGGGGGCACCGGGCTCGTCTTCTTCCACCAGACGGTGGACGTACCCAAGGATTTCGGCGAACGCTTTCGCGAACTTGCCGGCGGCGCGTATGAGAAAGGGTTCTCTCAGCGAGCGCACTGGATCGACACGTTCAAGATTTTCCCCGATCACCCGATCACGCGAGGCGTGACGCAATTCAAGATCGACGATGGCTGGCTGTATCAAAGCCGATTCGTTCCTGGCATGAAGGGCGTGACGCCGCTCTTGCGAACGACCAATCCCAAGGGCGCGAAGCTCAAAGGCGAAACCGATGACGTCGTCGCCTGGGCCTACGACCGCGCCGATGGCGGCCGCACCTTCTCCTTCACCGGGGCCCACCTCCATGCCAGCTTCGCGGAGGAAGGCTACTGCAGACTTCTGAACAACGGCATCCTCTGGACCGCGAAGATCGACCTTCCTACCGCCGGCGCTCCGGTTGCGTTGGAAAGCGATCGACTTTCCCAATACTTGACGCCCGCCCCCGCCAAAGCAAAGAAGACCCCCTCGAAGGAGATGCCGTGAAGCGTGTTCCTCTCTTCTGGCTTCCCCTGCTCGTCGCACAGCCGGTCTTCGCCGACAGTCCGCCCGCTGCGCGAGTTCATCGAAGAATCACGCAAGTTCTGCGATGGCTGGGTGAGCTTCTACTGGGGCAAGACCATCGAGCAGAACGAGAAAGCGGGCGACCTCAACGGGGCGCTCGTCGCCCAGTGGCTGCGCTATTTCCGCGCGAAGGGCCCCGAAATGACGGGCCGCGCCAAGGAATAGCGCGCAAGCAGGTCATGAAGTCGTTCGAGGTCTTGGCGAGCGAGGAGCGCTGCAGTGTTTCGAAAAGAAAATGCCGCGATCTCTTTTACGCCAAAGGCGTTGCAGCCCACAGCCCAGGGTTGGCGACCGTAGGTAGCCTAACCTGGGTTGGGTGAGTTGAGAATAGGTCTACCCCAAAGGGGTTGTAGCCGTGGAACCCACGGGTTGCTCGAACCCCTTTGGGATACTTTTGTATTTCTGAACGATGACCCAAGGTAGGCTCCCTACGGCCGCCAAGCCTGGGCTGTGCGTTGCAACGCCTTTGACGTAGGGGCCGCGTTGGGTCGCCGGCGGCGGGTCTGCATCACTAGAACGCAGGGATAGTTTCTTGAAAGTGCTGAAAACGCTCTCGGCTCGCTAGGCGTGAATCAACTTCCACGCCTGACCTTCTACGCCGTGGATTCGGGACAACTTCAGCAAATCAAAGGGGAACGCGAATGGTCAGGATCGGCATCGTCGGCATCGGGTTCATGGGAATGATCCACTACCTTGCTGCCCGCAAGCTGCAAGGGGCGAAGGTTGTGGCTATCTGCAGCCGGGACGAGAAGAAGCTCGCGGGGGATTGGACGACGATTCAGGGGAACTTCGGGCCGCGCGGCGAGATGATGGATCTGAGCGGGATCAAGACGTATCGCGATCTACGCGACATGCTCGCCGATCCCGAGATCGATCTCATCGACGTCTGCAACCCGACGAACCTGCATCCCGAATATGCGAAGCAGGCGTTGCGCGCGGGGAAGCATGTGCTCGTCGAAAAGGCGATCGCCCTTAGCGCGAAGGATGCCGATGCGATGTTGGCCGCGGCCCGCGAAGCGAAACGGCTGCTGATGGTCGCCCATGTGTTGCCGTTCGTCCCCGAGTTCGCGTATGCGGCCGAGGCGGTGAGATCGAAGCGGTTCGGCAGGCTTCTTGGGGCCCACTTCAGGCGAATCATTTCGCAACCGGACTGGTCCGCGGATATCGGCGATGCGAGCAAAACCGGCGGGCCGGCCGTCGATCTGCATATCCACGACACGCACTTCATCGGCCTTTTGTGCGGCGTGCCGGGGCATGTGATGTCCACGGGGGTCGTTCGCAATGATGCGGTCGATTATTTGACGACGCAGTACCTCTACGGTCCCGGCGGGCCGGCGGTGACATGTTCCAGCGGCGCCGTCGCGATGAAGGCGAGGCCGTTCGTGCATGGCTTTGAGCTCTATCTTGAGAAAGCAACGCTCACGTTCGAGTCGGGCGTCCTGCCGCTCACGGTGCTGCATGCGGATGGCACCGCGGAGTCGCCGAAATCCGAAGGGGCCGACGATGCGACCGCGGCGTTCACGAACGAATTGCAAGCGGCGGTCGAAGGGGTGAAGGCGGGCAAAGAGCCTGACCTGCTTAGCGCGAAACTGGCACGTGATGCGTTGGTGCTTTGCTGGAAGGAAATCGAATCGGTGAAGACCGGCAAAGCCGTCGCGATCGATTGACGGTTAGCCGCGACGCGGAGCGGAGCGCGAGTCTTGCTCCCCTCTCCCTTCGGGAGAGCCGGGAGAGGGATTGGGGAAAGGGTGCTTTTTTTTCGAACCGCGCGCACGTCGAGCATCATGTTGGACCAAGGTTCTGCCCTCACCCCCAGTCCCTCTCCCGGAGGGAGAGGGGAGCAAGACTCGCGCTCCGCTGCGCGTCGCGGCTAAGCGAATACCGCTATTCCGCAGGCAACAACACCCCCGCGATTGCGGCGTTCAGCAGCGTTGCGAGGAAGCCGACGAAGAGGGCTTGGAAGCCCAGTTTTGCCAGGTCGGCCCGGCGTTCCGGCACCATCGCGCCGATGCCGCCGATTTGGATTCCGACTGCGGCGAGGTTTGCGAAGCCGGTCAACGCGAAGGTCGCCAAGCTGAAGGAGCGGAAGCCGAGCACGTTGTGCATCTGCTGCAGGTCCATGAAGGCGACGAACTCGTTCGTCGATAGCTTCGTGCCGAGCAGGTAAGCGACGTTCAGAGCGTCGCGTTCTTCGACGCCGATGAGAATCGCGAACGGGTAGAAGATCTGCGAGAACAGCCCGCGGAGCGTGAGTTGCTCGGGGAGGTATCGCATGCCGAGATCGAGCATGCCCAGGAAAAGCAAGTATCCCAGAATCACAGGGCCGACCCATGACTTCCAGGGCGCCTTGCGCCAGGTGTCGAACCAGTCGCCGAAGCCGAAGAGTTCGCAGCCCCATTTGAACGGACGACGCAACGCCCAGAACAGGAAACTGAAGCCCATCATCGTGTAGGCATATTTGCGAATCAGTTCCCATCCCGATGCGGACGAGAGCCAGCGCGGCAGCGATTGGCCGGAGGGGAACAGGGCGAGCAGTTTGTCGCTCATCGCGATCAACGCTGCGAATGCGATCAGCAACGCGACCACTTGAATCGCCATATGCATGCCGTCCACGGCTCCGCCGGCCGCGGCATCGATGAAGTTACGGTGCTTCTTGTCCACGGTGGTCTGAATGATCCCCTGCGTTTCCGGCTTGCCCGTTTCCGGAAGCAACAGCTTCGAGAGGTAAAGGCTCGCGGGAGCGGCCATGAGGCTTGTCACCAGCAACGCGACGCGGTCGGCTCCGAAGCCGATATAGACGGCCATCAGCGAGCCGGAAATCGTCGCCATGCCGCCCACCATCATCGTGAGCAGTTCCGAATTCGTCATTCGGGCGAGGTACGGCTTCACCACCAGCGGCGCTTCGGTTGAGCCCATGAAGACGTCGGCGAGCACCGACAGCGTCTCGGCGCCGCTCGTGCCCATGAGATACGAGAGGCCGCGGGCGAAGAAGCGGACGATCGCTTGCAGGATGCCGAAGTAGTAGAGGACCGTGAAGAACGCCGAGACGAAGATCAGCGTCGGCACAATCGAGAAGACGAAGACCACGTCGCCGCGCCGGCCCGCGCCGTCGGTCGTCGTGGCGTAGATCAGCGAGCCGAAGAGGAACTCGGCACTGCGGCGGCTGAACTCGGCGAAGGAGCCCAGCCCTTCCGCCATCCAGGCGAAGAGTTCGTAGAAGGGGCGATATCCATCCGGAATGCCGAGCCCTTCCATTCCCGTGATGCGGAACTTGAGGACCAGGATCGCGAACAGCACTTGCAGGCCAAGGCCCCAGCCGACGGTTCGCCAGTTGACGGCGTTGAGGTTTTTCGAGAACAGCGCGACGAGGCCGATGATGGCGGCAATGCCGCACAAGGCTTGGCCGCGGGGCACGCCCCACCAGCGGAGCATGTAGGCGTAAAAGACGATCCCCGCGATGCCGACCGCGATCCAAAGGCGATAGATGGGGGGCGTCGGAGCGAAGGATTGTGCCGCTTCCTCGGCCTGGTCGCGCGGCGTATCGGGGTGGTGGTCTCGACGTTGCCGAGTCGGCGGTTCTTCCGGCTCTTCACGGCGTTCGCGCGGTTCATACCGCGGCGGAGGCGGAGCTTCGAGCACCGGCGCGGAACTGCGTGGGCCGTGGTCGTGTCCGTTGCCATTGCCGTTGGAGTAGGGATAGCGGTTGACAGGCGGAATGTGGGCCCCTTCGGAAGTGGGTTCCGATTCCCACGGGAGACGGACGGTTCCGCCGGGAGCACGATGGTCGCGGGTACGTTCTAAATCTGCCCAGGCGCGTTCCCGTTCTTCCGCGGACACGGAGACAAGCTCGCGGCGTTCCCACTCTTCGCGCTCGCGTTGACGTGTCTCCCAATCCAGCCGCTGCCGCTCGCGCTCGGCGGCTTCGCGCTCCACGCGCTCTCGTTCTTGTCGTTCGCGCTCGGCCCGTTCCCAGGCCATGCGGGCTTCGCGTTCCTGGCGTTCGCGGGCAATGCGTTCCAGACGTTCGCGCTCTTCGCGCTCCGCCCGTTCGCGTTCGGCTCGCTCCCGGGCCAAACGCTCGGCTCGCTCTCTCGCTTCTTGCTCCGCGCGGGCGAGCGCCTCGCGTTCCTGACGTTCCCGCTCGAATCGCTCGGCTTCCGCCCGTTCCCAGGCTTCGCGTTCGGCCTGTTCGCGTGCAGCACGTTCGCGTTCGGCGATTTCCCAGGCCTCGCGTTCCGCTTGTTCGCGGGCGATGCGCAGCTGGTGTTCTTGTTCCCCGAGTTCGTACGCTCGGCGTTCCGCCCGCTCTCGCGCATGCTGTTCGTTCTCGGCCCGTTCCCAGGCCTCGCGCTCGGTATCCGCTTCCTTGCGGCGTTCTTCGGGCTGCGCGCGGCGCGTGGGGTAAATCGGCTCGTCATCAGCCGATTCGTCGCCGTCCTCGAAGTCGCCTTCCATCTCGACGTCGTCATCCTCGAACGCTTCGTGGTTCGAGGGTTGCGTCGATTCGGGATCTCCCTCAGGCCGGCGACGGCGACGCCGTCGGCGCTCGGAACGAGATTCATCGTCGCGATGGGGATCGGAGCCGTCGATGGGGGGATGCGAATGCGTCATGATCCATCACCTCGCAGAGCCGGTTCGATCCGTGAACCCGGCGGCAGCCGATGCGAGACTGCCTGCCTTCCGCGCTGTAGGAAAATGCGCGGAAGGATGGCAAGATGTATAAACTGTGCGGCCATTTCGAGGAAAGGCCAATTTTCGCGCCATTCATGCCCTCATGCCCTTCACTCGCCTGTCCCGAAGACCAGGGCCATCAGTTCAGCTCGCGTGTGGGCGCCGAATGCCTCGTAAATCCGGCGAATGTGATTGTGGACCGTGTGCCGGCTTAGGGCGAGACGTGAAGCGACTTGCTTCTCGGACAATCCGTCTTTGACGAGGTCGAGAACACGCAGTTGGGCGGCGGTCAGATGTTCCGCCTCAGGCGTCGGCGGTGCAGCCAACTCTTGGTGCGACCTGCTTTCGGTGTCTTCATCGCCCCCGACATCTTGCATGGCGGCAACGAGCAGCAGGCCGACGTCGCCGAAACGAATGATCTGGTTTGGCCGCACTATGGCCTCAGTCACCCGGCCATCGCTCACGTAGGTGCCGTTGCGGCTTTCCAAATCGAGGACTTTCACCTCCCCATTTTCAACCCGAACTTCGGCGTGGCGCCGCGAGACCGTTCCATGACGCACCACAATGTCGCACTCCGAGGCTCGACCCAGGGAGTGAACCGACTTGCGAAGCGGCATGCGGATCGTGGGGTGACCGAGCGACTCGAACCAAAACGCGGCATCCATCCAGCACCTGAAAAACGATCGCGCGAATGAAGTGCAGGAAAATCCTTGGCCTCATTAGGTCATGGCATCGCCCGTTCGGCCACTGAGAATGGGGCGGATCGACCATTCTCAAGGGGCCATGCCATGGCTTGTCGTCTCGTACGCGCGTTCGTGTGGGAACACGTTGGCTTCGCCCGGCAGTTCGGCGAGTTCTGCCGTCGCCACGGCATCTCGGCGCATCGATCGAACGAGGCCGAGGTGCTGCGGATGCTGCCCCAGGCTTGGAACTCCGACGGCGGCGTCCTTTTCGAACTTTCCATGCGTGCAGTCGAAATTGGGGCGGTGCTGCATGCGGGCTCGCAACCCTCGCTCGAATACGTCCTCGGCGTCGGCGAGTGGCCCTGTTTCGTCTTCACCCGCCGCGACGGCGACGAGGGAAGCCTGGACCAAGCCTACGCGCCTTTGCTCGCCATCGTTCCCAGGTCGGCGGAACCGGAATCCTTCGATTCGCCCAAACGACCACGCGCGGAGTCGCGACCTTTCTTAGGCAAATTTATCCCGAGCGACGAGCGGCCCCTGTTGCCGCATCTGCTGCAATCCGGCGTCAGGTGAAATGCAAGCGATTGTTCATGAAACTAAAGCTGCTTGCAGATCGACGTCGCGACAAACGTTGCGTTCTGTAGGGAACGCCCTCCGTGGCGTTCCGCCGAACCTCGACGATGTCGGCGCCAGCATCCGACAATCCGCGAAATCCCCGGCTTGTCGCTGACGCATTACCGCTGAGCCGGTTGTTGCAGATGGATTGCTGGGGCCGACATCGTCCAGTTCGGCGGAACGCCACGGAGGGCGTTCCCTACAGAACGCGACGTTCGTCGCGACGGCGATCTGCAACGCCTAACGTGCCGCAGCGGGGGCGTGCCTTGCGATCATTTCGGCAATGTAGAATTGGTGACGCCGCTCAAGCGGGGCTAAATCGCCGAAGGCGGCGTGAAAGTCTGCGAGGCGTTGCTCTGGCGCCTTGCGGCTGTAAATTGTCCGCAAGTATCCCTTCAAATCGTTGCGACGTTCTTCCATCAGCATGCGGAAAAGGGCCCAGCTTTGAGCGTAGCCGAGCAGCACGCGGTTGGTTTCGCGCCAACGATCGTTGACCACGAGATCTTTGATCGGGAGATAGCTGCCGCGAGCCCGAACGAGGTCCGCGATCCGCAGCGGATTGGGCGTGCCGAGGACGGTCCAGTCCCCTTGGTCGGTCGCTTCGCAGTAGGTGGCCAGTCCCTCGGCGAGCCACACGGCTACGTCGCCGTCGCGGTTGAGCAGGCCGCAGTTGAACGAGATTTGATGTGCGGCCTCGTGCATCGTCGTCGAAAGGTTCGCGTCTTTCGAGAGATCGCTCAATTTGCGTTCCAGCGTTTCGATGAACCGTCCCCGTTCGAGCGTCGAGCCGATCCTCGAACCCGCCTTTTTGGCGGCGTTCCGCTGGGCGGCAATCGCTCGATTCTCGGCGAGGTCGTAAAGCACAAGGCGATTCGTCGGCGGATGGTAGACGCCAGCCACCCCGGACGGCATCTTTTGGCCCAGGTATGCCTCGAAGCCTTCCGGCGATTCGAAGATCGCAAGCATGAGCCGTTGGCTCGGAGGCGTCACGACGAAGCCGCGCGAGCGGAAGTGTTCGAGAAACTGGTCGCAGAAGATCTCGCAATTCTTGAGGCGGTCGATGGCGAACTCATCGCGGGCATTGCTGATGGCGGCGAAGCGTTTGCTGTCGAATCGGGCCATCGGCGATAGCTGGTGCTTCGTTTCGAGGTTCCTCATGAAGCGAGCGAAGTCGCCGTCCTCGAAATCCTGACCCGATGGGAATGCGAAACCGGACGCATAGAGGTAATTGCCAGGTCGGTCGTCTTCGTCGATCAGCACGATCTGCAGACGCTTTCCGATGTAGCCGGCAACCTCCCAGGCATACTCGTACGGTTGGCCGATGAAGGAGGGCAGAATCCGCGGCGAGGAAGACCAGCTGGCGCCGACCTTCACCTTCCGCGGCAGCACCTGATTGTTCTCGTCCGCAAGGACTACGTCGAGCCGGCCATCATTTGTCCCATGTTCCGTTTCGGCGAACGCTTGACACGCGAGTACCTGGGCCTTCGCTGGGACCCTGAATACCTGGCGACGCATCCCCTTTCTTCGGCCTTTATCGTCGGCACTGCTGACGCCGCGCGTCTCGGGCTTCCCAGCATCGAGGGCGACTATGAGAAAACCCGTGCCTTCCCAGTGCTGGAGACCCTTGCCGAAGTCCAAGTTGCTCGGCAATTGGCCCAGCAAGGTCATGGCGACATAGGCGGCGAGCGACATGGTGCATCCTCGTGGAAGGTCGCCGCAAATATGGCTCGCCGTTGGGTTCCCGTCCAATGGAGCAAGGCAAAGTGCGAATAACCCGACGAGCGGCCGGGTTTTTGACATGCCGCGTCAGCCCACTTATAATGGGGTAGACCTTGGCCCCCTCGCTAGCAGCCTCGACGCAAGACGCAATGAAAAAAGGAGTTGCAATGATCGGCTCCGCCTGGAAGCGAATCGGCGCCGTCGCCGGGTTTGGGGTCGCGCTTCTCTGCTTTGGTCTGAGCTTTGGGACCGCCTCTGCTCAGGAACCGGCCAAGGGACGAGACGGCATGTTCGTTTCGGTGCCGGATCCCATTACAAGCAATGTCGTTCAGCAGATCAAGCAGCAAGTCGGCGATGCGGTGGAAAAGAAGAAACGCGACGTCCGCACCATCGTCTTCGACTTCAATCCGACCGAACAACCCGTCGGCACCAGCGATTTCGGGCCCTGCAACGACCTCGCGGACTTCATTCGCCGCCTCCAGTTGGGCCGAGAAAAACCGAATTGGCCGGCGATGACGACGGTCGCGTTCGTAAGGCATGAGGCGGCCCGATTCACCGTGTTGCCGGTCCTGGCGTGCGATCAGATCGTCTTCTCCGCCGAACCGGGAGCTGCGGGCAATCTCACGCCCCGTGCTCGACTGGGGCCTGTCGCCAAGGAACTTGATTCGCCGATCACCGAGACCCATCGAGCCGCGTTCAAGACGCTGGCGCGAAACTACGCGTCTCCCGATCTCATCATGCGTCTGCTCGACAAAGACCTTGTGCTGAAAAAGGTGAAGACGCCGCAGGGCGTCCGCTACATGAGCCCGGCTTCGATCAAGGAGGCGGAGGACAAGGGGACGCTGTTGACGGTCGAATCCGGCTTGCCGTCGGGGTTGGAACCCGGCCGCGGCAGTTTTGATGCGGAACTGGCTCGGGAAGTCGGTTTGGCGAAGGGAACATTCGCATCTCGAGCCGAACTCGCTGCCGCATTGCGATTGCCGCGACAGAGCATGCATGAAGACGTGCTTGTCGGCGCGGTGCCCGTCGCTTGGCGAATCGAGGTGCGAGGCCATCTGGATGGCGGCAAGTCGCAGTCGCTCGAGCGCCGCATCAAGAAGGCAGTTTCGAAGAACGCCAACATTCTGATTCTGCACATCGATGCGGAAACGGGAGATCCCGTTCACGTTGCCCCGCTGGCCCGCGTGATCCGCGAACTGCGCGACGATTCCGGCCTCCGGCCCATTCGCACCATCGCCTACATTCCGCCGAATCGATCGCTCGGCGTGACGACGCTCCTTGCACTGGGCTGCAACGAGATCGTGATGGGGAAAGACTCCGCCCTCGCGGACTTTCGAGCCTTGAAACCCGAGGATCGCTCGGCGTTGATCGATGTCGTCGTACCGATGGCCCGCGACCAGGGTTATCCTCCGCTGCTCTTCCAGGCCACGCTCGACCCGAAGATTTCGCTCGTCCGCGTCAAGGGGAAGAACGATCCGACTGAGCAGCGTCTTGTTACGGACGATGAGTACAAGCAGGATCAAGAATCGAAATCGCCCAGATGGAACTCCTTCGGCCGGCTCACGTCCGACAGCAAGGACACGTTGCGCATCACCACGCCGATTGCCCGCGAATGGCAGGTGGCGATTCCGCAGGAGGTGGACGACGTTTCCACGCTCTACGCCACCTACTCCTTGGAATCCAGGCAAGTGCGTGAGATCCGTGACGATTGGCTCGATCAGGTGGCCGAGTTCTTCCGCGAGCCGTGGGTCAACTTTTTGCTGCTGATGTTCGGCATCATCGGCCTGATTCTCGAGCTGAAGCTGCCGGGGGCAACCCTGCCGGGCATCGTTTCCGCGCTCTGCTTCGTGCTTTTCTTCTGGGCCTATTCGTTCGTCGGCGAGTTCACGCTGCTTGCGGTGTTCCTGTTCATCCTGGGCTTGGTGTTGATCGCCGTGGAGATCTTCGTGGTCCCCGGATTCGGCGTGCCGGGCATCTCGGGCCTTTTGCTGCTGATCACGAGCCTCGCCCTGGTGACGCTCGAACGCATGCCGACGACCACCGGCGAGTGGGTGCAGCTTGGCTCGACGCTCACGACATTCGGCGTCGCCCTGGTGGCCGCGATGGTCGGAGCGTTTGCCGTTGCCTACTACCTTCCGAGCATTCCTGGAGCGAATCGCCTGGTGCTGAAGCCGCCGAGCGACGACTTGGAAGACGACTTGAGCGCAAGCCGCATCGGCATCGCGTCCTCTATGCTCGGTGCGATGGGCGTCGCGGCCACGCCGTTGCGGCCCGCGGGCAAAGCTCAGATCGGCGGCGACTTCCTCGATGTGGTCGCGGAAGGCGATTATGTGGAAGCGGGCGTCCGGGTGCAGATCATCGAAATCGAGGGGAATCGCATCGTCGTCAAGCGGATGTGATCGCCTGGGTGCAGTCACGCAGGCTTAATCGACTTGCATCCACGACGGCAGTCGCTCATGCTCAGGCTATGAATAACCTTTACCTCGCGTACGGCCTGCTCGCCCTTGGCGTCGTCCTATTGCTGGCCGAGCTGATTCTCGTCACTGCGGGCATTGCCGCGGTGCTGGGGATCGGCTGCCTGATCGCCGCCGTCGCGATGCTTTTCTCCGTGAGCACGCTGCAAGGCTTCATCGTAATGGGGATCCTGCTGGTCCTCGTCCCCGTAGTGACGCCCGCAATTCTCGCCTTTTGGAAACGGACCGCGATCGGGCGGAAGATGGTGCTCGAAGAGCCGGGGGACGCGGACCTGAGCTTCAATTCGTTGCGGTCCTTACAGGAATTGGAACGCTATACGGGGCGCTACGGCAAAGCCGTGGCTCCGCTGCGCCCTTCCGGCGTCGTCGAATTCGATGGCCGTCGCATCGATTCGATCAGCGAAGGGATGATGATCGATGAGGGCCAATGGGTCCGCTGCATTTCAGTGCAAGGCAATCGCGTGATCGTCCGTCAAGCGGATCGCCCACCCGAACTGGACGACATCGACCCGCGCGGCCTTTTCGACGCCGATCCTGCGGCTCCGCTGTAGGCGTTTTTTGATCGTCAAGCAGCGAAAGCGTGAGTGCTGGCTTTGCTCCCCTCTCCCTTCGGGAGAGGGGCTGGGGGTGAGGGCGTGCGACGTGGCGTTGCGCGAGAAATGGCACTCCAACCCTCTCCCGGAGGGAGAGGGAGCGGGTGTGTCCAAACGTCCACTTTAGTCGCGAAATGTTGAAGCCGCATCGCATACCGAAAATCCCGCGACCCAGCGCGCGAATAATACAAAGACAGGACAACAAGAAACGTGGAGTCCGCAATGAACGTCTATCCGCTTCTGGCTCAAGGCGAAAAGATCGGCGCCTTCAACTCGGCGAACCTGCCATGGCTGATCGGCGGCGGCATCGTGCTGCTGCTGGGTCTGTTCTTCCTGATCATCTTCTTCAGCTTCCTACGGCTGTGGATCCAGTGCTTCCTCACCGGCGCCAAGATCTCCATCTGGGATCTTGTCGGCATGAAGCTGCGAAACGTCGATTACCCGATGATCGTTCGCCAAAAGATCGCCCTGGTGCAAGCCGGCGTGAAGGTGAACACGCAGGATCTCGAAGCCCACTACCTCTCGCGCGGCGACGTGCCTCGCACGGCCGCATCCGTTATCGCCGCCCAAAAAGCTGGGATCGACCTGCCCTGGCGAATCGCCGCGGCTATCGACCTCGCGGGCCGCAATGTGCTCGATGCGGTTCGCACAAGCGTGTATCCGAAGGTCATCGACTGCCCGGATCCCGCGAAAGGCCGGCCGACGCTCGATGGCGTCTGCAAGGACGGCATTCAGCTTAAGGCCCGGGCTCGCGTGACGGTGCGAACCCGACTCGACCGCCTCGTCGGCGGGGCCACCGAAGAGACGATCATCGCCCGCGTCGGCGAAGGCATCGTGAAGGCCATCGGTTCGGCGGAGCATTATGCGGAGGTGCTGGCGAACCCGAATCTCATCTCGCAAGCTGTGCTGAAGAACTCGCTCGACTCGCAGACGGCGTTCGAGATCGTTTCGATCGACGTGGCCGAAATCGACGTTGGGGCGAACATTGGAGCCGAGCTTCAAGCCAATCGCGCCGCCACGGATCTTCGGGTCGCGCAGGCCCAGGCCGAAACGCGTCGTGCGACCGCCGTCGCTTACGAGCAGGAAATGCGGGCCAAGGTTGAGGAAAACCGGGCCAAGCTGATCCTCGCGGAAGCCGAGATTCCGATGTCGATCGCAGGCGCGTTTCGCGACGGGCACATCGGCGTGTTGGACTACTACAACCTGAAAAATCTCCAGTCCGACACCGAGATGCGCAACGCCCTCGCCGGCGGCGGCAGCCGCGGATCCTCGGGCGACAACCGCAACAACACGCCAATGCCGAGCTAGTCGATGGGCGCGGTACAGGTAGTATCCCGCGCAAGATGCTTCGAACAGTTCAACAGACAGTTGCGTGCCATGCTTCGTCGGATCCCTGGCCGGGCTCTTCAATGCTTCCCCTTCCACCGACGAAGCATGGGAACCTTCCGAGCGTACGACTTCGGAGATTTCGGTCTGGCGGCGTGCTTGAGCGGTGAAAGGGGAAGCATTAAAGAGCCCGGCCAGGGACCCGCTCAAGCATGGCACGTTTCCTCTAGCTTTAAGCCAAAGAACTTCGAACGGCTCCTTTTCCTCAAAAGGCTGAGGGGCGGCCAGGCAGACTTTCGATTGGATGACTGCAATGGATTGGATCAAGCTAGCCGTCGCCCTGATTGTGATCGGATCATGGATCATCGGCGCGCTAGGCGGCAAAAAGCCGCCTCAGCGGGCGCCGACCGCTCCGCCTTCGCCGCCGCCGCCCGTCCCGGACGCGGATCAGCGAGCGTCCGCCGTCGTGGATGAGCAGCGCCGTTCGTTGGACGAAACCATTCAAGAAGCGAGGCGTCGTCGCTCGGAGCTTGACAGCGAGGAACGGCAGCGGGAGCGGGACCGCGAAAGCGAGCGCGAACATCGCCGACGTCGGGAAGAATCGCCAGTGGAGGCGGTCGTGATTCAGCCGCGGCCTGAACGGCCACGCGAAGCAAAACGCGAGCGGGAACGCGAAGCGAAGCGAGCGCCGGAGCGGGAGACTCGACGTGATCGCGAGCGCGACCGGGAAAGGGAACGTGACCGCGAACCCAAACGCTCGCGCAACCGCCAGGCCGTACCCACCGCAGGGGCGCTATCGACGATGCCCAGCATCGAACCGTATGTCCCCCCGGCCGTACTGCAGATTCCGCGGCAGCAAGTCCATCCCGCCGTCCTTCAGGTTCGATCCATGCTTCGCGACCCGCAAGCGATGAAGACGGCACTCCTCCTCAAAGAAGTGTTCGGCGAGCCTCGATGCAAACGGCCGTTCGGCAAGTAGCCCTGTCATTTCGCGGCGATGCGGCGATGCGATCCTCCGGGCCCGTCGTCGGCAATTGCCGGCGAAGGTCGCGGAGGTCGCGTTCCAAATCCTTCCCCTCGCGGCTACTAAGCGTTCGGGGAAAACCATCGACTCGCTAAGTGGTCCGTTTCACAAATAACGTCCGGGTTAGCCAAGGCCGTCGCCAGGGATTTTCAATTCGGCGAAGTGAGGTTTCATGCCAGCAATTCCCGGCGTGGGTCGGAGAAGTCCCCTGATCTTCCTGTTTTATTGCCTAGATCGGTTGCGGCGCGA
>JAIEPT010000015.1 GCA_019748295.1 Gemmataceae bacterium | reverse complement strand
CTACGGCAGCGGCGGTGGCGGCGGCGGCTACGGTGGTGGGGGCGGCGGCGGCGGACGTCGCGACCGTTACTAAATCATCTTCGGTCGGCTGTCCGCTCTCGGCTTCGGCACGCGATGCAACGCGAACTTCGGTTCGCCCCTCGCAGCTGCGGACTTGGACGGACAGCCGATTGCTTTTCCGCCTTTCTCTCTTTGCTCCTACTTCTTGCGAGATTCATCATGCACGATTCGTTGCGCGCCCACTTCGCTTCCTTCGAAAAAGCCGTTCAAGGAACGACGATCGCCCAGGACCGCAAGGAATTCATTGCGGCCAGCGTGCAAAAACTGCCCGCCATATACGAACAATACCGCGCCACGAATTCGAGCCGTTTCGGCGACGAAATCACGCGCGTGGTGCAAACGATTCTCAAGAATCTCGAAGCCTGCCCGAACAGCCGCGGCATCGATCAAGATTTCCGCGAAGGGCTCCGCAAGCTGCACGAAGAACTCGGCGTGCCGGTCCTCCGCCTCAAGGCGCTGCCGCCGCTCGCCAAGAAACGCAAAACCAAAACCTCCGCAGCCTAGTCGCACGGCCTACAGCACGGGGCCAAGCATGGCGATGGTTTTGTTCCGCAAACGTCGCCATGCCGGCCATGAAGCGACCATATCCGCAGTCAGCCGGCGGGACGAGGCGAGAAGCTCGTCCCGCCTTCGGCTCACTTCACCGGCAATTCGCGATCGCAAATACGCGCATTGTTTTCGTAGCTCAGTTTGAAGCTTCACCGAGCCCGCCAGCCTGACCTCGCCGTCGAGCGCCAGAATTTTTGAGCAAAGTGGCCTGGGTACGTACCCGAAGATGCAAACGCCCGCAGGCAACCACTCGCCGTAGTAGCTGCGGCTCGCGGCACTCACGCCCCAGGACTCGTTGTGAGCCGGAAACACGATCGTGGTTCTTATGCGGCGAGCGCCTGCGCCTAGGCGAGCGGCAGAAGATAGCCTACCTCCCTCTCCCTCTGGGAGAGGGTTGGGGAGAGGGCCGTTTCTCGCGCACCGCCACGTCGCACGCCCTCTCCCCCGGCCTCTCTCCCGAACTCTCCCGAAGGGAGAGGGGAGACTTGCCGTTGCCGCTCGCCATGACGCCGAGCGTGAGGACTGCCTTCTACTGAATCTCGTCGTCGCGCTCCTTCTCCGGTTGCGGGATCGCTTTGCGCGGGCGGCAGATGTCCTCGTTCACCGGCTTGGAGTAATCCGGCCCGGAGGACTCGGGGGCGCTTAGCAGGCAGAGCCATGCAAGCAGCACTCCGCCGGCGGAGCCGATGGTCATGCCGATCAATCGGCCGCTGACGATCAAATCCAACACAAGCAAGGCGCACAGGAACCCAAGCACGGCGAGGCTTTGTTGCGGGGCGGTGCCCCATTCGCGGAAGCCTTGCGGACATTCGATGAGGCCGCGCGATTCCCAGGTGGTCTGAATCGCGGCCAACGCGGCGGCGGCGATCGCCATCGGCAGCGCCAAGAGACTCGCCGTGCCGCGTGGCGAACGGCTTCCGAACACGCCGAGAAAGAGGGCCGCGGCCGCTCCCATCGCGAAAGCGCGTTCGTAAAGGCAGAGCGTGCAGGTCTTCTGATTGAGCCCAACGCTTAAGTAAATGGAACCGCACACGGCGGAAACCGCGACGGCCATGGCAATCCAGGCGATGCCCGATTGGCGGGGCTGAGGTTCGATGACGGGCTCCACGGCCAGACCTCCAGACTAAAGCAGCTGCGATCAAAAAGAGCCGATCAGCGGCGACGGCGCTCGAAGTCCAATCGCTTGATGAATTGCACGGCATTCTCCGCCCCGTAATCGCGGTCCATGTCCGGGTCGCTGAATTCGACCGAGAGAGGCCCTTCATAGCCGATGCGATCCAGCGAGCGGATCAGGTTTTCCCAGTCGACGCCGCCATGTCCGGGGGCGCGAAACTCGTAGCCGCGGCGTTGGTCGCCGTAGGGCAGCCATGAACTCAGCAGGCCGTTGCGGCCATCGAGTTGCAAGGCCGTGTCCTTCATGTGGACGTGGTAGATGCGATCCGGAAATTGCCGCAGAAATTCCGTAGGGTCGATTCCTTGCCAGTGAAAGTGGGACGGATCGAAATTGAATCCGAATTCCTCACGGCCATCAAGGGCCTCGATCGCCATCTCGGCCGAGACGATGTCGAAGGCGATCTGGCCCGGATGCACTTCGAGGGCGAAGCGAATGCCGGCTTCGCCGCACGCATCGAGGATGGGCGCGAATCGCTCCGCGAAATCGCGATAGCCGTCGTCGATATGCTCCGACGTCGGCGGCGGGTAGCCCGTGATGCCGGCCCAAAGCAGGGAGCCGGAGAATCCGCAGACGACGCCGACTCCAAGTCGCTGGGCGGCGCGAATGGTGGCCAGCATCTCCTCGGCTGCGCGTTGCTGCACGCCTTCGGGATCGCCGTCGCCCCAGACGTATTCCGGCAGGATGCGTTGGTGCCGCGGCTCGATGCGGTCGCAGATCGCCTGCCCCACGCGATGGTTGCTCAAGACGGAAAGCTGCAGATCGTGGCGGGCAAGAAGGTCGAGCTTGGATTGGCAGTATTCGTCTTCGCTGAGGGCCCGCTGCACCTCGAAGTGATCGCCCCAGCATGCGAGTTCGACGCCCTGATAGCCCCATTCGCGAAGTCGCGGAACGAGGTCTTCGAACGGCAGATCCGTCCATTGCCCGGTGAACAGCGTTACGGGACGCGCCATCGAATGGTTGCCTTCCGGCTCCCCTCTCCCCCTTGTGGAGAGGGGTTGGGGGTGAGGGGAGAAAGCGTTGCTGACGTTCGTTGTTGTCCGCCAAGCCCCAGGGTAAGCGCAGCGCACCCTGGGGATCGTCCGCCGTTGTTTATTCACATCCGCCGAGAAGAGTGAACCTCCCGCCGCGTCGCCCCCTCACCCCCAACCCCTCTCCCCCAGGGGGAGAGGGGAGGAAGAGGCCGATTAGGGCACGTCGCGGCGAAGATCCTCCGAAACGGGTTTCGCTTCGGGGAGCGGCGTCGGCAGCTCGGAAACCCGCGGCGGAACATCCTGCGGCGGGGGCGACATCGGAATCGTCGGCGCGACCACCGGGGTGATGGGCGCCACCGCGGGCGTGTGGACCGGCGACACCGTCGCGACCGGCGTGGGCGATGGCGGCGGCCCTTGGACCACGTTGAGGCTCACCGTTCCCGGCTTGGCCGGAACGGCAGCAGGCGTCGCCGGGGCTGCGGGAGTCGGAGACGACGGAGGCGTCAAGTCCTCGTCGTCCAGATACACCTCGTCGGTGTCGGTCTCGTCTACGCGATTTCGCATCAGCAGGTAGATGATGGAACTGGCCGTCCAGAAGTAGCTGTAGCCGAAGCCGAGCACCAGCATGAACACGAGCCAAATCCAGGCCGAAACCAGGAAGCCGCCGATGTAATTCGGAATGCTCATGTTCTTGATGTAGTCTTCGCTCAGGTGATAGTGCCCATCGCCCTGGAGCGTGGCGTGCGGGTTTTCGTGGAGCAGCAGGTCGCGCCAGCCGAACGAGGTCGGAGCGTACTGAAAGAGATACGCCGGCGAGCGATCGTTCTTCGCCTCCTCCGACACCAATCCGGGAGCTTGGCTGAAGCCGAGCGAGCCGAGGTAGACGATCAGCGATCCCATGAAGCCCACGAAGAAGACGAGCGCGGCGCCATAAAGCAGCGACACGACCGAATACCACAGGTAATGCCACGGCTTCTGGAAGACGTAGCTGTACGACCGGCTCAGGGCATCGAAGCTGTCGGAGCCCTCGGCCGAGATCGTCGGATTCATGAGCGGCCAACCGATGAGGCCGACGAGCACGACTGCCATCACCAAGCCCGCAATGATGACGAGCGGCCACAGCAAGCCAGCGAACAGGATTTCGCCGACCCAGGGAATCCAACCGACGACGGTTCCGAAGATCGCGAGCAGCAGGATGACGACCAGGACGAGAACCAGCGGCATCACCGGAGCGCTGAAGTACGAAATGAATCGCTGGCGAACGAAGGCGAGGGCCTCCGTCAGCGGCGCCTTCTCGTTGCGAGCGGCCTGCACCACCGCGATACGGCTGATTGCTCCGCCGAAAAAGCCCCACACTGCCAGGGCCCACAGCGTCACGAGGATCAAGTAGGTCCGATTGCGGAACCCGCTCGCTTGCGGCGAGAAGAACGTGATGACGGGCGAGAGCAGTTTGGCGAGCGGTTCGAAGAGAACCTCGATTTGGTCAAGGAAGGTCTGGCCAAGCCCGCGCGTATCCGTCTTTTTGCCCTCAGCGCTTGCGATGGCGCGACTAACCAGCAGAAAGGGGTTTTCGCCGCGGTCTTCGAACCACGGGAGGGTACGATACTTTCCTCCAGGCATGGCGTAGGGCTTGAGAAGGACGGCTTCGTAGAGAAGAATTGCTTGTTTTCCGGCATCTTCGTTCGCGTATGCAAGACGGAACGATTCGAGGGACTTGGCTGCCTCGAACGAAGTCTTTAATGGCGTGGCAACTCCGACCACTTCAATGCTGGCGCCATTGGGGAACTCGATCGTTTCCGAGTCTTTACCTTGCTTGAAGACTAACGAACCAAGCCGGAAGGCTCCTTTTTGCAGTTCCTTGAGGATCGCAGGGTCCTTGGCGCGAAGGAATGTCGAGCCGAATCCGAATTCTCCTTCCTTGAATTCGATGGCTTTATTCGCCCACGCCACACCCTGAACAATGGCATTGAGGCGTTCATAGACCTCATAATTCGGCGCGACGTCCAAGGCATCGACGGTGACGGGGGGGCTGTTGTGACCGGCAAGGCGATGGAGCAAGTTCCATCGGTCGCGATCGATCTTCGCATCCTTCCATGCCGCCTGCCGCTTTTTGACGTCCGTTTCCGACGCGTTGAACGTCGGTCGAACATTCGTGTAAAACGCGACCGAGAGCAGATACCAGCCAGCTGCGGTGGCGAGAATGCCCGCGGCGGCGAGGATGAGGTTCTTGAGGTCCAGAGCGATGCGGAAGGCGGAAAACAGCCGCGTCCACGGGGCAGCGGGCGGCGTAAGCGATCCAGGTGTGCCGTCAGCCATGCGCATCTCCTTGTCAGCCGAGACGCTACGAGCAAGCGCGGGTCGGCGACCATACGTTACGGAGGGGAATCCAAGTTCGGAGGCGATTATATCGGCACTTGGCGCAAAGTCTGCCGTGAAACGAAAAAACGCGAATGACGTGGGGAAACCGACGGCCCCGATGATGGTTCGCTGTAGGGAACGCCCTCCGTGGCGTTCCGCCTGAATGAACGCGTACATCCCCGAGCGTCCACATTCCGCGATCACCGCTTGCGGCTTAGCTTAAGCCGCAAGCGGCGGGCGGGGCGGCTGCTATAAAAACATCAGCTGCTTACTCCTGATTTCGGAGCCGGGAAGATGTTGAATCGTGCGCTCAAGGATGCCGTCGGCCGATTCGTGCAGCGGGTGCAGACGCCCGCGCAGTATTTGGGCGGCGAACTCAATGCGGTCGTCAAAAATCACCGCGACGTTCGCGGCAAGCTCTGCATGTGCTTCCCCGATGCCTACACGCTCGGCATGAGCCATCACGGCTTGCAGGTCCTCTACTCGATCATGAACAGCGATCTGCAGTGGGCCTGCGAACGCGCGTTCACTCCTTGGCTCGACTTCGAAGCGGAACTCCGCCAGCGCAACCTGCCGCTCTACAGCCTCGAAACCTTCACGCCGCTTTGCGATTTCGACATCCTCGGCTTCTCGCTGCAATACGAGGTGTGCTACACCAACGTCCTCACCATGCTCGATTTGGGCCGCATTCCGCTGCATGTGGAGGATCGCGACCTGCGGCATCCGCTGGTGATCGCGGGGGGGCCGGGGGCGCAGAATCCGGAGTTGCTTGCCCCCTTCGTCGATTTGTTCGTCATCGGCGACGGCGAGGAAAGCTTGCCGTGGATCATGGAAAAATGGATGGCCTTGAAGGAGCGGGCGATTCGCGACGGAGACTTCAGCAAACGCCGGCGAGCCGACATGTTGGCCGAGGTCGTCGGCAGCACGACATGGGCGTATGCTCCGCAGTTTTACGTGCCCGAGTACAAGGCGGACGGCACGCTCGCTTCGATGAACCGCATCCGCGGCGATGTGCCTCGCGAAATCATGGCCTGCACGATCCAGCAGGATTTCGACGACATCCCCCTGCCGACGAAGCCGGTGGTTCCTTTCGTGCAAACGCCGCACGACCGGATCGCGATCGAAATCATGCGCGGTTGCCCCTGGCAGTGCCGATTCTGCCAATCGACCGTCATCAAACGGCCCTTGCGCACGCGCTCCGTGGAAACGATCGTGCAGTCGGCGCTCGAAAGCTACCGCAACACGGGGCACAACGAGATTTCGCTGCTGAGCCTGAGCACCAGCGATTATCCTGAGTTCGAAAAACTGGTGCAGCGGATGCAGGAAGTGTTCAGCCCGCTCGGCGTCAGCATTTCGTTGCCCAGCTTGCGGATCACGCATCAGCTTCGCAACGTTCCGAATCTCATGAAGGGCGCTCGCAAAGCCGGCCTCACGCTGGCGCCGGAAGTGGCCCGCGACGACATGCGGGTGCAAATCCGCAAGCCGGTGAAGAACGAGGACCTGATCGAAGGTTGCCGTGAGGCGTTCAAGAACGGCTGGCAACGGGTCAAGCTCTACTATCTCATCGGCTTGCCGGGCGAACGCCAGGTCGATCTCGACGGCATCGTGGACATGGCCGAGACGATCTCGCGCGTCGGCAAAGAGGTGAAGGGGCGCTTCATGGATGTGACCGCATCCGTGTCGAACTTCATCCCGAAGCCGCACACGCCCTATCAGTGGAACGGGATGCAGACGCCCGAGTATCTGCGCTGGGCAGGCGATTACCTACGCAAGAAGTCGGCCCGCTTCCGCGCGGTGAAGATCAAGCAGCACGACATCGAAATCAGCATGCTCGAAGGCGTGCTCACCCGCGGCGACCGCCGTGTCGCTCCCGCACTGGAAGAAGCCTGGCGACGCGGCGCCCGTTTGGATGGTTGGCGCGAATGCTTCAAGCCTGAACTCTGGAAGCAAACGTTCGCCGACCTCGGCATCGATACCGCGTGGTACTCGCAACGCAACCGCCCGATCGACGAAGTGCTCCCCTGGGACCACGTCAACGTGAAGAAGGGGCGCGAGTACCTTGAGAAGGAGCAGAAACGCAGCTTGGTGCAACTCGAAGTGATGGCCCACGCGACGTGAGTTGAAGTCCAGCCGTTTCATTTGCCCTCATTCAGGCGTATCTTTTTCCACGGATCAATTCGAGGGGGCATGCAGTGGAAAACTGGCGATACTGCTCGGAACACCACTTCGACATGGGCCGATTTGTTGCCGTGTGGAACAAATCGTTTCTGTGGGGTGCCATCATTTTCGCAGGGGGGCTTGTCGGCATTCCCGCGCTTCTGATGCGAGGCGATAGTCACTTGCGGGAATTGCTCGTCTTTGGGGCGATCGGCCTCGGATTCATCGTCTTGATCCAGCCGTTCATTTGGCGTCTGCGTTTCGGAGTCCGAAAGGTCGTTGTTTTCGATGAAGGCATCGCTTGGGGAGCAGGGGCCGTCGAGGAGTGGTGTCCATGGTCGGACATCCGTGAAGTCTGGCGATACGACATCTTCAGTTTGCAACGAAGCGAGGATCCGAACGATTGGAACCGAAGTTCTCTGCTTCGCCTTGTGCTTCACGAAGGACGGGAGCTTCGGTTCAATCATTCGCTGACGGACTACGACCAACTCGCTCAGCAGGTGCAGCAGTTTGTGACTAGCCACCTTCTCGCGGAAACCGACCCGGCGGATGGCAAGATCCACGCTTTCGGTCCGGTCGAGATCACGCCGAAAGGGCTAAGAATGTTCAGCCAAGATTACGCATGGAGCGAAATCAGCAACTTTGCGATCTCTAACGGCAGCTTCTGCTTCTACGGCCGGGGCCACCTCATGCAGCTTCACTTGTCCATCATTCCTAATTACCAAGTATTGCTTGGCCTCTTGGAGCGGCTAGGGCATCGGATTCACCTTGGATTGGCGCCTTACTGAAACGCCGAACGTGCTATGAAGCATGTGCAAGCAGCACCACGTTCGCTTGGTTTGCATATCCTCACCCCATGCGTTTTGCACTGATCGGCGATCATCCGGACGGCCTGGCTTTCGCCCGGGCTCTGCACGAATCGGGGCGGCATGCCGTCCATGCGTATTGCGGGCCTGTCGAAGGCGCCGACATTCTGCGCCGCTTCGCCCTCGAAGTGCCTCGCCAGCTCGACCTTGAGGAAGTGCTCGCCGATCCTGCCGTCGAAGCGGTGATCGTCGCGGCGATGGGGCCGAATCGGGCGACCATCTTGCGGCGTTGCCTTCAGGCCGAACGTCATGTCGTTAGCATTCACCCTGCTGATCCGTCGCCGGACCTGGCTTACGAAGCGGGCATGATCCAGTCGGACGTCCGCACCGTTCTCATGCCGCTGATGCCGTGGTCCGTGCATCCCGGCGTGTTGCGGCTCATCGATGCGGCCCGCGCCTATCCGCCGGGGACACCTGGCGGTTGGCGAATTCTAGAAGCGGAGATCGGCGCGGTCGAGGAAGTGCTGCTCGATTTCACCGACGTCGATGCGAAGCCGGGCGTGCCTGGGTGGGATGTTTTGCGCATGGCCGGCGGCGAGATCGTCGAAATCTTCGCGATGACGCCGACCGAGGAGCCGACCCCGGGGCATCCATTTGTGGCAACGGGCATCTTTCGTTCGGGCGGGTTGTTTCAGGTCACCGGATTGCCGAGGCAGGCGGAACCTTCGCTGCGATTCGCGCTGGTGACGACGACCCATCGCAGCACGTTAGTCTTCCCGCAAGGATGGCCCGGCCCCGCTCATTGGGAAGGGGTCGATGCCGACGGCGTCGTCCGGAGCGAGGAGTATCCGACCTTCGATCCTTGGCCCCGCATGATCGACGCCTTTGAAGTCGCGCTGGCCCGAGTGGAGACGGCAAGACGCAGCCCGCCGAGGCCCGGCGTGGTCGCCACCGAGTCGCTTTCGGATGCGAAGATCGCCCTCGGATGGATGGACGAGATTCGCGCTCTGGAACTGGACGACAATTTTCGCCGCAGCATCGCTCGACGCAAAAGCCAGACGCTCGACCTGCAGGAAGCGACGGAAGAAGCGAGTTTCAAAGGCACGATGACGCTTGTCGGCTGCAGCATGATTTGGCTCAGCGTCGCTCTCTTGATCCTGTCGGTCTGGTTGCCGAAAGCGGGCTGGCTGATCCCCGCGACGTTCGGCATTTTCATCGTGGTGCAGGCGTTCCGCTGGGTGCTTCCGAGCGATGCGCCGACCAAACCGCCGGAACCGCGCGGCAGTTCTTCGCGTCAAATCGACGACGAATCGCGCCGGCCACGCGAATAATGCCTTCGGACATTCCGTGGAGGAGAACATCATGACTCGGAATCGCGAAGTCGCCACGATCGGCGGCGGTTGCTTCTGGTGCATCGAAGCCGTGTTCGAGCAAGTCCGCGGCGTCGAGAGTGCCATGTCGGGATACGCCGGCGGCAAGAACGGTCAGCCGACCTACCGTCAAGTCTGTTCCGGCGACACCGGGCATGCGGAGGTCGTTGAGGTGACGTTCGATCCCAGCGTCATCACGTATCGCGAAGTGCTCGAAATCTTCTTTGCCGTCCACGATCCGACGACTCGGAACCGCCAAGGGGCGGACGAGGGGACGCAGTATCGCAGCGTCATCTATTGGCATAACGACGAGCAACGCCAGATCGCCGAAGCGACGATCGCGGACCTGAATGACGCCAAGATCTGGGGAAAACCGATTGTGACGGAATTGACGCCCGCCCCGAAGTTTTGGCAGGCGGAGGAATATCACCAGCATTACTACCGAAACAATCCGGAGCAGGGATACTGCCAGGCGGTGGTCTCGCCAAAGGTCGCGAAGCTGCGGCAGAAGTTCGCGGACAAGCTCAAGTAGCTTCCTATGTAGCCCTCTCGCTCCGCGAGAGGTAAGCGGCAGCGAACCCTACGACGGCACGGCATTCTTCCGCTTACCTCTCGCGGAGCGAGAGGGCTACATAGAAGCGAAAGAACAAGGCGACGGCAGATTCGTCAATTCCATCAGGGTTTCGCCAATCGTACCGGCAATTCCGACTTTGCAGTTTGCAGCGGTTTGACTCGGGGAAGGGGGTGATCTACGTTTGTTTCGGATTCCCCTCCGTCCCAAGGGTTGTCGCCATGTCCGCTGCCGTAATGGTTCAGCCGTTCAAGTCTCGACTCGATCTTGATCGGCGTACCGATGAACGCCACAACATCGGCATCGAAGCGACGTCGCGGCAAGTCGAAGGGGACGGATCGCTTTATTGGGGAGCCACGGTCTGCGATATTTCGCGATCGGGCATCGGCCTCAATCTTTGCTACCCCTTCCGTGCGGGCACCTATCTGGCCGTCGACGTGATGCTAGGCGGCCGGCAGCGTACCTTGCAGGCACGCGTCGTGCACACGCAGGATCTATCCGACGGCACCTGGCATGTCGGCTGCGAATTCCTTCGCCCTCTCAATGAGAACGAACTTTCCGCAATGGTGTGAAAGCGACTCCATCGGCATCCAATCAATCGACCTCCGAGCGATCCTTGTCGCGCGGAGGTCGAAGTGTTTCGTCAGTCTCGATCTTTAGTCGACTGAAGCTGTGATTGGAGCAAAATCGGCATCAGACGGTTCGATGGTTATTGGCCGTTAGGGAGTGAATGCTCGCGGGGACGACCGCAGAAGATGCAGCGATTGACGCTGAAGGCGTCGCAGCGATTAGCCGGTGGTTGAGCGCAGCGATACCACCGGACAGACGGCGGCAGCGAACCCTCCCCTCTCCCCCGCATGGATCCCGGTCAACCCATGCAGGAAAGTGACTGCGGAGGAGAGGGTGGCCGTAGGCCGGGTGAGGGGAGTTTCCGAAGGCCAAGACGTGAAAACGCCGCTTGTGATTGGTTGCTCTGGCCTGTCGCTCTTTGATCCCCGAAGCACCCCTCACCCGCCTTTCAGGCACCCTCTCCCCCGCGGCCACTTGGCTGCACGGTTTAAGGGGGTCCATGCGGGGGAGAGGGGAGGGTTCGCTGCCGCCGTCTGTCCGGTGGTATCCGCGAGCATTTGCATCTTGACGGTCAATAGATGTCAAAGCGTCAGGCTTGCAGTTGGCGGACATATTCCAGGTAGCCCTCGAGATCGAACTTCTTCGCGGCGCTGTCCGACGACATGTAGCGAACCTTGCCGAAGATCTTTCGCTCCGACCAGGGTCGATCGAAGAGGCCGAAGCACCAGAGGATGCCGGAATAGGAATTCGGATTGCGGCCATCCAGCGCGTATTTGTTGTTGAGGTGCTCAAGGGCGCGATAGGCGTCTTCGGGCGTCTTGCTCCACTCGAGAACCTTCTTGCCCCAGAGCATCCGCATGTAGTTGTGGATCGAACCGGTCGCGACTAGCTCTTTCTGCGAGGCGTTCCACAGTTCGTCGTACGTATCGCCGGCTTCCAATTCTTCGAGGCTGTAGACGACGGGGCGCGGATCGTTGGCGTGATCGGCCAGCGTCTTCAATGCCCACTCAGGCAGCGCGGATTTCAAGCTGCCGGTGTCGCCTCGGCGATGCCGGTGCCAGTGATAGCCGAGGTCGCGCCACGTGATGGCTTCGTCGAGGAACGAATTGACGTCGGCGTTGTCGCTGTAGAAGCCGTCGCGTTTGCCCCGTTTTCGAGCGGCAAGTCCCTCCAGGTCGAAGTCCCCTGCGGCATCGAGCACCTCTTCCACCACTTCCTCCACACTGATATGGCCGAAGTGCAGGTAGGGACTCAACCGACTGGCATGGCCCTTGTCGGGAGCCGAGGGGGGCGAGCGATCAGTCGCATATCCAGCAAGCTGTTTGCGGACGAAATCCTTGAGCCGGCGACGTGCGGCCACCGATCCGCCGACGCGGTTCGTCACGGGGGGTACGTCGTCGAGCGGGAGCGTGGGCAGGAAGCGGTCGAGGTCCGTCTCCTCCCAGAGATCGAAAGGCGGATCGACGGGACCGCAAAGAATCGCGTCGAGTTTGGGTTTCCGCTCCGCTCGATGTAGCCATGCCTCGGCGAACTGCCGATGCACCCGATGGCGAAGGTGAGCGGCGGCGGAAGTGACGGGGCCATAGTTCGCGATCGGGATGATGCCGTTGCCGTCGATGGCGATGACGGGCGTATCGGTCTTCTTGGCGAGCGCCTCGGTCTGCTCGGGGATGATGAAGCACGGGAAGTCGTCGGTAATGACCGCTACCGCTTGGCCCGCGAGCTTTCGCAGCAGGCCGCGTCCCGCATGGTCGGGCGTTTCGACGAAAGGCCAGTAGTGGATGCCAAGTTTCTTCGCGACGGCTCGGCTGTCGAGCATTCCTTCGAGGATGAAGCGGTGAAGCCGCTGGTTCGCCCAGGGATACCCAAGCTTCAGCCCTTCGTAGACGACCAGCGGCTTGCCGAAGCGGCGGGCCACGTCCGCGGCGTAGTCGAGCGCATGGTTGCGTTCGAGCCGGCGGCAGATCTGCGTCCAGTAGAGGACATACGTCCCTTCCGTTCGGAAGTTCGCATGATTCGCCACCCGAACGCGTGCCTGGTTGTAGGCGTCTTCCTTCGTCATGCCATTCCCCCGCTGCAAGAAGCTCTCAGTGCATTGGTAGAACGTCCGCGAACGAAGGACCGGAATCGCCGATTTTTCTTCCCTTTGCGGGTGAATCAGCGCGGGAATTCTTTTAGAATGACCGCCGATTGCAAGCCTATCGAGGTGTGGGTACATGATTCCGTGTCCACGATGCGGAGAACCGAACCCCGTCCCTGCTCCGGGGACCAAGGGGCGTTGTCCAAAGTGCAGCGCCGTCATCGAACCTCCGCGCATGAAGCAGGACGATGACGATGACGACGGCGGGTCGTACGGGCTCGTCGAAGCCCAGGTCGAAGAAAAGAAGGTGGAGGGGCCGAAGAAAAAAGAAAAAAAACTGATCATTAAGGTCCGCCGCCGCAGCATCGGCGACCTGGAGCAGTGGGGCTCGGTCAACTTCGGCATGACCATGGTCACTGCCGGCGTCTGTTTCTGGGGTCTCGCCCAGGCGCTGTATGGACTTTACCTGTTTCTCGGGCTGGTGCAGGGGCCGGAATACGCTCGCCCTGTCGCGGAGTTTTTGCTTCAGCAGGTGGACGAGCCGCTGGAGGTCGGAGCACACGAGCCGACGAATCGGATCGCGTTCATCGTCGCCATGGTAGGCGGGTCCGATTTCCACGGCGTGAATGTCGGCATCCTGGTCGCCAGCCAAATCTGCGGTTGGATCCAAACCGGATGCTGGATCTTCGCCTACATTCTGATGATGCGAGGCGCCCCCGATGCGTACGGCGCCAAGGGCCAAGCCCTCACTCTGATCATTTTCTCGGCAATCAACCAACTCGTGTATTTCATCTTCGTGTTCCTGCCGATCATCGGCGCCTTCGGGTACACCATGGTGCCATTGATTGGGCCGGAGATGGCATCGGCGGATTTCAACATGGAGCGGCGCGTGCCGTTGCAGGTGTTTTGGTCGGGCATGCCGATGATGGAAGTGTTCTTGTCGCTCATGTTCATCCTGATCCGCTATTTGGAGCCGATCTTCATCGGCATCTACATCCGTTCGTGCGCGAGAGCGATGAAGGATCCGTATTTGGAGCAAAACGCGATCGGCTATCAGAAACTGGGGTTCGGTCTGCTGTATATCGTCGTCTGTTACTTCATCCTTTCCTTGGCCGGCACTTCGCCGGTGATGGTGAAGGTGCTCCGCGTCCTCTATGCTTTGTGGTTCGGGTTCCTGGTGGGTTTCATCGTTCGCACGGCCTTGGTGTGCGGCGCCCTGAAGGAAGCGCTGGAGCCGCATTTGAAGCCGGAAGATTGACCGCGTCCGCCCGGCATCCCTACGCCCGGAGGACGCCTTAAGCGATAGGTTCCATGTCCACGATCACGTTCAACTGCACGAAGTGCGGCCAAGCCATGCGCGTCGGCGCCGACAAGGCGGGGCGCAAGGCGAAGTGCACCAAATGCGCGACGATCATGACGATCCCCGCTGCAGAGGAGGAGTTGGACGAAGTGGAAGTGGTGGCAGGCCCGCCCAAGCGCGATGCCGGCCGCAGCCGTGCGGACGAAGACGGCGACCGCCCGCGATCGCGTCGGGACGACGATGACGGCGATCGCCCGCGCCGAGGCAGGCGCGATGATGATGATGACGACTACGACGACGACCGCCCGCGCCGCAAGGGTCGCCGGGATGACGATGGCCGTCCCAAAAAGGACAAAACGAACTGGGGGAAGGTGGCCGTCGGCGCCCTCATCAACAAGATCGGCGCCATCATCGTGCTGGTGGGAATCGGCCTTTATTCCCTCGGCTTGCTGTTCGTGTTCATCGCTGAAGCTGCTCGTTCGCCCGCCCTGATGCCCTTGGCGGGAATCATTGTGTTCCTTGCCGGCTTCGCGACCGCCTGCGGGTACATCGGAATGCTTGTCGGACATTGCTTCTTCTTGGGCTTGGCCAAAAAACACGGTTGGGGCCTCGCATTGACGTCTCTGATCCTTCTCGGAATGTTGTTCCTTTTCGGATTCATGTCGATGCTTGGAACGTTGATGATCGCCCCGATGTTCACGGGCATTTGCTTGATCCTTAGCGGCATTCTTGCCGGCGTTCACATGATCTTGGTCGGGCTGACGTTCGCCAAAGTCGGTCAGGCACGTGACGGCGATCTTGAGCGGCGAGGTAGGACCGTGATGATTTTCGGGTGCATGTACCTTGGTTACGGCGTGCTTGCCTTCATTATTGCGGTCGTCATTGCGGCCGTGGCTCGAGGAGCAGGGGCAAGCTGCATCGTGTTGGTGGTCGGCGTCATCGGCTACGGAATTACGGTCGGCATGTACGTTTCATACATGCTGGCGTCCTTCCTCTTCCGCAACGCTGCGGCGGACTGACGGAACCTTCAAAGCCCAGGGGCGAGCGCAGCGAGTTCCTGGGTTCCAGACCGCAAACGTACCACGCTTCCGACGCTCCGAACTCAGGAACTCGCTGCGCTCGCCCCTGGGCTTGGATACTTCTGCAGAGAACCGTGATGCAACTCGCGCTCGATCTGATCTGCCAGAGGCAGCATCAAGCCGCAGACCAAGATCATCGGCGTCGAAACGCAGGGCGCCGACGCGATGGCACAAAGCCTCGCCGCCGCGACATCGTGGAGCTGCCGGCGATCACCTCCATCGCTCGGACGCTCGGAGCGCCCAAGGTGTCGCCGTTCACCTACCAGGCGGTTCGCGAGTTGGCTTCTCGTCCTCCGCGGCGGCGACGTCTCCGCGGCGGACCTCGCCACCTATCACGCGCGTTTCATTTGAACGCTTCGTACTGCTTCCCAAGCAACGCCGCGGCAATCTTCAGCTTCAGAATCTCGTCGGTCCCTTCGTAGATTCGGCACACGCGCACGTCCTGCAAATGCCGGCCGGGCCGATACAGCGTGGACCACCCGCGGCCGCCGAAGATTTGAACCGCCCGATCGGCCGCGTTCCACGCCGCGTTCGACGCATGGAGTTTCGCCTGCGCGGCAAGCAAATCCGCTTTCGCTTCCTTGACTTCATCTGAAGGGGAACGCATGGATTCTTCCTTCGCATGTGCCGCCTGCATGACGACCGCTTCGCTGGTGAGGCGGGCCATTTCGATCTCGGCGAGGTGTTCCTGCACGAGTTGATGGCGTGCGATGGCCTTGCCATGCTGGCTGCGATCGCGGGCATACTGGATCGATTCAGCCAGGCAGTCTTCGATCACGCCCAGACATCCCGCCGCGACGCTGAGCCGTCCGCTCGCCAGCGTCTTCATCGCGATGCGGAAGCCTTCCCCTTCGATACCGAGCATGGCGTCCAGCGGGGCCTCGTAGTCTCGCAACTCGAACATGCCGGTGTTCGCGGTCGGCATGCCCATCTTGGCGACGAGATCCTCGCGCTCGACGCCAGGACGATTCGTCTCAATCAGAAACGCGGAGATCCGCTTGCCGTCCTTCGGGTAGGCGAACACCACGACAAGATGCGCGATCCCCGCATTCGAGATGAGGTACTTCACGCCGTTCAATACAAACCGGTCGCCATGCGTTTCGTAGGTCGTCTGCATCTCAAGCGGATTGCTTCCGGCTTCCGGCTCGGTGAGGCCGAAAGCCATGACGATTTCGCCGCGGCACGTAGCCGGGAGATACTTTCGCTTCTGCGTTTCGTTTCCCCACATGAGCAGCGGATACTGCCCGATCGATGAATGCCCCGAGAAAAAGGTGCGGACGCCGGTCCCCTCCCGGCCGATGCGAACGAGTGCCCGCGCATACGTCGCCGCATCGGCGCCGCGTCCGCCATACTCGCGCGGGACCGGCATGCCGAGGAGGTCGTGCTTGCGGGCCAGCCGGAGCAGATGTTCGTTGAAACGCTGTTCGACGTAGGCCAGCTCCTCGTAAGGCCGAAGTTCCTGGCAGAAAGCTTCGACATCCAGGTGCAGGCGTTCCTGATCGGCGGAGTTCATGGCAGCGCTCCGGAGGGGGATCGTTGCGAACATGATAGCCGACGACCGGCTGCGAATCGCGTTATCTCGCGGCCCGGTTTGCGGTTCGTCAGGCAGCCCCGCGTCAGTGCCTTCCTACAATGGCCAAGACGCGAAATCCGGAGGATTTGCCGTGCAGCCGGTCCGCATTGGGGCGGTCAGCTATCTGAACACGAAGCCCCTCATTCACGATCTGGAATCGCTCGCGCCGGAGGCGGAGCTGATCCTCGACCTGCCCAGCCGGCTCGCCGACCGCCTGGCTGCCGACGATCTCGATGTCGCTCTCATTCCCATCGTCGAGTATTTCCGCGCCGGCAACTACGAGTTGCTGCCCAACATCTCGATTGCGAGCAATGGCCCGGTGTTGAGCGTGACGCTCTTCAGCCGAGTACCTTGGCCGCGGATCCGCAGCGTCGCTCTCGATGAGGGATCGCGCACCAGTGCGGCCCTTACCCAAACGATCCTCCGGCATCGTTATGGCGTGTCGCCGCGAGTGGAGGCGTTGCCGATCGACGCGGACCCCGAGAAGCTCGAAACGGACGCTGTGCTTCTGATCGGCGATCGGGCGATGCACGCCTGCCTTCCTGTCTTCGCCCATGCTTACGACCTCGGGCAGGAATGGCACGAGTGGACCGGTTTGCCCTTCGTTTTCGCTGCTTGGGCAGTCCGCCCTGGTGCGGATTTGGGCAACGTCCCCGAAGCATTGGAGGAAGCCAAACGCCGCGGCCTGGCGGCGGTCGGCCCGATCGCGGCCCGCGAATCACGACGGCTTGGATTGGATGCGGGATTCTGTCGGCGCTATCTGGCGAACGTGCTGCGGTTCGATCTGGGGCCACGCGAGCAGGCGGGGATGCAAAAGTTCCGCGACCTCGCCGCCTCGCTAGGTTTGGTGCCGCAAGCAGCGCGAATCGCGATTCGCCAGCCATTCGCCACGTCGATGTAGAGGCGAATGCTGTGGTTCGGGTGGCACGCCCTGAACGTAGTGAAGGGCGTGGTGAAGCATCCGAAACTCATTGCGAATTGGATACTGCGTCAGCACCGCTTCCACGCCCTTCACTACGTTCAGGGCGTGCCGCCCAAACCACACGCTCGCATTGATGGAATTGAAGCCATGATCGATAACATCCTCCAAAAAGCAGTCGCCGGCGAACGGCTCGCCTTCGAAGAAGGCGTTGCCCTGTTCGACAGCAAAGACCTGCCGAAGCTGGGTCGTGCGGCGGATGCGGTCACGCGGCGGCTGCATCCCGAGCCGATCCGAACCTACAACATCGACCGCAACATCAACTACACCAATGTCTGTGCGGCCGTATGCGATTTCTGCGCGTTCTATCGCAAGTCGGGCGATGCGGATGCCTATGTGCTGCCGCGCGAAGAACTGCATCGCAAGATCGAGGAAACGATCGCGCTGGGCGGCGATCAGGCGCTCTTGCAAGGCGGCAACCATCCGACCCTGAAGCTCGAATGGTACGAAGAGCTGCTCCGCGACCTCAAGTCGCGATATCCCAACTTCAACCTGCATGCCTTCAGCGCGGCCGAGATTTGGCACTTCCACAAGCTGAACAAATTGCCGCTCAAGGACGTGCTTCGCCGGCTCAAGGACGCCGGCATGGGCAGCTTGCCGGGCGGCGGCGGCGAAATCCTCGTCGATCGAGTTCGCAAGGCGTTGACGAAAAACAAGTGCCTCACCGACGAATGGCTCGAAGTGCATCGCACCTGGCACGAACTGGGCGGGCGGTCCACCTGCACCATGATGTTCGGCCACATCGAGACGTTGGCCGAGCGGGTCGAAACGCTGGATCGCCTGCGCCGCCTTCAAGATGAAACGGGCGGGTTCACCGCTTTCATCTGCTGGACGCTGCAGCCCGAGAACACCGAACTGGGCCACCTGCCCGCCGTGGGCTCCTTCGAGTATCTGCGAACGCAAGCCATCGCCCGGCTCTACCTGGACAACATCCCCAACATCCAATCGTCATGGGTGACGCAGGGGTTGAAGGTGGGCCAACTCGCGTTGCTTTATGGCGCCAACGACATGGGCAGCCTGATGATCGAGGAGAACGTCGTCGCCTCCGCGGGGACGGTCCATCATCTGACGCTGCAGCAAATCCGCGACGCGATCCGCGAAGCGGGATACACGCCGCGGCAGAGAAACGTGTTCTACCAGTACATCGACCCCATCCCGGCTTGATCGGGGAGTAGTCCTCACGCTCCGCATGAGGACAGCGGCGATGCAAGGTCAGACGGCTGTGGAAACAAGTTTATTAACTTGTTCGAAATATCTGTGTGACGGCCCCTTCCGACAAGTTCATAAACTTGTCGCCACGAAAGCACTCGTCGTCGGACCTTGCATCGCCGCTGACCTCACGCGGAGCGTGAGGACTACTCTAGCTGAACTCCTCGGCATTCTTCCCATTGAGCAGCACGATGAAGGTGCAGATGGAGAATGCCCAGTTCACGAGCAAGGCGAGCACCTGGAAGATCAGGCCCATGGCCAAATTGTCGCGATTGCCGGCGAAGCCTTGAGGCTGCGAGAACGTGAAGATCATCCCGGCGATGCTGAGCAGGCCGAAGAGGAAGTCGATGCCCGCGAGCACGAGCATGAAGATGCGCGCCGAGTTGCTGCGGTGGATGACGTAGATGCCGCCGAAGATATGGCCCAGCGACACGCCCAGCGACACGATCGAGAAAACGATGATCATGATCGGGGCGTTTTGGGCGAAGAAGAAATTGTTGTTGCGGGCGCTGAAGGACACGATGCCGCAGAAGAGGAAGCAGAGCCCGAAGAGCGCCATGATCGAGCCGTAGACGATGCCAAGCACGCCGATGGTCGTAACGGCTCCGCTTCGGGGGCTTTGCGAGCCGTAATCGTCGTAGTCATCGCGTCGGATTCGGCGCAGACGCGGATCGTCATCCCAGGAACGCGACATCGAAAAAGCCCCGTGAAGGGAAGAATGACAGAGTTGGCGATGTAAAGGGTAGGGACCGATCCAGGTATGCCGCAAGTGAAAAAACGGCGACTTCTCCCTTGGAGCGTCAAAACAGTTCGGTGAGAGGCCGGCCGTCCTCCATGAGTCGGAAGGGCCGGCCCTCGCGATCGACCGCATGCAGGTCGTCGATTCCCATCGCATGGAAGATCGTGCGTGCGATGTGTTCGGGGCCCACGGGATTGTCGTTGGGAAACTCCGCCCGGCGATCGGTGGAGCCGAAAACCTGCCCGCCGCGGATGCCGCCCCCGGCCAGAAGCACCGACTGGGCCGCGGTCCAGTGATCGCGTCCCGCTCCGCCCGCTCCGCCCGCTCCGCCGGAACGAGGGTCGCCGATCCGCGGCCGACGGCCCATCTCGCTCGTGACGGCTACGAGTGTCTGGTTCAGCAATCCGCGTTGATGCAAATCGTCGAGCAATGCGGCAAAGGGGCGGTCGAACTCAGGGAGCAGGCGATCTCTCAGGCAGTGGAAGTTGTTGCCATGCGTGTCCCATCCGCCGCCGCTCTTGCATAAGGTATCGAGTTCGCGATCGCCTTTCCAGAAGACGGTGACATACGGAACGCCTGCTTCCACCAAGCGTCGGGCGAGCAGCATCGACATGGCGTTGATGCCCGGGCCGTAGCGCAGCCGCACGGTTTCCGGCTCTCGGCGGAGATCGAATGCTTCCTGCGTGCGGCTGGAACCAAGCAGGGAAAACGCACGGCGCTGATGAATCGAGTAATCGCGAATCGCCAGATCGCGTTCGGCATTGCGGCGTGCCTCATCGAGCGAACGAAGCAGATCGCGGCGGGCGACGATTTGCTCGGCCGACACATCGCCGCGGAGACTGAGCGCGGGGACGGTGAATTCCAGGTGCCGTTCGCGCGTTCCTTCCACGAAGACAGGATCGTACGCGATGCCCAGGCGTGCGGAGAACTGGCCCGGCCGGGTATGCTCGGGCGCTCCCTCCTTGTGCGGCAACGTGACTGCATTGGGCAGGTAGGGGTGCGGCGTTCGTTTCATCCCCACGACGGCGGCGATCGAGGGCCAATCCGAGGCGTACGGAGTCCGCGCGTTGAGCAATTGGTGGAAGCTGCGATCCGGGGCGTGGCCGGTGAGGTTGTAGTAGTAGCCCGCATGATGATCGCCGGTGCCGCGTCCTTGATCGCCGACGGAGCGGACGACGGCGAGATGATGCGCTTGCCGCGAAAGATGGGGCAGATGTTCGCACAGCGAGATGCCGGGAGCACTGGTGGCCCTCGGTCGAAACGGCCCGCGATACTCGGCGAGCGCGTCGGGCTTCATGTCCCAAGTGTCGATATGCGAGGCGCCGCCGCTGAGCCAAATCATGATGGTCGATTTGGCCGTCGGTCGGCGTGCGGATTCGGAGGCGTATGCGGCAGGATGAGCGAGGTTGAGCCCGAAGTAGCCAAGTCCCCCGGCCGCGAGGAATGTGCGACGATCGAAAGAAGGATGCGGGCTTGGCATGAGACATTCCGCGCGGGATTGGGGTTTCCCGAGTGTACCACATCCTTTTTCCGATCCGCAATTGCCGACCGAGGCGATCTGCTATCTTGAGACGGAGATTGTTCGCTCGCCCTTTCACATCGGGTCCATCGTGACGATCGCATTTGCATGTTCGTGCGGAGCACGCATCGAAGCGCCGCCCACTCAAGCAGGGAGGGAGGCGAGGTGTGATGCATGTGGGCGGCCCGTTTCCGTCCCCGCGATGGGAGTATTGGAAAAGCCTCGCAAGCCGGCGGCTTCCGCGCTACTCGTTTCCCCCGCTGATCGTCCATCGCGCCGCAACATGGCGGTCTGGATTGGTGCGGCGTGCGCCGGAGCGGTTATGGCGGTGGCGGTCGCATTCTGGCTTCCGTGGGAAAGCAAACCTGCAAGACCGCCTGTGAAGGTGGTCACAGTTCAAGCGGAAGCTCCGCCTGTGCAGCGTGGCGAGAAGGCGGCGGAGCGAACGGTTGAACCGATGCCGCCATTTTCCGATCCAAGCCGCAGCGAACCAACGCGGCCCGAGCCATCCGTTGAACCTCCTGTCAAGCCGCTGATTCCCAAGTCGATGCCGGAGCCGGAAGAGAAGAAGGTGATCGTTCCCGCCGTGCCGAAACCGATGCTGCCGCCAGTTCCTCCGCCCATCCCAGCGGCGAAGAATCGCCGAGTTGAACAGGAGATCGTAGTCACCCAAAAGCCCGCGTATCGCGTTCAGGGGAGCGTGGTGCGTTCGCTTCTCCAGTATCGCATCGTTTCGGACCTTGAGTTCAACGAACGGCAGGGCGAAGCGACGACCATCGAGCAGACGGCGAAGGATGCGAGGATTTTGCAAGCCGATGATCTGACGCGCGGATTGTTGAGCGATTCGGTGAAGCAGTTGCCGGGGAAGAAATTCCGCTGGAAGCTCGACGACAAGGGGGACGTGACGAAACTCGCGGGAGACGCGGGAAAAATTCAGGCCGTGGGACAGGGCGGATTGGGCGGCGCGTCTTTGCAGTTGGCGTCGCTGATGGATGAAGACGGCTGGCGCGAGATGACCCAGATCGCCGCGATGAAACTGCCTGGAAATCTGCAACGAGGCCAAACCTGGTCGCGGCCGCTCGTGCACCAATGGGGGCCGCTCGGCCAATGGCGGGGACAGGTCAACTATCGATGCGACGAGACGCTGAACGGCGTGCGAAAGATCTCCTATGCGTTGCAAGTCGCCTACCAGCCGCCGGCCGCGATCGCGAACGGGCTTGGCCTTCGCGTGGTCGGCGCCGGGTTTCGCACGCCGCTCGCCGCGGGAACGATTCTTTACGATGTAGCCAAGGGACGCGTCGTCGCGGCTGAAGAGACGTTTCGCGTAACGGGCGGGATGCAGATGGATTTGTTGGGTTTGCAAACGCCCGTCGAGATCGAGGAAGAGCAGCACTTCCGCATGACGATCCGGTGATTGTGGTCCTCACGCTCCGCGAGAGGTCAGCGGCGATGCAAGGTCAGACGGCCGTGGAAACAAGTTTATTAACTTGTTCGAAGGATCCGAGTAATGGCCCATACCGACAAGTGAATAAACTTGTCGCCACGAAAGCGCTCGTCTGACCTTACATCGCCGCTGACCTCACGCGGTCCGTGAAGATTACTTTGGCGAGGCGTCAATCTTCATCGCTGCCTCGCGCCGTGCGTTATCGTTTGCGTTTTTTCTTGGGCGAGTCGTCGGGGTACACGTCCGGCAATTCATTGCGTTGGATGCCCAGCGACGGCTCTTCGTCCGAGTCGTCGCCGTCAAGGAGCCCATTGTGCCCGTCGACGCCGATCGTCCGTTCGTTGGCATCCGCGATCGGCAATTCGCGTGGGCCGATGTGCACTTGAAAATGGCAGTTCGCGAAGCTCACTTTGTCGTTCGGCAGCAGCGCCGCCCGGCGGACGCGAGTGCCGTTGACGCGGGTACCGTTGGTGCTGCCGAGGTCGCGCAGAACCAGGAGGCCGTCGGTCTTCACCAGGACGCAATGGGCTTTGGAGACGCTCTTGTGGTCAAGCCGCAGTTCGCATTCTTCCTGCCTGCCGACGACGACCATTTCCTTGGCGACTTCGAACGGATCGCCGCCTTCGAGGGGGATCAGGGCAATGCGAAGGTTCATCGGGGGCCTCAGAGAGAACGGGCCGGATGACCGCTATTTCAGCACACGAAGCGAAAACCCGCTACCGCAGACCGCAATTTGCAGACGTTCCAAGCCCAGGGGGCGAGCGCAGCGAGCTCCTGGGATCGGAGTGTCGGAAGAGAGACATCGTTTCGGTCTGGAACCCAGAACCCAGGAACTCGCTACGCTCGCCCCTGGGCTTTGATGTCTCATCAACCCCAGCAGATCAAGCCGGGCTCGAACGAGTTGGCGAGGTTCTCATGCTTGGGGAGCACGCGGACGGCATAGCCGTAACGGCCGCTCGCTTTGCACGGGATCGTGCCGCGATAGGTCCAGACGGAGCCATGGATCGAGCCGTCGTGCTGCATCGCCGCAGCGTAGGGCGCCGGGATTTCGCCCAGGTTGTCCACCACGCCGTGGAAGAGCTGCACATTGACGTCGTCGGGGCTCAGGCTGCCGAGGTTGATGCGGGCACGCACTTCCATGGTGGCTCCGACATGCATCGGATCGCCCCCCTCGGCTTCCACCTGCTCCACGCGGATCTGGTTCCACTGGCCGTGCAGCTTGCGGCGCCAATCGGAGAGTTCGATCGCCTCCGCAAGCTTGTTGCCCGCCAAGACCGCGAATCGGCCGGCGGCCGGGGCGTAGCAGCGTTCCATGTATTCCTGCACCATGCGGTGCGTGTTGAACACCGTGGACACCGTTTCCATGGAACGCTTCATCGTGCGGATCCAGCCGCGCGGCAAACCGTCCGCTCCGCGGTTGTAGAAGAGCGGCGTGATCTCCTGCTCGAGAAGATCGTAGACCGCCCGGCTCTCGATGTCGTCTTGATACGTCAGGTCGGTGTACTCCTCGCCGGCGCCGATCGCCCAGCCGTTTTCGCCGTTGTACGATTCGCACCACCAGCCATCGAGCACGGACAGATTGATGGCGCCGTTGACGCACACCTTCATGCCGCTGGTGCCCGAAGCTTCGAGCGGACGACGCGGATTGTTGAGCCACACGTCCACGCCCTGAACGAGGTGGCGGGCGATGTTGATGTCGTAATCTTCGATGAATACGACTCGACGCCGCAACTCGGCGCGACGGCAGATGTGCGTGATCTCGGCGATCAGTTCCTTGCCCCCGTGATCGCGCGGATGCGCCTTGCCGGCAAAGACGAACTGCACCGGGCGGTCTTTGCTGTTGATGATGTTGGTGAGGCGTTCGAGATCGCGGAAGATCAGCGTGCCGCGCTTGTAGGTCGCGAAGCGGCGAGCGAAGCCGATCGTCAGCGCTTCGGGATCGAGCACCTCTTCGGCACGCGCGACTTCCGAAGGCGGAGCCCCGCGGCGGATGAGCTGCTGGCGCAATCGCTGGCGAGCGAAGACGACGAGCCGTTCGCGCCGGCGTTCATGCGTTCGCCAGAGTTCGGCATTCGGAATCATCTCCACCCGTTTCCAGATGGAGTGATCCGTGGGCCGATCGTCCCATTGGATGCCGAGGTAGCGGTCGAAGAGATGCGACATCTCGGGGGCGAGCCACGTGCGGGTGTGGACGCCGTTGGTGATCGACGTGATCGGAATTTCGGGATCAGGCAGTTCGGGCCAGATCGATTTCCACATCTTGCGAGACACTTCGCCATGCAGCTGGCTCACGCCGTTGCTGGTGTTGGAGAGGCGAATCGCCAACACGGTCATGCAGTAGTTTTCGTTGTGATCCTTCGGGTTCATTCGGCCCAGGCCGAGGAACTCGTTCCAATCGATCTTGAGCTTGGGCAGGTAGCTCGCGAAGTAATGCTGCATCAGGTTGATGGCGAAGATGTCGTTGCCGGCGGGCACGGGCGTGTGCGTGGTGAAGCAGGTGCCGGCGATCACCGCCTCGCGGGCGGCGGCGAAATCGAGGTTGTTCTCCTCCATCAGGATGCGGATGCGTTCGAGCCCGCAGAAGGCCGAGTGCCCTTCGTTCATATGGCAGACCGCCGGCTTTTTGCCCATCGCCACCAGGGCGCGGATGCCGCCGATGCCGAGGATCATTTCCTGGCGGACGCGCATGTCGTGATCGCCGCCGTAGAGGCGAGCGGTGATGACGCGGTCTTCCGGGCTGTTTTGCGGGATGTTGGTGTCGAGCAGCAAAAGCGGCACGCGGCCCACCTGAATGCGCCACACCTGGGCCCACACATCGCGGCCCGGCATGGGCACCGAGATCGTCAACGGCTTGCCGTCGGCGTCCAGTTCCGTGATGAGGGGCAGGTTGTGGAAGTCGTTTTCCGGGTAGCGTTCCTGCTGCCAGCCATCGACATTGAGATACTGGCGGAAATAGCCTTCGCGATACATGAGACCCACGCCGATGAGCGGCAGGCCCAGATCGGAAGCGGACTTCAGATGGTCGCCCGCCAGAAGGCCCAGGCCGCCCGAGTAGATCGGCACGCTCTCATGCAGGCCGAACTCGGCGGAGAAATAGGCCATGCGATATTTGGCGATCGCATCCTCGATCTTGCCCTGCTTCGAGTAGGTCTCGGAGAACCATGTCGAGCGGCTCATGTACTCGTCGAGCCCTTCGAGCACGCGGTCCATGTGGGCGAGGAAGCCCTCATCGGAGCAAAGCTCCGCAAGGCGTTCTTGCCCGATGTTGGCCAACAGCTTGACGGGACTGTTCTCAAGTTTCTCGAACAGCTCATCGTCGATGCGGCGAAACAGGGAAACCGCCTCGTGGTTCCAGCACCACCACAAGTTGTAGGCGAGCCGCTGCAGCCCATGCAGGCGTTCGGGGAGATGAGGAAGAACCGTGAAAGTCCGCAACGGACGCGAAGGCATGCTTCACCTCGGCTGAAAACGAAAAAAAGCAACCCTAGGGACCGTGCGAACACGTTCCGGGAGAGGTTGCTTCGAGATCGGCACATTCGCCGTACATGGGCTGGCGTTACAATAGGCGTCGCGCCGCCAACGGCAACCGAAGTCTGGGCGAACCGGGCGAGAGGAACTGACCACGTTCCCCTCTTCTCCACGATCGCCCAACATCGAACGATGCGTTCGCCTGAGATATCATCGCGTTTGCTCCTGCTTGCTGCGGACGACTTCAGCAGGACCAAGCTTCAGCACGTTTCGTCTTCAAGTCCCAGTTTATAGGGTTCAGGAACCCCCCATCCGGTTCCGCATCTCGTTCTCTCTAAGTCGAGACGCGTATCTTTGTTTTGGAGAAAATCCAACGCGAACCTTGCTTCTTCGGTGATGCTTGGTAAAGTGTTTGTCGGACAAACTCTCCCTGCGCTGGATGCTGGAGAATTTCATGGCAAGCATGTTCAGCCGTCTTGTCCGGTCTATTTTTCCCGCTTCAAAACGAACGCAACGAAACCGACGCCCGAACTTGGCGTTCGATTTGCTCGAATCACGCGACGTGATGACCGCTACGATCACTCCCGGCTTGCTTGCTCCACCCTCAGCTAGTGATCTGTTCGATTCGACCAAGACATCTGTTGTGAGCGGAACGTCTACTTACAACAGCGAATACAGCCTCGCCAAACTGATCGACGGCGCGTCGATGCCATCGCCGGAGTCGAACAACACTATCTTCGCCGACGGCCCTGGCCAAGGCTTCACGGACGTCGCAGTTCTGCGCACGGCGTCGCCCGTTTTGCTCAACGAATTCCGCCTGTTTCTCGCTCAAGACGGTGTCGCCAGCACGAACCGCAGCGCCGACGCTGTGCGTTTCTATGCCTCGTCCGACGGCGTTAACTTTCAGCTGATTTCGCAAGCCGGCGGCCTTTCCAATGGCGGCACCGACAGCAACGGCAACACCGGTTACGCCTATGGAGCTACGGAAAGCGCGGTGACCATTTCCGAAGTCTTCGCAACCGCTGTGGCGGGGCAGTTCTTCAAGGTCGAAATCGATCGACATGGTTCCATGGGCCCACGCGTTCTTGAACTCGACGGCTTCGGCATGCTCGACACGTCGACTCCGCCTCCTGGAGCCGCCACCGTCACCCCCGGCTTCATCGCCGTCGCCAGCAACGATTTGTTCGACCTGTCGCAAGGCGCGGCCGTTGTCGGAAGTTCCACCTACAATAACGATTTCGGCATCCGCGAAATGCTCGACGGCGCCGCGGGCGTCTCCGAAACCGATCACACGATCTTCGCTGACGGTCAAGCCGCTGGATCGACCAGCCATGCAGTGGTCCGCACCGCCACCCCCGTGCAGCTCTCGAGCTTCAATTTGGTTCTTGGACAAGACGGCCTCAGCAATTCCAACCGCAGTGCCGCAGCTGTTCGTCTTTACGCGTCGGCGGATGGAATCTCGTATACGCTGATTTCCCAGGCAACCAACCTTACCGCGAATCAGGCCGCAGGCTACGGCTACCGCTTCAACAGCAACGTCATCACGATCTCCGAAAACTTCGCCACGCCCGTTTCCGGCCAATTCTTCAAGCTTGAAGTCGATCGCCATGGAACGAACGGCGTCCGCGTCATGGAGTTCGATGGCTTCGGCACAGGCGGCATCGGCGCCAATCGGCTGAAGGAAACCGTGTTCAATTCCAACGTCAACGTGATCGCGAACGGCGATGAGGCCCCCGGTTTGGTGAACGCTATCACTTCCAGCAGCGCCTATCCCGGCTTTAATGCCGCCGACGCTTTTGGCAGACTGAGCAGCCAATACGAACCGGGCCATTTCATCTTCGCCGACGGCGCCAGCGGCGACAGTCTTAGTTGGACGACCACGCAAGCGGTTACCCTCACCGGCTACCGCGTCGGCCTTTTCGCCGACGGCGACACAACGTTCCGCAGTTCCGGCCGTGTCCGCTTCTATGCTGGCATTGGCAGCGCATCGACGTTGGTAGACGAATTCGAGAATGCCTCAATGTCCGGCATTCTTTCACGTCTGCTCGCCAGCGAAGTCACCGGCGACCATTTCCGCTTTGAAATTGACCGCACCGGGGCCGGCGGGCCAAGAGTGACTGAAATTGATGCCATCGTAGGGAATCATGCGCCGGTCGTGTTGAATGACTCTGCAACGGCAAACGTGGGTTCGCCAATTTCGATTCAGGTTCTGGCCAATGATTACGATCCGGACGGTGACGCTCTTACTATCGTGACAAATACGCTTCCGCAGAATGGAACCGTGCAACTGGTAGGATCGGGTTCCGCAGCATACTTTCAGTATGAACGATTTAGCAATACTGCTGCGACAAGCGATTGGTTTACTTACACGATCAGCGACGGCCAAGGCGGCGCCACCACCGCAACCGTGAGCTTGACACTGCCAAATTTCGCTCCGGTTGCGGCTGATGATTGGCAGACAAGTAGCGGGCTAGCAACAACAATTTATGTTTTGAAGAATGATTTTGACCCGGATGGCGATACATTGTCGATTCAATCTTGGACTTCGCCGGCCAGCGGCACAGTCTATCAGGATAACGGCAGCCTTGTGTACACGCCTACTGGCGCCCTTTCGGAAGCGGACAGCTTCACTTACACAATCACGGATGGCAGAGGGCATACAAGCACTGCGACTGTAACGATTGATTTCCTCAATTCCGCTCCCATAGCGCCGGCTCCACGGTATCTTGGCGTGAAAGGAGAGACGCTGAGTGTCGATCGCGCAATGGGCGTGCTCGCCGACGCATCGGATGAGAATGGCGACACGCTAACCGCCCACCTCTACTTGCAGGCCAGTTATGGGACCGTTGTTCTTAGCCCAGACGGTAGTTTTGAGTATATCCCCAACAGCGATGACGTAGAAGAAGACCAGTTTGAGTTCCGCCCCTTTGATGGATTGTTTTTCGGTCTGCCTGCGCAAGTCACCATCACTTTGGCTCAGAACAGGCTAGTCTTGAACCCGGGAGATCCTAACTCGTTTACGATTGCTGGGACCGCCAACTACGGTAGGGTCGAGGCGGGCGTCCAAGTGAACCGCGCTGTGCGGCGAGCAAGAGCGGACTTGTTGTTTACCTTGCCTTTTCAAGATCCTTTTGTGATAGCGAGGCAATTCACCTCCGATCAAGGGGCATATTCATTTACTGTCAGAAGTGGACTGCTGCCACAAGGATCTTTGTCAGTCCGGCTGACCACGGCGAGCGATGATGCATCTGAAGATCAGAATGGCTTGAGAAGAGCGATGTCTGTCGGCCACGCAAATTTGCGCGTCGGTCCGGTCGCGGTAATGGGAACAACGCGTTGGGTGGTTGGAGCGGGCCTTTCTACGTTCTCGGTTACTACGTTTGTGCCGGGGAACAACAATCAAAACGTGGCTGTAGCCACACAGATCGGGCAGACTACATCTGCCGAGAAGGCGTTTTGGGTGTTTGATGCGGCGATTACCGCGGCAAAAGCAATGTCAGCGTTCCCGCTCACGCCGCTTGGCCGCACCTCGATGCCGCTCCATGACATCCCAAATGTTGCGTCTATGGCCCCGCCAGGTCTTTCGGGTCCACTCATCAATATTGCGGAGTTTGACGATTTCGACACGGTCATTCACGAGATAGGACATAATTTTCAGCAGATTAACGGGTTCTTCCCATTCACTGCTATTGGCTATGTGAGACATGCGGCAGGAGATCCTAATGGTGCGCCTGCCGAACATTCGTGGAATTCGAATCTTCGTGATCAGCATCCTAACCCTACAACATCGATGAGCCGGATTCGCGAACTGGCATTTTCCGAAGGGTTTGCGTACTTTTTTAGCGTTTTCGCCCAGTTTATCGACCAAAGCGTTCCGTCCGCAGCGCTCGGCAACGCGGTGACTAGCAGTAATGGCCGCAACAACGTTTCGGGCGATCTTTTCATTGGAACGGAACCGGTGGAATCGCCGTTTAATTTCAACAATTTTGGCGAAGACCACGAAGTGACAACGATGAGGCTTTTGTGGGACTTGTTCGATGCCGCGAATCCGCAAGAGCCAACGGACGCTATTCAGCAGAGCTTCACCACTATTGTTATTCTTCACGCGGCCAAGAATGACGTATTTACTGGGCAGCTGGATCATGTTCTACTAATTCTCTCGAGAACGG
>JAIEPT010000206.1 GCA_019748295.1 Gemmataceae bacterium | reverse complement strand
GGCGTAAGCCCGACGTGGCATCGCGCTTTCGCATGGCGCGATGCCACGTCGGGCTTACGCCTCGACGCTCGCCATGGCTTGACATCAATGGACCCGCGTGGGCGCTAGACGTGTGTCTTCTTCCAGGTGCTTCGCCCCCATCAGCCACAAGACGCCGCCGACCGCCGTGGTGGCGGCGACGATTCGAAACGCGAGCCGCATTCCTTCTAGCCCGCCGCCGCCAAGGTTGTTGGAAATCCATCCAAGAATTGGCGGCGAGATGGCATCGCCAAGCAGGTGGATCACGAAGATGTTGAACGCGAAACCCGCGGCTCGGACGCTCGGGTGCGTCACGTTCGCCAGGATCGTATTCGTAGGCCCTGTATTGAAGAAGAGGCAGAACACGGCAAGGAAACCGAAGATCCACGCCATGGGGAACGGCATGGTGAGGAAGAGAAGCAGGGCAGGCACACCCGCAAGCATCGCGATGCCGGAAACGACGAAGTAAGACCCGCTCCAACGTGTGCGGAGCGCATCTCCAACGATACCTCCGAGCAGAGTCGCAAACAGTCCGGCAAGAGCCGTGAATCCGCCGAATACCGTTCGAGGTCCGATGCCGGCCAAGCGAGGATCGAAGCCGGAATCTTGACTAGCCTTGAAAGCATCTTCGCAAAAGTCGAGGTAAGCGGGCATCCAGAATGCGAGGCCGCCGATCGCGAACGTCATCGCGGTCATGCCGAGCGTGTTGAAGACGTAGGATCGAATGCGCAAGAGACCAAGATATTGCTGCATCGGAGTCTGATGATTCGCGACCATGCCGACGTCGTGTTGGCCTCGCGGCGGATCCTTCTTCCAGAAGCACGCCAAACCAAGCAGCAGTCCGGGCGGGACAACGAGATAGAACGCCCATCGCCAAGATTCCTGCGGGTCGGCAAGAAACCGCGGGCCAATCTTCTTGACCATCAGTTCGCCGAAGGCGTAGCCCAGCGCACCACCGACGGGCATGGCGAGGTAAAACCACGACATCACTTTGCCCCGTTCGGCAACGGGGTAGAGGTCCGCGATCATCGTCGGAGCAATGGGCCCGTATCCCCCCTCGCCGACGCCGACGAAGCAGCGCGTCGCGAAAAGCATCCAGTAGGCGCCTGCTAGGCCAAGCCCCCAGTTCAACCCGGAAGCACCGCTCGCCAGGCTCCACACAATTACACCCACGCCGACCAGCTTCCATCGCGAAAATCGCTCTGCCAGCACCCCAAAAACAGGGGCGAACATCATGTAGCTGAGCAGGAACGCTGTCGAGAGCAAGCCCATCCAGACCATGTCATCCTTGAGCCCGAAATGTCGGCGAAGCTCGGGTTCCATGGCAGCCAGAACTTGTCGATCGATGTAATTGAACAGATTGATGCCGATGAGCAGGCCAAGCGCTCCGCGAGCGCTACGCCGCCAATCGGTTGGTCGAGAAGGCGGATCGCCCGCGGCCATGGCGGTTGTGGAACTCATGAACGCGGTCCTCGTGAGGTCATATCAGCGTCAAATGGTAGCAAATCGAAAGTCGAGAGCAATGCGTTGTTCATTCGTCCTGCTCGAAAGCATTGGGTTGATTGGTTGTCTTTGATTTGCGACAATCCGATGTCTCTTGGAGCGAAACCACAATGACGGTTCGAGACGTCATTCGGCTCATCGAGAAAGATGGCTGGTATCTTGCCCGGCAACGTGGGAGCCACCGCCAATTCGAACATTCATTCAAGAGGGGGCTCGTGACAGTCGCTGGCGCGCCTGCAGCAGACGTGGCTCCGAAGACACTTAAGAGCATCCTCAAGCAAGCTGGTTTAACGTGAAATACCTAATCATTCTCGAACCTACTGAAACTGGTTTTTCGGCCTACTCGCCTGACCTGGACGGTTGCATCGCTGCCGGCGACAACCGCGAGGAAACGATTGCTCTCATGAAAGAAGCCATCGCGTTTCATTTGGAAGGTCTGAAGGAGGCCGGGCTCCCCGTTCCCGCTCCGTCGAGCGAGGCCGCGTTGGTGGAGGTTTAGTCCGTCGAATTTTGTCCAAGGAGACTACCCAAAGTCCGGCCGCGGTGATATATGTAAGGTTTGCGGGGGGCGATGTGCCTCCCGTCTCTTTTTCCTATTGATGGCCATTCGCCTCCCGCCGCGGCGGTTGAGGCCAGACTCGAAGGAGGATGAATGTCCCTGAGAATGCGCGTCCATGACAAGGAACCGATCGGGTTGGCACTACGTCGATTCAAGAAATTGATCGAACGCAGCGGCATGCAGAAGGAGCTTCGCGCTCACCAGCATTACGAAAAGCCGAGCGAACTCCGTCGCCGCGCCCGCCTTCGCAAAGAGAAGGCTGCCCGCAAGGCCCGCGAAAAGGCCGGAATGTAACGCGGCCCTCGGCCCCCAACATTCAAGAAGACGCTCCTCAAGGGAGACGCGATCGAACGCGTCTCCCTTGTTTTGTGCGCAGAGTGGTCCTCACGCTCCGCGTGAGGTCAGCGGCGACTTGGTCGGCAGTCCGCCTGCTCCCCCTCTTCTCGCACGAACCCGAAGCGTTAGTTAGCGAGGCGCGACTTCGGCCTCGCTGACGCTTCGGGTTCGTGCAGAAAGTCCCAAACTTTCGTTGCTCGCTGGAGATAGCGGCTGGACCACCGCGGTATCCCAATATTGCCGGCTTGGCGTCGCAGCGCGTCAAATACCGTTTGGTGACGGCGGATCATGAAGTTTTCCGAAATCGGCCCGCAAACCACCGACCTGGGAAACCCCCGCATTCTTCGACGTCTCCTTCACCGAAAATAGCCGTTTGGCAACGGTGAGAATCCGTTTGGTAACGGCGAACATCGGCCCCCAATGCCCTCCGCGCCTACTGCTCCAAACGCCCATGATAATCCGTAGGCCCCCGATTCGCAAAGTCGGTGGTTTTCGCTCTGCCGACTTTGCGGTTCTCGTCGCGAACTGACAGAAACATTTCAACCACGGATGGCACGGATAAGAAAGCACAGGCATTTCTTTATCCGTGTTCATCCGTGCCATCCGGGGTTGAAATAGGACGATGTACGTCGGACGCAGCTGTTGAAGCGGGTGTTCGGCATCCTGGTTTGCAGAGGGGTGAACCTCTTTTTCTCGGAGGCCAGTAAAGTAAGATCAAGTCCGCCCACCGGAGATTGTCATACGCCCGATGACGAACGCTCTCTGCCCCCGTCTCATTGCGACCTGATCCGCGCGGATCGGGATCGAAGCATTGACGGCTAGGATGACGAGATGACCGTACAGACGTTTCGAGAGTTGTTGACGCAACGCCCCTTCAAGCCCTTCCGACTCGTGATGGCGAACGGGCAATCGTACGAGGTCCGCCATCCCGAAATGGCTTGGTTGACCCGGACCGACATCCTCGTTGGAATCAACGAGTCTGAAGAAGGCGTTCCGGCCGAATTTCGCATCTGCTCATTGCTGCATGTCGCCACGGTCGAACCATTGAACCTCGCGGGGTCGCAGTCGAACTGACCCGCGGTGACGAATTGCCTTCGGAAAACGGGCGGCCATCGGCTCGGGAGCTTACCAGCCGTTGGTTTCGATTCGTTTGCGCAACGCATCGATGGCTTCGCGCAAGGGCAGGGCGGCTTTCTCTCGTTGTTCGCCAAGATAGGGGAAAGCGGCGCGTCCCATGATGAGCAGGTCTTGCTCCGCCATCTTGCGGACGATTGGATCGGCATCGAGCAACTTGGTCGCCTGGCAAATGGGCCGCGGCCCTGGGCGGATCGTGGCGGAGTCGGTCGCCTTCTGCAATTTGCCGTCCGCGAAGACCAGCGTCGCCGCCACCTCGCCATTGCCTCCTTGCACCACCATCGCTCGTCCGCGCACGGTCGTCTCCTTGCCTTCATTAGCGGCGAACTCCTTCTTCAGCACCTCGAAGCGGAACATGCCGTCCTGCCGAAATTCTTTGGCCAAGTTCAACCATGCTTCGAGCGCGTCTTTCGCTTGAGCGGTGTTTTCGACTTTTGCCAGGTGTTTGCGAAAGAACGCTTCGAGTTCCTTGATGTCCGCCAATCGTTGCGGCTTTTCGTTCCCGACGATGGCGAACACGTTCGACGATCCAAGTCCTTCCGGCGGCGCGATGGCGATCGGAAACTGTCGGTATGTCACCATCACGAATACGACGTTCGGCAACGCTTTGGGATACTCCGCGCCGTCCACCAACTGCGGCGGAGGTCCTTTACGTTCGGCAAGGTTCTTCTTCACTTGCTCGACCGCAGGGTTGATGCGATCGATGTCCCGGGCGGAGGCGATCCCAATTCCCATGAAAGCAAGAGCCGAGGCAAGGAAACAACGCATGGCGAATCTCCGGAATGCTGAGAGGTGAACCTTCGAGCCTAACCGAAGGCGTAGGACGGGAAAAGAGACTTTCATCATTTCGGCAGCCGCGTGCGTATTGGGTCCTGTTCTCGTTTGCTTTTGACGCGCCTCTCCTCTCTGGGCGCCCGGCGAAGTTGCTGCTGGTTTCAACCGGTAACATCCGAAACCGGGACTCGGAGGCGTTGGTAGTGCCACTTATTCGGGATCTCATCGGGCAGTTCGGTGCGCATGCGTTCCTTGAGCTGGACAGGGCGGGCATCGTCATCCGAGGTTAGGGTTGATCGGAGACCGCACCACGAACCAGCATCGCTGCCTGCCGAGGAACAATACTCGCAGCTTTCGCACGCGGGCGCTTCCGAAATCGTGTCGGACACGTCACAATGGGGACATGATTCGATTTGCCGCGATTTGCTCTCTGGTTTGGACAGCCTGCGTCGCCGCGCCCATGCTGCGTGCGGACGATCTCAGCGACTTCGATCGTCGCATGGCGCCGTGGCTGATCGATCATTGCATCGATTGCCACTCCGGCCCGAATGCGAAGGGGAAGCTGGATCTCACTTCCAAGGCGGCGGTTCTCAAGGGCGGGCGCTCCGGCCCCGCAGTCGTGGAAGGCAAACCGGCGGACAGCATTCTTTGGCAGCGCGTGCGGGACGGTGAGATGCCGCCCAAAAAGCCGCTCGCGCCGAAGGATGCCGAACCGCTGAAACAGTGGATCGCGGGCGGCGCAAAGTGGGGAACCGATCCGATCGACCCGTTTCGCGTCACTACCTCGAAACGCGCGGGAGCCGATTGGTGGTCGCTGCGGCCTGTCCAGGCCCCGACGCCGCCGAGCGTTAAGAACGAGACATGGCCACGCCAGCCGTTGGATCGCTTCATCCTCGCGGCCCTCGATACGAAGGGGCAGAAGCCATCGCCGGAAGCCCATCGACGCACGCTGATTCGCAGGCTGAATTTCGACCTCATCGGCCTGCCGCCCAGTCCGGATGAAGTGGATGCCTTTGAACAGGATGAACGGCCCGATGCTTACGAGCGTGTCGTCGATCGCCTGCTCGCTTCCAAGCACTACGGCGAACGCTGGGCGCGGCATTGGCTCGATGTCGTCCGCTTCGGCGAATCGGACGGCTTCGAGAGAAACGCACCGAGGCAGAACGCCTGGCACTATCGCGATTGGATCATCCGGGCGCTCAATGACGACATGCCGTTCGATGACTTTTGCCGACTGCAACTGGCGGGCGATGTGCTGAAGTCGGGCGATCCGGATGCGGCGAAGGCGACCGGTTTCCTCGTCGCCGGCATTCACAACACAGTACTTCCCGGCACCGCGTTGGCTCGCGAAACCGCGTTTCAGGATGAGTTGGAAGACCTCGTCGGAACGGTCGGCCAAACCTTCCTCGGCCTCACCGTGAATTGCGGCCGCTGTCACGATCACAAGTTCGATCCGATTTCGCAGAAGGACTATTACCGCATCGCATCCGCATTGTCAGGGGTGCGTCACGGCGAAAGGCCGATCCCGGCGCCGAAGGTGGTTGCGGAACTCGCCGAGGTGCGGAAGCGGATCGACGAGGCCGCGAAACAGCTGCGCGAGATCGAGGATCCGATCCGCAAGATGCTCGCGGCCGAGGGGAAGGAGTCGGCGGCCGTCCCCGCGCCGATCGCCGCGTGGGATTTCCGCGAAAGCCTGAAGGATCGCATCGGCGGCCTGGAGGTGAAACTCATCGGCGGCGCGAAAACGTCGGCCGAGGGGGTGACCTTCGACGGCAAGACGGGCTTCGCGAAATCGACGTCGTTGCCGCAGGCGTTGTCGGCGAAGACGCTTGAAGCGTGGGTCCGATTGGCGACGCTCGACCAAGCAGGCGGCGGGGTGATGTCGGTGCAGGCGGATGCGGGGGGCGTGTTCGATGCGATCGTCTTCGGCGAGCGCGAACCGCGCCGCTGGATGGCGGGAAGCGATTTCTTCCGACGCACACGCGAACTCAAAGGGCCCGCGGAGACGTCGGCCGCGAACGAGGTCGTGCAAATCGCGATTACTTATGCTCCCGACGGCACGATCACGGCCTACCGCGACGGAAAGCCGTATGGCGAGGCGTACAAGTCGAGCGGGCCGATTCGCATGGAGGCGGGCAAAGCCGTGGTCGCGTTCGGCATTCGCCACGAACCCGCTGGGGACAATCGCATGCTCGCGGGGACGATCGTGCAAGCCCGCCTCTACGATCGTGCGCTCGCCGCGGACGAAGTCGCCGGCTCGGCGGTTGGGGGCAAGTTCATCACTGAGGCGGAACGGACCGCTCGGCTGTCGCCCGAAGCACGGGAGAAGCGAGCAGCATTGACGAAGGCGATGCAGACGTTGCGATCGCGGCAGGCCGAATTGGATTCGCTGCATGGGGCGAAGGTCTACACGAATGTGCCGCAACAGCCGACGACCACGCGATTGCTCAATCGCGGGCAGGCGGCCGAACCGCGCGAGGTGGTGGCTGTCGGAGGACTGCCGATGGTGGCTGGCGGCGGCGATTTTGGTCTCGCACCGGATGCGCCCGAAGGCGAACGTCGCAAAAAGCTCGCGGAGTGGATTACTCGCCGCGACAATCCGCTCTTCGCGCGTGTCCTCGTCAATCGGCTTTGGCATCACCATTTCGGCGTCGGCATCGTGGAAACGCCGAACGATTTCGGCTTCAACGGCGGCCGGCCTTCGCATCCGGAATTGCTGGATCACCTCGCCTCCGAGTTCGCGAAAGGCGGCTACCGCCTTAAAGCGATGCACCGGATGATCGTTTGCTCATCCACGTATCGCCAGGCATCGTTGCCCCGGCAAGCGGGATTGGAGAAGGATGCCGACAATCGCTTGCTGTGGCGTTATTCGCCGCGCCGGCTGGACGGCGAATCGTTGCGAGACACGATGCTCGAGGTAGCTGGGCTGCTCAATCGCGAAGTTGGCGGTAAGGGTTTCTCCGACTACAAGCAACGCGGCGGAGCGGGGACCGATTACTACGATCCGATCGACCCGGTCGGTCCCGAATTCCATCGCCGGAGCATCTATCGGTTTCTGCCGAGGAGCGGCAATCAAGGCCTGTTGGATGTGTTCGACTGCCCCGACCCTGCCGCCGCGGCCCCGCGGCGCAATGTGACGACGACGCCGTTGCAGGCGCTCGCTCTGTGGAACGGTCAGTTCGCATTACGCATGGCGGAAGTGACGCACGCGCGTGTGGAGAGCGAAGTGAAACGCAGCACGGCCGGGCAGATTCGACTCGCCTACCGCCTGATGTATCAGCGCGAACCATTGCCCGCCGAGATGCAAGCCGCGCGTCAGTTGGTCGATCAACATGGCCTGACATCGCTCTGCCGGGCGTTGTTCAATTCGAATGAATTCCTGACTGCGGAATAGGTTCTTGCTCCCCTCTCCCTCCGGGAGAGGGGCTGGGGAGGGGCTGGGGGTGAGGGCAGAACAGCAGCCATCGGAGACGTTTGACTCGTCGCGAAAAAATACACCCCCAGCCCCTCTCCCGGAGGGAGAGGGGAGTAAGAGGAAAACCATGAACGACCTTTTCGATCGCCGCCGATTTCTCTCGTGGTCCGCGAATGGGATCGGCGCTTCCGCGCTCTTGCATCTGCTATCGCGCGATGGCGTAGTGCACGCGGAAGAAGGGCATCGCCTCCCGGCAAAAGCGAAGCGGGCGGTGCAGATCACGCTCGTCGGCGGGCTCAGCCATCTCGATTCGTTCGATTACAAGCCGGAACTCGCCCAGTTTCACGGCAAGACGCTGCGAATGGACGCGCCGCCGGACATCTTCTTCGGCCAAGTCGGCCTGCTTCGCATGAACGATTGGCCGTTCCGCCGTCGCGGCGCGAGCGGCCTTTGGATCAGCGATCTTTTCCCGCACATCGCCGAGCTTGCGGACGAGTTGGTCGTGCTCAACTCGATGACCGCCGACACCGCGAACCACACGCCGGGCCTGTTTTTCCTCAACAGCGGCTTCGGGTTCAATGGCTATCCCTCGATGGGAAGCTGGCTTTCCTTCGGCCTGGGCAGCGAAGCGGACGATCTGCCGGCATACGTTGTCCTGCCTGATGGCCGCGGCGAGGCGAATGGCGGAGCGTCGAACTGGTCAAACGGTTTTCTGCCCGCGCAGCATCAGGGCGTGTCGTTTCAGTCCGGACCGGAGCCGGTGCGCGATCTGAATCCAGCGCGAGAGATTCCGGCCGCCAACGAAAGGGCCGCCCGCGAGTTCCTTCGGCTGACCAATGCGATGCACCTCGAACGCGTCGGCGGCGAGTCGGCTCTGGCGGCACGTGTGCGAAGTTACGAGTTGGCCGCCCGCATGCAGCTTGCGGTGCCGCGTGTCGCCGATCTCACCGAAGAGTCGGTCGCGACCAAGGCGATGTACGGCCTCGACAACGCGACCACCGCCGATGCGGGCCGCCGCTGCTTGCTCGCGCGGCGCATGCTGGAGCGAGGCGTGCGATTCGTGCAGGTCTATTCAGGCGGCCCCATCGCCGGCAGTCCGCGCGTCAGTTGGGATGCGCACGAAAACGTCCGCGAAAATCACGGCGCGGAGGCGGCTCGTATCGATCAGCCCGTTGCTGCGCTGCTTCGCGACCTGAAAAGACGCGGCATGCTCGAAGACACGCTCGTCCTCTTCACGACCGAGTTTGGCCGCACGCCTTTCGCCCAGTCCGCCGCAAACGTCGTCGGCCCCGGACGCGATCACAATCGCTACGGCTTCTCCTGCTGGATGGCCGGCGCGGGCCTGAAGCAAGGCATCGCCTACGGCTCAACAGACGAAGTGGGATGGAAGGCGGTGGACAAGCCGATTCCCTGGCACGATTTCCACGCCACCGTGCTGCATCTGCTCGGCATCGACCACGAACGCCTCAGCTTCTACCACAACGGCATTCGCCGGCGGCTGACGAACGTGCACGGCGAGGTGATCCGCGATATTCTTGCGTGATTCGGACAGAAAGAAGCAAGGCAGGATAATGAGAAGCAGGATAATAAAGGCAGAGTCATGCGAAGGCAGAGTCATGGAAGGCGGACAGAATCATTATGTACGGAATGATAGAGCAAAGGCAGGGGGAGGCGGCCCTGTTCCCCGATCGCTTTTATGATTCTGTACGTAATGATTCTGTCTTTCCGCCTTCCATGATTCCGCCTTCCCACGATTCCGTTCATATTATCCTGCTCGCTATGATCCTGCCTTCGTCCTCTCGCTACTTGAGCTGTGTGCCGAAGACTTGGGTGAACCACTGCTTGCCTTGCGCATCGGTGATGATACCGACGCCCACTTCGGCGAAATCCTCGTTCAGAATGTTCTCGCGGTGGGGCTTCGAGTCCATCCATCCTTTATGGATCGCGTCCAGTTCCACGCCTTTGCCGTAGGCGATGTTCTCGCCGAGCTTCATGTAGTTGTAGCCGATGTCCTTGGCTCGGTCGGAAGGGTTCTTCTCGTCAAGCACGTGGTCCATCTTGTCTTGCTTGCCCATGTTGGTCGAGTGCCGGCGAGCGAGGCGGATCAGCGTCGAGTTCGAGGTCAGCGGCGTCAGTTCCTTCTCCTTCCGCTCGCGGTTCAGCTCGTTGAAGATGTAGGTTTCCTCCTTCGTCATCTTCACCGCGGGTTCGTCTTTCGGCTCCGCTAGGGCAGGGGAGCGGACGAGCGCAGCCAAGGCAAGAAGGACGGCAATGCCAAGGCAGATCGAGATGCGCGGCATGGGTGGATTCCTGGGCAGAAGAAATGCTGGGTAAGAGCTGAGGTCCGATTCGCACGCCCATCGCGGAGCGATGGTCGGCGAGCAGCCGCTGTTAGGCGGCTGGTATAGCGTCCGCAAAAGTCTCTTAGTCTCCAGACGGTTTGATGGTGGAAAACGGTCTGAGAGTGAAGGGACTTTTGCGGACGCTGTACCAGCCGCCTAACAGCGGCTGCTCGCCTACCATCTCCTGCTATCGCCGATAGGCACGCGTTACGCGGGTTTGGGCTTGGTTCTTGTAGCTCCACACGCGTTCGCCCTGACGGTTGAACTCCACGGCGCCCACGTGCGGCAGCATCGTCGTCACGATGACATGGCCGTCCGGCAACCGCGAGGCGGCGACCGGTTGTTCAATGTCGGCTTCCCAGACCTTGCGGCCGCGGGAATCGTATTCGACGATCCGGTTCTCGTTGTTGTGAGGTACGAGCACTCGGCCGTTCAATTCCATGTGAATCCGGCCGCCGAAGAGGCGGGCGCCGAGATGGACGCTGAAGCTGTTGATTTCCTTGCCTTTGGAATCGAGCCGAACGACGCGAGCTTCGGAGGTCAGACATGCGATGTCGCCATTGGCCAACTTCAGCGCCTTCATGATGCGCTCGCCGTTCGGCAGGCCGACGTTGAGCACCTCTTTGTCCTTGGCGTCGTATTCGAGCAACTGCGAGTCGGTGGCGAGGAACGTGTTTCCGTTGGGAAGCCGCTGCGCCATGAGGGCCCCGTTGACCTGCTTTTCCCAAACGATTTCGCCCGTTTTGATGCTCCGCTCCGTCACCTTGCCGGCGTGGTATTCGGCCACCAGCAGGCGATCGTCGCTCATGATCTGAACATCGAGCGGAAAGACGAGGTTGCTCACGGTCCAGCGCGTTTTGTTGTCGGGACCGATTTCGAGGGCTTGCCCCAAGTCGAGAAGAACGATCAAGGTGTTGCCGGCAAGCTTGCGGCCCGTTTCGAGTTTCGCGAGGTCGACTTTTCCTTGGTGCTTCTTCCACCATGAATGCCAATCGTCGCGCCAAGCCTTGCGGGAGGCCGCGTCCGTTTTCGAGGCGCCGTAGGGAGGATTTTCGCCTAGCTCGGCGATTTTGTAGAGTGTGTCTTCGGCTTCCCAGGCGACGTTGTTCGGAACCTCGGTCGCCGCATCGATCAGCACGGGAACGGCAGCCTTTTCGTTGGCTCGGACGAGCGCCATCGAGACTCGCATGCGAACGGTCGGATCGCTGTCTTCCAAAAGCTTGCGAATGCCCGGCAGCGGTTCTTTCGCGCCCGCTTGCAGCAGCGCCTCGGCAGCCGCCCAGCGCCGCGTCGGTTCGCGATCGGAAAGGGCGGCTACCAGCAAGGGGAGCGGCTTGCCGTCCGGCGCCGCCATCTTGGCCAGGGCAATGCGGATTTCTTCCGATACCTGATCGTTGTCGGCGAAAGGCAGATACGCGAGCAGCGTTTCGACGGTTTCGGCCGGCTTCTTTTTCGCCAACATCCGAATCGCGGCCGCAGGCGCTTCGACGCCCACATCGCTGTTCAGGATGCGCTCGATGCACTTCTCCGCCCGGCGGGCCAATTCAGGATCGGAGGAGGTGGTGGAAGATCGCAGCAAATCGATGACGATCGGGCCGCGGCGTATGAGTTGATTCATGGCCCGTTCGCGGTCGCGAAACGCGCCGGAACCAAGCGACTTCACGAGCGCCGTAACCTTGGGCCGATCGGCTTCCGTCAGCGTTCGGCCGCGGAGGAATTCGATCAGGCTGGGCGCATCCGTCTTGATCTTCGCCTCGGCCAGGATTCCCTCGTCGGTGGTGGGAAGCGGCTTGCGAGGTTCTTTCTTGGGGACGTCGTCCGGATCGAGGTCCGGCAACACGGGCGGCGGAGGAGGGGGAGGCGGCGGATCGTCGCCGGGTTGTGCCTGGACCATAGCCAAAGCGAGCCAGCCGGAGAAGAGTAGGCAACCCAGCATCAGCATGCGTGCAGGCATGGGCATCCAAGTTACCGGGTCCATCGGGCGGGCGAAAACGGAGTGTACCGTCTCGCGCCATCCTAACCGTTGGCGGACGACCCGTAAACCCGGGTTCCACCACGTATCCCAATGCGAAGACGATGCCGTGGTCGGAAACCAACCGACGACATGGTATGCACGGCTGAATCTTTCGCTCGCGACGAAGAAACTGTTTCGAAACCGTCTGTGCAGCTCTTTCGCTTGCGGCCTAGCGAAGACAGGGCTTTCTCTGGACGCTAAGCCGCAAGCGGTGAACGCGGAATGCGGATTTGGAAGCGGAACGCGTCCACTCTCCGCGAACGCCGCGGAGGCACGCCCGAAAGCGCATTTGCGTGCATGAGGGCCAATTCGCAGCGGTCGCTACCGGCTCGTCGCCAACCGATTGCTCAGAAACGCCAGCACGGCGGCTTCTTCGGGCGTTAAGTCGTGCAGCGATTGCGTCAGCACCTTCTTCGCTCGCTCTTGCAAATGGTCGCGCAGGGTGCCGTCCATGTACGCTTCGACGACGACAGGATGCACATAGCATTTGCGGCAGATCGTCTTCGTGTTCCCTAGTTTCTTCGCGACCGATTCGATGGCCGCGACGACATTCTTCTTTGCCTGCGTCTGCGAATCGAATTTCTCGAACTCCCGCAGCGCCGCGGCGGCGAGGACGGTGCCCGCCCAGGTGCGGAAATCCTTCGCGGTGAACTCCTCGCCGGCGATCTCTTTCAAATATGCGTTTACGTCAGCGGAATCGACCGTATGGCGATTCCCTTGCTCATCGAGATATTGGAACAACTCTTGGCCCGGCACATCCTGGCATCGCTGCACCAGTTTGGCGAGCCGGCGGTCGCGAATGGAAACCGAGTGTTTCACCCCGCTCTTGCCGGTGAACTCGAACCGAACTTCGGAGCCCTTGATCTTGGCATGGCGGTCCCGCATGGTGGTGAGGCCGAACGAGCGGTTTTGCCGCGCGTACTCCTCGTTGCCGACGCGGATCAGGGTCGTCTCAAGCAGGCGGACGAGCGTCGCCAAGACCTTCTCGCGCGATAGGCCTGGCTTCTTGAGATCGCGAGCGATGCGAGCGCGAATGCGCGGCAGACGTTGGCCGAAGACAAGGATTCGGCCGTATTTCGTCTCGTCGCGGACTTCGCGCCAGCGCGGATGATAGCGAAACTGCTTGCGGCCCCGCGCATCGCGCCCGGTCGCTTGCAAGTGCCCGTTCGCATCTTTGCAGATCCAGACGTCGGTCCATGCGGGCGGAATGACCAGGGACCGGATGCGAGCCAGCGTTTCCCCATCGCGGACTGCTTTGCCGTCGGGCCCGAGGAAGCGATATTTCTTGCCTGAGCCGACACGACGGATTCCGGGCATTCGGTCATGGACGTATCGCAACCCGGCAACCTTCGCTGAGGTCGCAGGATCGACCACAACCGGACAACGGATGGGCACGCGGCCCGAGGAACGATGCATCCTTCACCTCCGCAAGGTTCATCGAGAAATGCAATTTCGGCGCCTTGCCCCGAGTTTGCGATTACGGCACTCACTTTGCCGCAGGTGATTTCGCCATGAACTACGACGTAACGATTGTCGGCGGAGGGCCCGCCGGCTTGAGCGCTGCCCTGTTGCTCGCCCGATGTCGGCGACGGATCGTCTTGGTTGATGCAGGAAACCCACGCAATGCCGCGTCCCACGGAATGCACAACTACCTTTCGCGCGACGGCACTCCGCCCGTGGAAATGCTGCGGATGTCGCGCGAAGAGGTCATGCGGTATGGAGTCGAAATCATCCATGCCCGGGCGACCGGCGTCCGCCGAATCGACCCGCTCAACCGTCATGCGGAATGTGCTTTCGAAACCACGCTGGAAGATGGCCGGCAGTTCGTTTCCCGCAAATTGCTGCTGGCGACGGGAGTCGTCGATTTGTTGCCGGAAGTCGAAGGGATTCGCTCGCATTACGGCAAATGGGTGCATCATTGCCCCTATTGCGATGCCTATGAACATGCCGACGGCCATCTTGTTGCCTTCGGTCCGAATACTCAAGGTGCCGGTTTGGCCTTCGCCTTGCGCACGTGGTCGAAGCACGTCACCGCATGCAGCGACGGGGATGTGCTTGATGACGATTACCGCCAGCGACTTGCAAGCAACCGCATCGCATTGCGCGAGGAAAAAGTCATTCGCCTTGAGGAGCGCGGATCCACGCGAATGGTGATTTTCGAGAGCGGGCCGCCGCTCGAATGCGAGGCGTTCTTTTTCAACACCGGCGAGGTGCAGCGATCCGACTTGGCCATGCAACTCGGTTGTCCGCAGGATGAACTCGGAATGTTCAAGACGGGGCCGAAGCAACGGACGGACCAGCATGGTCTTTTCATTGCCGGCGATGCGGATGGCGATGTGCAGTTCGTGATCATCGCCGCCGCCGAAGGGGCAACGGCAGGAGTGGCCATCAATCGCGAGTTGCAGGATGAGGACTGCGCATGCCGTGAGAGCGAGGCGCCGGAGTTGCAGACCAGTTCCGAATTTCGAAACGCTTGAAATGCTCCAACCGTTTGCGAGGGTCTTTCCATGACTCAAGTCTCTCATTCCGCCGAAACATCTCGTGCTGAAGGCGAACAGGCAAATTACACCATCATGATGGGTAACTTCGTCACCGGCAAACCGGTCGAAATCGCGCCCAGCCTCGCCTTGCTGCAACTGTCGCTGGTGAATGTCTATTTCGTGGGCATGCCAGGCGCCGCGGATCGCAACTGGGTGCTCGTGGATGCCGCCCTCTCCTTCTCGGCTCCGTGGATTCGCAAGGCGGCGGCCGAACGCTTCGGCCCCGAATCGCGCCCCGCGGCGATCGTCCTCACGCATGGGCATTTCGATCACGTCGGCGCTCTCAAAGAGTTGGCTGATGATTGGGATGTGCCGATCTACGCTCATCCGCTGGAAATGCCATACATCACCGGGAGATCGAGCTATCCGCCCGCGGATCCCGCGGTTGGCGGCGGAGCCATGGCGTTTCTCTCGGGGCTCTATCCGCGCGGACCCATCGATGTGTCCGATCGCGTCCGTGAACTGCCGCACGACGGCAGCGTTCCCTACATGCCCGGTTGGCGTTGGATCCCGACGCCGGGGCATTCTCCAGGACACGTCTCGCTTTTCCGCGATGCGGACCGCGCGCTCCTTGCGGGCGATGCCTTCGTCACCATGAAGCAGGAATCCCTCTTCGGCGTGTTGACCCGCGATCGCCAGGTGCGTCGGCCGCCCGCCTATTACACCGTCGATTGGCATCAATCGTTCGTCTCCGTCGAACGCCTCGCACGCTTGGAGCCCGAAGTCGCCGCCACCGGCCACGGCATTCCGATGTTCGGCCCGGAGATGCGTCGGCAGCTTTGGAACTTGGTGCAATCATGGGAGCATGACGCCGTCCCCTCGTATGGCCGCTATGTGCGCCGCCCCGCGGTGATGGACCAGCATGGCGTCGTTTCGGTTCCGCCGCCGGTGCCCGACCGCAACTTCTGGGCACTCGCAAACGTCGGCCTCATGATCGGCCTCGCCGCCCTCCTGATGAGGGAGTGAGAGTAGTCCTCACGCTCCGCGTGAGGTCAGCGGCGATGCAAGTTCAGACGGCCGTGGAAACAAGTTTATTAACTTGTTCGAATGGCTTTTTGCTCTCCAATTCCGACAAGTTAATAAACTTGTCGCCACGAAGACAGGGATGGACCTTGCATCGCCGCTGACGTCACGCGGAGCGTGAGGACTACTCTCGCATACAATACGTGGGTTTCGCTTCCTTCCGCGAGATCCACGCCATGTCCGAATTGCCCTTGCGGCCCGCGTTTCCCTCGATGGGTTCGACTCGCCCGCTGGCGCCGCCGATCGTTCAGTCGTCGGTGTTCACGATCCCCGATCTGGATGCTCTCGATCGCATCGTGAGCGGCGCGGAGCCTGGCTTTATCTATGCCCGCGATGCCCATCCCAACGCGGGCCTGCTTGCGGCCCAACTTGCGAAACTCGAAGGCGCCCCGTGGGGCGTCGTGACCAGCTCCGGCATGGCAGCCATCAGCGCGATCGTGCTGGCGACCGTGCAACAAGGGCAACGCATCGTCGCCAGCAATCGGCTGTATGGCCGAACCGTGCAGCTCTTTCAGCAGGAACTGAGCCGGTTCGGCGTGGGAGTCGATTTCGTCGATTGCAACGATCTCACCGCGGTCGAGAAAGCGCTCGCTGCCAGCCCTCGCATGCTGTTCGTCGAAACGATGTCGAACCCGCTGCTCCGTGTCGTCGATCTGGGCCGGCTCGCGGAACTGGCGCATCGCTACGGCACGCTGTTCGTCGTGGACAACACGTTCGCCACGCCGACGTTGGTTCGGCCCATCGAGTTGGGCGCCGACTTCGTCATGGAGAGCCTGACGAAGATCCTTGCGGGGCACGGCGACGTGACGCTTGGCGCGGTCGTCGGAAAGAATCCCGATATGCTTGCACCCATTCAAGCAGCGAGCAGCATCTGGGGGCTGGCTTCCAATCCTTTCGATTGCTGGCTCGCGGAACGCGGACTAGCAACCTTGGAACTGCGTCTGAAAGCCGCGTGCGCCAATGCGATGGGCCTTGCGGATTGGTTGCCTGCCCAGGCGGGCGTATCGGCCGTGCATTATCCTGGTTTGCCGCAGCATCCCGATCATGCGATCGCGCGTGAGCTTCTGGTTGGCGGCTTCGGCCACATGGTGTGCTTCGAGCTGGCGGGGGGAAGGGATGCGGTCAATCGCTTCATGCGTCAAGCGCCAGGCATCCCCTTCAGCCCCTCGCTCGGCGACGTCGCCACGACGCTCAGCCATCCGGCCACGACCTCGCATCGCTACGTCAGTGCGGCGGAACGCCACCGCCAAGGCATCGGCGACGGCTTGATTCGTCTCTCGGTCGGCATTGAGGACTTGGGGGCGTTGAAAGCCGAGTTCGTCCGCGGTTTGAAAGATTGATCCTTCGAAGCCCAGGGGCGAGCGTAGCGAGCTCCTGGGTTCCGGCGCCATGAACCCAGGAGATCCCTGCGGTCGCCCCTGGGCTTGGTTCGCTTGACTGATAATCAATCAACGTAGAGAAATTCATTTGCATCTAACAGTACATGACACAGATCGTTCCACGCGGCACGATGCGGGTCCGCGGGAGCTGGAGATGAGGTTCGCAGCTTCGCTTCTTGTTCCTGCAAAAACTCGCGGGCCATCGAACGTTCGTCATCCGTCGGGCCGCGGCCCCAAGCGATACGCAAGGCGTACTCGAAACGTCGCTCCTCGTCGCGAGGCTCATCGCGGTGCAGACGATCGGCAAACGCCTTCGAGTGCTCCATCATCGCGGGGGCATTGAGCAGCAATAGTGCTTGCGTGGGCGTCGTCGTCACATTGCGTTGGGCGGTGCTGTTGATGTTCTCGGGCATGTCGAACGTGTCCATCAGCGGATCACGCGTGTTGCGACGCACCTTGAGATAGATCGAACGCCGCGGCGAGGTCAGTTCCACCGACGGCCCGCCCGCGGATCGCTCGAGTTTGCCGGTCGCGGCAAGCAAGGCATCGCGGATCTGCTCCGCTTGGAGTCTGCGGGTGGGCATGTGCCATAGCAGGCGATTCTCCGCGTCTTTTTTCATGCCGACGCCGTCGCCGCGCACTGCGGATGCTTGACGATAGGTTTGCGAGGTAAGCATGAGTCGATGCACCTTCTTGATGCTCCAGCCTTGCTCCACGAAGGTGACCGCCAGCCAATCGAGCAACTCCGGATGCGTCGGCGTTTCGCCCAGCTTGCCGAAGTCGTTGGCGGTGCCGACGAGGCCCCGGCCGAAATGCTGCTGCCAGAGGCGATTGACCATCACGCGAGCGGTGAGCGGGTGGTCGGGCTGCGTCAGCCATTCGGCCAGCGCGAGGCGTCGGCCCGTCGATTCGCTCTGAGATTTGATTGACGGCGCCTTCTCGTCAAGCACGATCGGGAAGGCGGGATCGAGCACTTCTTTCCGCTTCGGCAACGTCGTCGGGGCCGCGACCGTCCCGGTTTCGCGCACCGTCATGGCCATGGCAATCGGAGCGGGGCGGTCGGCATCGAACTGAGCGAGTTCCTTGCGAAGGACGGCCAGTTTCTCGCCTGCCGCACCTTTGATCTTTTTGTCCAGGCCATCGAGTTCGGCGACGACTTGGCGATGCGTCAATGCGGCGATCTGTTTCTCGAGCGGCGCTCGTTGCGTGTCGGGCTTGGCCATGATCGCCTGAATATCAGCGGGGAACTTCGTCAGGATGGAACGCGTCAGGGCCTCGACGTCCTTCTTCTCCAACGCGGCAATCCGCTCGCGCAGGTCCGCGGTTTTCGCTTCCCAAATCGCAAGCTGCTTGGCGTGTTTCGCAATCTGCTCCGGAGTGGCCGCCACGACGTTGTCGCTCGGCATCAGTCCGCCGAAGAAGGCGCGGAATCGGAAGTAATCCTTCTGCAAAATGGGGTCGTACTTATGGTCATGGCACTTGGCGCAGCCGAAGCCGACGGCGAGAAACGCCTCGCCCGCGGTCTCGGAGATTTCACTGAGGATGCCGTCCCACTGGGCCCGCACATCGCGCTGGTTGAACTCATAAATTCCATGCGCGAGAAAGCCGACCGCCACCCGCATCTCAGAATTGGCCGGGTCGATTTCGTCCCCCGCAAGCTGCTCGCGGACGAAGCGATCGTAGGGCCGATCTTCCTGAAACGAACGAATCACATAGTCGCGATAACGCCACGCATTCGGCCGAAACGCATCCTGGCGAAACCCATCCGATTCGGCGAAACGAACGAGATCGAGCCAATGACGCGCCATCTGCTCGCCATAGGCGGGATCATCCAGCAGCCGATCGACGAGCTTCTCATACGCCTTCGGATCGCGATCGCCGACGAACGCGTCGATTTCCTTCGGCATCGGCGGCAGGCCAAGCACATCGAAATAGAGCCGGCGGATGAGCGTTTGCCGCGAGGCTTCCGGACTGGGTTGGATGCCTTCCAAGTCAAGCTTGGCCCGAATGAATCGATCGATGGAATTGGCGTTCCAAACTGCATCACGCGATGGCGGCGGCTCGATCTTCTTGGCCGGCTTGTAGGCCCAATATTGCCGATCTTCGTCGCTTACGGTTCCCGGCACGCGGGCGTGTTTCTTGTCGCCCGAATCGGTCCATGGGGCGCCCGCTTTGATCCACTCGACCAGGATCTTCTCCTGCTCCGCCGGCAGCGGGGCCGTCGGCGGCATGCGTGCATCATCGTCCTTGCTGCGGATCAGCTCGACGATCAGGCTTTTCTCCGGATGCCCCGGCGCCACCGCCGGCCCGGTTTGGCCCCCCTTCCGCATCGACGCTTTCGCATCGAGCATCAGGTCCCCCTTCGACTTGTTCGCCTTGTGGCTATGGCAACGAAAGCACTGAGCCTCGAAGACGGCACGGGCCTTCGCTTCCAGATCGTCCGCTCGAGCGGCGAGCGGCAGCGTAAGCAGACAACCGGCGACCAATAGACAGCGTGCGGACATCGATAGGTCCGTGGAAGGGAGGATGCGTCGTCGTGCGTTCATCTATGAAACCCGGAACCCACCGAAATTGCAAGTGCCTGCTCAGCTTCTGTTGTTTGGGTGAAAGCATAAGAAAAGCCCGCAACACACTTGGCGCCGCGGGCTTCTTCAATTTGCAATTCGAAATCTGAAATCTGAAATCTGCAATTTGCAATTTGCAATTTGCGATTTTCGTTACTTGATCTTGCTCGCGTTCCCCGCTTGGCCGAAGGCGACCATGCGTTCGGCCACGACCTTCTTCATCGCGTCGCGGGCGGGCTTCATGTAATCGCGAGGATCGAACTTCTCGGGCGATTCCGCGAATACTTTGCGGATGGCGGCGGTGATCGCCATGCGATTGTCCGTATCGACGTTGATCTTGCGGACGCCGTTCTTGATGCCGAGCTGGATTTCCTCGATCGGCACGCCCCACGTCTGCTTCATCTTGCCGCCGTACTGGTTGATCATCTTCTGCAGATCTTCCGGCACCGACGAGCTGCCGTGCATCACGAGGTGGGTGCTGGGCAGCTTTTTGTGGATGTTGATGATGGTATCCATCGCGAGCACTTTGCCGTCCGGCTTGCGCGTGAACTTGTAGGCGCCGTGGCTGGTGCCGATGGCGACCGCGAGGGCATCGACGCCGGTCTTCTTCACGAAGTCGGCAGCCTGTTCGGGATCGGTGAGAAGCTGGTCATGCGAGAGCTGGCCTTCGGCTCCGTGGCCGTCTTCCTTTTCGCCCATGCCCGTTTCCAGCGACCCGAGACAGCCGAGCTCGCCTTCGACGGACACGTTCTTCGCATGAGCGAGCTTCACCACTTCCGCGGTGACGTTGACGTTGTAGTCGTAAGGAGCCGGCGTTTTGCCGTCTTCCTTGAGCGAGCCGTCCATCATGACGGAAGTGAAGCCCTGCTCGATGGCGCTGGCGCAGGTGCCCACGCTGTTGCCGTGGTCCTGGTGCATGCAGATCGGAATCTTGGGGTAGAGTTCGACCGCCGCCAGCATGAGGTGGCGGAGGAAGGCGTCTTGCGAGTAGGCGCGGGCGCCTCGGGAAGCCTGAATGATGACCGGGGAATCGGTCTCCTTGGCTGCTTCCATGATGGACTGGATCTGCTCCATATTGTTGACGTTGAACGCACCGACGCCGTAGTTGTTTTCCGCGGCGTGGTCGAGCAGCTTGCGCAGGGGAACGAGAGGCATAACGAAATCTCCTTGCCGGTATCGCCGATATTTTCCATGGGCTCCGCGGGTTGTTTTATGGACTGCAACGGGACCGGGACTGCGAATTCGCCCCGAGAAACTCCGCTTCGGCGGGGCGGTTTCAGGCCCGACGACGTATGCCGGTCCCGCTGCGTTGAAGAGCCCTGAGCTGATTCGGCTTTCGTGCACGCGTCGCTAAACGGCAACTGAAAGCGGGCAACGGCCCCCGAGGCCCGAGTTAGAGATCTACCGGCTCGACGCGTCCCGACTGAAGATCGTACACCCCGCCAGCCACTCGCAAGCGGCCTTCGCGGACCAGGCGGGCGATCACGGGAGACGATTCCGCGACCAGATTGGCCTGGTGTCGGACATTCTCCCGGATCGCCTGAGCAACGTCCCCGCGCGCGGGACGAACGGCGGGGCGCAGATGCTGGAAGAGCGTGCTGATTTGCCCTGGAACCTCTTCCCCCCGCATCGCAGCGCCCACCGCTCCGCACGAGGTATGGCCGAGAACGAACAGGACTTTCGCGCCAAGGATGGCGGTCCCGAACTCAAGGCTGCCGATGATTTCCGGATTGGCAACGTTGCCTGCGATGCGAGTAACGAACAAATCGCCGAAGCCTTGATCGAAGACGATTTCGATGGGAACCCGCGAATCCGCGCAGCCCAGGAATGCCGCGAAGGGGGCCTGTTGGGTCGCCACCTCTTTCAGCCGTTCGAGGTTGCGGTTCGGGGCGCGCATGTTTCCTTGCGTGAAGCGTTCGTTTCCGCGGGTCAGCAAGTCCATGACCTCGGTGGGCGTATAGTCCGTCGCTTTGGCGGGGATCACGGGAGAAGCTGTAGTCTGAGACGATCGCTTTGCGGCTTCCCACACGCCCCACCCGCCGAGGCTCGCGCCCAATGCGCAGGCCCCGACCTGCCAAAACCGGCGACGTGAGACGGATGAGTTCGGGGTCGATGCGTCAGACATATTTTTCTCCTCGGACAACGGAAACATCGGTGACGTAGGCGATGACCGCGTAGTGGCTGAAGTATTTCTGCACGACATGTTCGAGAATGCTCGAGGCGACGGCCGGACTGACGATCGTTTCGATCTTGACGTTGTGCCCCGGAATGTCCCCCGCGCGCAGGTGGCGAGATCCCTCGCCTCGAACTTCGGTGGCGGTGAACCCCTTCGCGCCCAAGCTCTTCAGTTCGTCCGACAACTGTTCGGCAAGGACCGTTTCCCCGATGATCGTGACGAGTTTGAGCATTACCGTTTGCATGTGCGAGTCTCCCTTAGGCGCCCGCCAGGTAGCGAGCGCATTGGTAGTAGAGAGGGATGCCGGCCACGATGTTGAAGGGAAAGGTGATCGCCAGAGCACAGGTCAGGGAGTAAGTCGGGTTCGCTTCCGGAAGCGTGATGCGAACGGCGGGAGGAGCGGCGATGTACGAGGCGCTGGCGGCCATCGTTCCCAGCACCGTGCAGCCGCCGACCGAAAGTCCGGCAAGCACTCCCAGCGAAACGCCTAGCAGTCCGTGGATGAGGGGGACGATCATGCCGAAGGCCAGGAGGAACGCTCCAACCTTCTTCAAGTCGCCGAGCCGATCCCCGGCGACCACCCCCATTTCCAGCAGAAAGAGGCATAAGGCGCCTCGGAAGATGCTCCCCTTGGTGTCGTAGAAGCCCTTGATGTCGTCCCAGTATTTCGCATCCATGAAGGCGCCGATCAGCAATCCGCCGACCAGAAGCACCATGGTCCGCCCGGTAAGGATTTCATGCAGGACGCTGCGAAAAGATCGCCCTTTTTCCGCCGCTTGAAACGCGCCGATCGCGAGTGCGATCTGGATCCCGGGCGTCTCCATTAACGCGAGCAGCGTCGGCATGAACCCTTCCAGGCTGATTCCCATCGAGGTCACGAAGTTGTTCGCCGCGATGTAGGTCACTGCGGAGACGGACCCGTAGTGGGCGGCAATGCCGGCGGCATCCGACGTCGAGAATCGGCCGAGCCTTCGCAGCACGAAGTAGGTCGTGAGAGGCGTGATGCAGCCAAGGAGCAATGTGGCGAGGGCGGGCTTGGCGATGTTTGCGAACGAGGCGTGCGACAATTCGACTCCGCCCTTGAGTCCCAATGCGAATAGAAGGTAGATCGCGATCCCTTGGTACATTTCCTTTGGCAGGGCGAATTCGCTGCGAACCCTCCGCACCAACACTCCCAAAGCGAAACACAGCGTCAGAGGCGACAAGAGATTCGTGGTCAACACTTCGGTCCAAGCCATCGGGATCTCCGCGATTGAAAAAGCAGTCCTCATCCTTACGCGTATCAGAAGTACCCTTCGGTCTTTTTCTGCTCCATGGAGCCGGCCTGATCGTGGTCGATGAGGCGCCCTTGCCGCTCGGAATGCATCGAAACGAGCGTCTCGGCAATGATCTCCGGAATCGTGGCCGCTGCCGACTCGACGGCTGCGGTCAGCGGGTAGTCGCCAAGCGTTCGGAACCGCACGCGCTTTTCGAGCGGCGCCTCGCCTGGATGCAGGCGCATGCGTTCGTCATCGACGGCGATGATCCGATCGTTCCGAAAAACGACCTTGCGCGTCTTGGCGAAATAGAGCGAAGTAAGCGGGATGCTTTCGCGATGGATGTACTGCCAAACGTCGAGTTCCGTCCAATTGCTGAGCGGGAAGACGCGAATGGATTCGCCGGGATTGATCCGCCCGTTGTAGAGCTTCCACACTTCAGGCCGCTGATTTCGCGGATCCCACCGCATGTGACGGTCACGGATCGAATAGACGCGCTCCTTGGCCCGACTCTTCTCCTCATCCCGGCGGGCTCCGCCGAAGGCGGCGTCGAACTTGTGGAACTGCAGTGCTTGCACGAGGGACTGCGTCTGCATGGCGGCGCTGTAGACAGGCGTCGGGAAGTCGAATGGATTGATGCCCTGAGCGATCGCGTCTTCGTTTGTGTGAACGAGAAGCCGCAAGCCGTGTTCGTTGCAGTACCAATCGCGGAACTCGAGAAGTTCCCGAAAATCCCAGGTCGTGGCGATGTGCAGGAGCGGAAAGGGAACGCGCGCGGGAAAGAAGGCCTTGCGGGCGAGATGCACCAGACACGCCGAATCCTTGCCGGCACTGTAAAGGAGGACGGGCTGGTCGAGTTCGGCCGCGACTTCGCGAAAAACATGGATCGATTCGGCTTCGAGCTGATCGAGGTGCGTCATCGAATAGTTCATGGACTCATGCCTTTTCGGAATGAGGCGGGACGCCATTTGGCGACCGCATCATTGCCCAGGACGATTCTTAGCGAGTCGCGCTCATTCAGCAAATTGATCTTTTTGCTGGAAGCATCGAAATTTTCGATGTATTATCGAAGAATGGAATGGCTTAATTATCAACACCTGCTCTACTTCTGGACCGTTGCCCGCGAGGGGAGCGTGAAGCGGGCGTGCGAGGCGCTGCATCTCGCGCAGCCCACCATCAGCGGGCAAATCCACGCCCTGGAACGATCGCTGGGAAACAAGCTGTTTCAGAAAGCGGGACGGAACTTGGTCTTGACCGAGGCAGGACGAGTCGTCTTTCGCTACGCGGACGAGATTTTCTCGCTGGGCAAGGAACTGCGCGACACCCTGAAAGGACGACCCGCAGGCAGGCCGCAGCGATTCCTCGTGGGCGTGGCCGATGCCTTGCCGAAATTGATCATTCACCGATTGCTTGAACCCGCCTTGCACCTGAAGGAGCCTGTTCATCTGATTTGCCACGACGGTCGAGCGGAGGAACTGTTGGCGCAGCTTGCGCTGCACCAGTTGGATTTGGTGTTGCTTGACATGCCCTCGCCTCCCACGGTGAAGATTCGCGCGTACGACCACCTGCTGGGAGAAAGCCCCATATCCATCTTCGCGGCCCCGCGTCTGGCCGCGCGATATCGGAGCCGATTTCCTGAGTGCCTGGAGAATGCTCCCTTCCTCATGCCTGCGGAAAAGTCCTCGCTCCGGCGCGCGCTCGATCAGTGGTTCGAAACCAAGCAAATCCGCCCGGACATTCGCGGAGAGTTTTCCGACAGCGCCCTGCTCAAAGTCTTCGGCCAAATCGGCGCCGGCCTCTTCGCCGCGCCCAGCGTCGTGGAAAAGGAAATATGCAGGCAGTATCACGTCAAGGCGATCGGGCGACTTGAAGGGTTGCGCGAAAGGTTTTACGCCGTGTCCGTCGAACGGCGTCTCAAACACCCTGCCGTAGTGGCCATTTCCGAGGCCGCCCGGAAGAGCCTGTTCGTCTTCGCGGATAAGCCCTGACCTTCAGGCGAAATCTCAGTGCATTGCTTTCGCCCCGTTGTCGGAACGCTCGCTGCAATGCGGAAAATCTTCATTTCGATTTTCGCGCGCCGACCATCCAAGGTCGGCAATGTTTGGTATTGTGAAGCCGATTCCTCGTCCGCTGCGAGAGGAACTCTTTGTGGCTCCGCGGACTTTGCAGCAATTGGCCGACTTATGCGAAGCCGACGAAACGGCGTGGATGGAGGCCGCGGCGGAGTTGGTTCGGCGTGGTCAATTCGATGAAATCGATACGGCGTCGCTTGCGAAGTACCTCACGGACATGTCGAAACGCGACCGGCGAGAAGTCGAGAGCCGGCTGATCGTCTTGATCGCCCCTCTCTTGAAATGGACCCGCCAGCCCACCCAGAGATCCGGAAGTTGGCGAACCGCTATCATCGAACAGCGCCAAGAACTCGACGGGCTGGTCGGTCAGGGTGTGCTAAGAAATCATGCCGAGGCCGTGCTTGCGGCAGCTCATGCGAAGGCAGTCGAGCGCTCGGCGGCTGAGACGGGTTTAGATGCGGCCGGCTTTTCGCAGGATTGTCCTTACACGCTCGACGACCTGCTGTCGGCCTAAGGCTGAGGCGAGCAGCCGCTGTTAGGCGGCTGGTGCAGCGTCCTCCAAGAGTCTCTCGACCGCTGGCAATTGACCGTCACGGCACCGTCTGTGGATCAAGAGACTCTTGCTGACGCTATACCAGCCGCCTAACAGCGGCTGCTCGCCGACGTCAGCGCTCACAGCACCGGAATCGGCGGCGTCTCCGCGAGCCTCGACACCGACGCCATGCTGGGGAGCAGGCGGAGTTGGCCCACGTCGAAGAGGACGTGCAGCAGTGTGGAAATGAGATTTCGCGGGCTGAAGGCTTCGCTGTTCGGTTCGCCGCCGTCGCGGCTCGATTGCCCGAGCACGCGGCCCGCTTGAATGCCGCCGCCGTACATCATCAGCGGGGCGAGCTTGCCCCAGTGGTCGCGGCCGCCGTTGCGGTTGAGCCGCGGGGTGCGGCCCATTTCGCCGCAGCAGACGAGCAGGATCTTGTCTTGCAGGCCCCGTGCTTCCACATCCTCGATGAATGCCGACACCGCGTGGTCGAAGGGGCGGCCGATCGCCGACATGCCGTCAGCCATGTTGAGGTTTTCGCCGTCGGCATGCATGTCCCACACGCCTTCGTAATCGGCATGAATGGTGACGAATCCGCATCCCGCTTCGCATAGCCGGCGAGCCATCAGGAGCAGTTTGCCGATCGATTTCGCCTGTCCGGAGTAATACCCGCGGGCGCCCCGGCGCGCCGACGACCAGTTGTCGCGGCGAACATAACGGCTCGTGTCGTAGCGGGCCACCGTTTGCGGCGCCTCGCGGCCTAGATCGAGCGCCTCCGCGATGCCGCCCGTCAGGAGCATGCGATATGCCTGGTCCTGCAAGCGGTTCGCCGAAGGAGCCGCATCCGCTTCGCGCTGGAGCCGTGAGAATTCTTCGAGCAACTGCCGGCGATCATCGAAGCGATCGCGCGGCAAAGTGAGCCGCATGTTCGCTTGAGCGGGGCCATCGACGCCGGGGATGAAGGGGGCGAACGTGGGAGCCAATCCGCCGGTGGCCGAGATGTTGCCTCGCGCTGCGCCGCGTGCGACGTCGCTGCATGCGGACTGCGGAAAGAGAACCGCATTCGTCGGCAAGCCGCTCTCCGCCCGCACCGGCCCAACGACGCGCGAATACAGGCAGCCGATGTTCGCATTGAGCGTATCGGGGCTGACCAGCGGGACGATGTTGTGTTCGCCGTTGTTGGTCTGATACGAACGGACGATCGTCAGCTTGTCGGCAATCTTGCTGAGCTGCGAATAGGTGTCGCCGAAGAGCACGCCCGGGATCGAGGTCTGCGTGACGCCAGTCGCCGTGCGAATGCCGTCGGGCGCCTGCGGCTTGGGATCGAAGGTCTCGAACTGGCTCGGCCCGCCCTGCTGAAACAGGAAAATCACCGACTTGCCGCTGACATGGCTGATTGAGCCTTCCGCCGCTCGCAAGACCGAGGGCAACGTAAGCCCGCCGAGGCCGAGGGCGCCCGCAGTCAGAAAGCCGCGCCGATCAAGGCGGTGATTCGGATCGACGAGCGTGAGCATGTTTCGCTCAAGAGGCTGGGAGGGAAGCGAACATCCGGCGGGGGGTACGCATATTCAACCCGATGGGATGCGGGCATGCAAGCGGAAATGGTCCATCTAACTGCCGCACGTGCAGAGTAAAGCAACGGGCAACTTTAGGCGGACATCGAATTGCCGAGGAACGGGGTGGGGAGCGACCGATGCCATCAGGAGACCAGAGTGGTCCCTACGCTCCGCGCGAGGTCAGCGGCGATGCAAGGTCAGACGAGTCTTTCGTGCAAACAAGTTTATTTAACTTGCTCGAAAAATCTCTCCGAATTCAATTCCGACAAGTTCGATAAACTTGTCGCCACGAAAGACAGGTCTGACAGCGGCCGAAGACGAAGGGCCATGGCGAACCTCTCTGAGAGAAGCCGCATTTTGGTCAGTGCAAGGGCAACGCCGACGATTATAGCAATCAGCCGCTCAGGGCAATTGCTTGGCTTCTTGGGCGAGGGCCCGGGCGAGATCGACGTACGGTTTGCGGTAGAGCCACCAGATGACAGCCACAGCAGTTCCCAGGCAGATGCTGGCGATCAGCGGCCAGATGGAGGCGAGCGATGCGGGCACCCAACCTTCGGCCAGCCATTCTTGCGCCATGCTTCGCAGGGCGGGGGACGACAGCAGCACGGCGTTGTAGAGGAAGTGGAAAATCATCGCCGGGAAAAGGCTGCGGCTGCGGACGGTCAACAGGCCGAGGATGACGCCGAGGAAGAACGCGGGCAGGAATTGGAAGACGTTCATGTGGAACAGGGCAAACAGGAAGCTCGTAAGCAAGATAGCTGAGCGAGGGCGGAATCGTTTGAGCAGGCCGTTGAGGATGTACCCGCGGAAAGCGAGTTCTTCGCAAATCGCGGGGAGAATTGCGAAGACGAGGAAGTACGTCCACGGCGGCGCATCGCCGACGAGGTTGCGCAGTTCCATCAGGAGCGGATGGCGTTCTTCCAGCATGCGTTCCAAATGCGGAAAACGCTGGAAGAGGGACATCGCGAATTCGACCATCGGCGGCAGCAGCAACAGCGAGATGAGAGCCGCGACGCCGAACCAGCGGATTGGCGAAGGCCGCAGATGCAAGGCGGCCGTGGGCCGTTTGCTAAGCAGAATCGCCATGAAGAGAGCAGGGGCGGCGACGAAGCCGAGTTGAACGACTCCCGTGTGAACGATGATGCTGAGATGCCGGCCCAAGCCCATCGAAAACCACCGCAAGGCCAGGATCAGGCCGAAGCAGAAGAACGCCTGGCCGGTGGTGGCGGTGATCTCCTTGTCGCGAAGCCAATGGCGGAGCCACAGGCGCAGATCAAGCCGTTCGGCTTCGCGGAAAAGCACTTCTTCGCGATGAAACTGATCGATCGCCCATTTGAGCGCGAGGAAGACATAGAGGCAAATGGGGCCGAGCACTGGGATGAAGTAAAGCCAGGGCACATCCATGAAAGTCTGCGCCGCCATCAGCTTGTGCATGAGCAGCGCGACGCCGGTGATCGGGACGAGGCTGTAGTAGGGATTGAGTTCCACGCCGGGCGCCAGCGTCATGAAGATGAGCGGCATCGTGAGCAGGAACATCGGCATCAGGTAATACTGCCCCTCTTTCGAGCTGCGGGCGTAGGCGCCGATGGCGAGACTGATCGCGCTGAAAAGGGCGGACAAGGGCAGGGCGAGCAGCACGCTCCAGAGCAAGGCGCTGATCGGGATGGCGCCGCCAAGGAATTGCGAGCCGAAGAAGGACGTCGTGAACCCCATGCTCGCGAGGTTGAGCAATGCGGAGGCTGCGGAGAAAACCCAAATCGTCAGAAACTTGCCGACGACGATTTCCTCGCGCCCCGCCGGCGTGATCAGCAGCGTTTCCATGGTGCCGCGTTCTTTCTCGCCGGCACAGATATCGACGGCCGGGTAGAGGGCGCCGGCGAGCGACCAGATGACGAGCATGAAGGGGAAAATGCGGATCATGAGGTCGAAGATGGACCGCGGTTCGTTCGACCTGATCTCCGGCTCGCGAAACTCGAAGGGCCGATCGAATGCGGCATCCAGCCCGCGGCGACTCAGACGCGTGGATTTGAGGGCGATCTTCCATTCGTCAAGAATCGGCTTGAGCCGTTGCATGGCGAGGCGCGAGCTGTCTTCGTCCCGCCGCACGCGAGCTTGCACTTCGGGTCGGCCCAAGGGCGGTTGACTATCGAGAAGCCGAGCGCGTTCTTCGTGCTCCAGGGCGCGGAAGAATTCGGGAGACGCCTGCAGGATCAAATCCACGCGGTTGTCTTCCAGCGCATCCTCATCCTCCGGCGCAAGCCAGACGACTTTCAATCGAGCGTTGGTCCCCAGCACGCCAAGCGGTCCCATTTGCGGATCGGCAATCGCGAATAAGCCATCTTCGACGAGCGAGAGATAATCCAACTTCGATCGCGCGACATGAACGGCCGCAGAAGCGCCGATCAACCGGTCGATCGAGCCGCTGGTCGCAGAAAAAGCGCTAATCCAGGCCCGCGGGTCACGTCCGATGTGATCAGGTTCGCGCACGGGAAACGATTTGCCTGCACCACCCGCGGGAACCACGATGCCGATGCGCGTCGTCGTCGACACGAAGCGCATCGCGAAGTGCATGACGCCGAAGCCGAGCAGCGGATAGAGCACCAGCGGCAGAAACGCGATCATGAAAACGGTGCGTCGATCACGAAGCTGATCTCTCAGCTCCCGCCACCAAATCAAGCGGACGATCGACCAACGCATAGTGCTTCGTTCTCAGTTGTCAGTTCCAAGCATGATGAAATGCGAAGTCAGGAGTGCCGGGTCGCAGCGACAACTTCCGAACGGATAGCTGAGAACTGATGCATAGTGCTTCGTTCTCAGTTGTCAGTTCCAAGCATGATGAAATGCGAAGTCAGGAGTGCCGGGTCGCAGCGACAA
>JAIEPT010000080.1 GCA_019748295.1 Gemmataceae bacterium | reverse complement strand
GGTGTCGCTACGCTCAACCACCGGCTACCGTATGTGACCCCTACCGGGGTCGATCTCCGCAGGCGTCGAATCGTCTTCCCGACGTCATGTCGCCGTAATATCAGGAAGGGAATCTATCCCTCGCCGCGATCGACCCCGGTAGGGGTCACATAAGGTAGCCGGTGGTTGAGCGTAGCGACACCACCGGATCTGCGACGTCGCGCTTCACCGGATCGGCGCCGGGTGACATACGACACCACCGGACCCGCGACGTCGCGCTTCACCGGATCGGCGCCGGGCGACATACGACACCACCGGACCCGCGACGTCGCGCTTTTGCTGGCGCTGATAGGGGCGGTTATTCCATCTCGGCTTCGGGTTCGCCGCCTTCGATGCCGGTTTCCTCGCTGCGGCCGGCGAGGTCGTCGCGTTCGCGGCGGGTGGCGTCGAGGTCGAACAGCAGATACTTGATGTCGAGCTGGAGTTGGTCCACCGCGTCTTGCGCGATGCGGACGAGTCGGCCTTGCAGGCGGGTGTAGTGGCCGAGACGATCGACGAGGGGGAGCATCTTGTCGCGCAGCGGCAGAGGCAGTTGCTCGATGTGCGATTTGAGGTCGATCAGTTCCTGGGGAACCTGATCCTTGCGGAATTCCAAGCTGATCGGCTTCGCCATGACGGGGTGCTCCTTCGCGTTTTCGTCGTCATAGCAGACGCAAACCGCTTGCCAAACGCCGAAATGCGCGTCATTTCCGGAAAAACCGTCGTTTTCGGCCAACGGTCGCCGTTTTCGCTCGGTTGCCCCGTTTGCGCCGTGTAAAGCTTACGCAACAGGATTCCTCTTTTTCGTTAATCCCCGTTTCGGTATAGCAGCGACGCCGCAGGATGCCGTCCGGTGGGACGGCGAAGCTTTGCAAGGATGCAAGCCATGGGTCGCGTTCGTTCGCCAAAAGCGTTTGGATTGGCCGGCCTACTCATTGCCGTGGCCTGTTGTCCCTCCGTCGTTCATAGCCAGCAGATCCATCGCAATGGATTCGAGTCGCTGCAAACCAGCTTCACCAAGGGTGCGGCGGATGCGGCCTACGAAGTCACCAGTCATGTGATGAGCGACCAGGGCGCTCACCTGGGCAAACGCTCTGAGAACATTCAATTCGCCGCCAAGCAAGGTTCGTTCATCTACTACCAGTATTCGGTGGGCAAAGCCACCCTGAACGATGAACTGGCCGGCAGCCTGTGGATCAAGGGAAATCGGCCCGGCGTGCAGCTTATGTCGCGCATCGTGCTGCCGAAGGAACGCGATCCGAACAACCTGCAACAGCCTCTGACGACAGTGATTCGCGGCGACGTGTATCAGAATGTGGGACGCTGGCAGCGGCTCAGCATGGGCCGGCCGTTGGCGCTCGCCAAGCAGCAGCAGCAACTGTTGCAAGCGAGCTTGAAACGGCAGGTCGATTTCACGGATGCCTATGTCGATGCGTTCCTGGTGAACGTTTATAGCGGTCCGGGCGCCACCGAAGTTTGGATCGACGATCTCGAAGTCGGCCCCACGACCGCTCCGAACAACACCCCCGGTCCGCCGCCGGTGATCGATCCCGCGAATCCCACGTCTCCGCCGCAACCGGTAGCGAAGGGCCGCATCGTCGAGTTCAAAAACGGTTACCTGCTGGTGGGCGGCAAGAAGCATCTGTTCCTGGGCGTGCGTCACACCGATACCCCAATCCGGCCGCTGCGGGATGCGGGATTCAATACGGTGTTCGTCGATTATTCGACGCCGGGCGAGATCCTGAAGGAAGCGGGCGATCTTGGCGTGTGGGTGGTTCCGCAGATTCGCGTGCTTTCGGACGACGCTCGCATGAGTTCGCCCGAAGGCATCGCCAAGGAAGTGAGCCGCTATTCGGAAAACGATTCGATTCTCTTCTGGCACCTCGGCGGCACGCTCGCCTTCGAGCAGGCACAACCGATTGCTCGAGCCGCGCAGGCTGTCCGTCAGGCGGATCCGGGTCGGCCCGTCGGCGCCGATGTATGGGATGGCCTCATGCCCTATTCGCGGACGCTCAATCTCGTGGGCGTGCATCGTTGGCCGCTGATGACGACGCTCGAATTGCCGAAATATCGCGAATGGCTCGTCATGCGTCAGCGACTCATGAACCCAGGGACCTTCATGTGGACGTGGGTGCAAACCCATATCCCCGATTGGCACTCGCAAATTCTCTATGAGCGTGGGGCGGCAGCCGCATTCGCGGAGCCGGTCGGCCCGCAACCCGAACAGATTCGCCTGCTCATGTATCAGTCGGTCGCAGCCGGTGCGCGTGGGCTCGGATATTGGTCCGACCGCTTCCTTGCCGACAGCCATTCGGGGCGCGACCGCTTGCTGATGTGCGGTCTGTTGAATCAAGAAATGGAAATGCTGGAGCCGCTGCTGGTGACGGTGGACGATCCGCCGGTCTGGATCGACACGTCGTCGCCGGACGTGAAGGCGGCCGTGCTTCGCACTGCGAAGGGCGTGCTTGTCCTTCCGATTTGGCAAGGCAAGGGCGCCCAGTTCGTTCCCGGCCAGGCGGCCGTCGCGGGCCTCAGCGTCGTGGTGCCGCAGGTGCCGCAGAGCATGCAGGCGTGGGAAGTGCTCCCCGGCGATGTGCGAGCCCTCAAGGTGCAACGCGTCGTCGGCGGCACGAAAGTCACGTTGCCGGAATTCGGACTCACCACTGCGCTCGTCTTTACCTCGGACAACGACACGGTCATCCGCTTTCAACATCTCTCGCGCAATCGCCGCGAGCGGGCGGCGCAGTGGACCTACGACATGGCCGCCTACGAAATGGATAAGATCCTCAAGGTGGAAGCCGAACTCGAACGCATGGGCCACACTCTGCCGGATGGCCAGGGCCTGATCCAGGACGCCCACAAAAGGCTCGCTCATGCCAAGCATCTGTGGGAATCGCGTCAATTCAGCGAATCGTATCGCGAGTCGGAGCGTGGTCTTCGTCCGCTTCGCATCCTGATGCGCGAGCAATGGGAGTGCGCTGTGAAGGGGCTCGATTCGCCCGTGAGCAGTCCGTACGCCGTGTCGTTCTTCACGCTGCCCAAGCATTGGGCTTTCATGGACATCGTCCGCAGTTCGTCGCCGGGGCCGAACTTGCTCTTCGGCGGCGATTTCGAGATCGTGCCCGAGCGAAAGCAAGATGGTTGGAAAATCGAGGAACTCACGCTCGACGACGTGGAGTTGCTCGCCCAGCGGGTAGGCCAAATCGAGCAGCCGATGGACCTCAGCAAGAACGTGCCGACGACGGTGGACTTCCCGCGCGAAGGTAAGCAGTGCGCGATGCTGCAGGTTCGGCCGAAGAAAAAAGATAGCGTGCCGCTCGCCCTCGAACGCACGCTGCTTTCGCTCACCAGCGCACCGGTCAAGCTGCAACCGGGCACGCTTGTGGCCGTCAGTGCGTGGGTCCGCATTCCGGAAAAGATCGGCGCGTCGGTGGACGGCGCGATCTTTTACGACAGCGCAGGCGGCGAGCCTTTCGCCGTGCGTCTGACGGAACCGACGCCCTGGAAGAAGATCACCCTCTTCCGCAAAGTGCCCGCCTCGGGCCAAATCTCGGTAAGCGTGGCCCTGACCGGCCTGGGCACCGTCTACTTCGACGACGTCCGCGTCGAACCGCTCACCCCAGCGGGCGAAGAGATTCGCACCGTGGGCGCTAAGCAGTAGGCATCCAGCCATTGCAGCGTACCAGGCGTATCGCTAAAATTTCAAGGCATAGCTCCACAAGGCATTCGTCTTGTTGATCGATCATTCGGAACCTGGACGTGCCTCCGGAACCGGAAAGAAAGCGTGGATCCAAGGGCGGGATCAAGCACAATCCCGGCCGTGGGCACGATGGCAAGAGTGCGCCGCAGAGGAAGAATCGCTTTGCTGCTCGGGCCAAGAAGAAGCGCGAAGCAAAGCTCGAAGCCGCTCGCGAAGCTTGGCAAGCATGGGACTCGCTTCCTGAACAGGTGAAGCGGTTGTTGGGACCAAGCGGCCAGCCGAAAATGCCGAGACCATCCGATGATTAGGGCCGTTTCCAATTCGAAAGGTTTAGCCGAAGATTCGGCGGACTCGCTGTATTGGGCTCTCATCGAAAAGCACTACGGCGAAAACGACCGCGCTGGCGCTAAATCCATTGCTGATCGCTTGCTCGCGATTCTCGCTGCGGAACCCGGTTTTCGCTTTTCCATTCGAGGGGAAGAGATCCGATCGATTGCCGCCGAATTGCACGGCAATCTTACGGAAGCGATCGAAGCACGACAGGCCGAGATTCGTAAGATTCTCGAGCTTCATGCTTTGTCCGTTCATACGAAAAGTTGGCCGTACGTCGAAAAGCAATACGACTTCGGGGACGTCGGCGATCGGCTGGATTTGCTCGCCCTTCTGTATGACGACCAGGGCAGCACTCAACGCGCGATCGACACCTTGCTTGAGTCGAAGGAATACTGTCAAGCGCGCGACATCCCCTTCGACGGGCAGGATATTCTCGACGAACTCACGGCGAGCGTTCCCCCATCTGCGGAGTCCGCATTCGAAAAGCGTGATCCGACCAGAATCGATGCGGCTATCCGGAAGGCCTATCGGCGCCTGAAGATTCCTGCAGATCGATTGTTGGTCGACCGTCGATGCGGGTTCCAATTGTTGGTTTTGGTCAAGGAACAACTCAAGCAGGACATCGGCCTATCCTTCACATGCGTCATGGAGCGTCTTCTGGCCTTGCGAAAGCGCGGCTCGAAGCCAAATGGCTTGCCGAAGCTCAACAAGAAGTAATGTTTTCTGATGTGCGATTTTGAACTCCCTCGAAAAAATCCTCGTCCTGCTGATGGGCCCGCAAGGGTCGGGGAAGACGACGTACTGCCACACTCATCTCGCGGAATCCGTGCGTATCTCGCAGGACGATCAAGGGCGCGGCGGACATTGGGCCGCCTTCGAGGAGGCGGTGAAGAACGGCGAGCGGCGGATCGTCGTCGATCGCATCAATCCGCATCGATATCAACGCAAACGCTATCTGAACTTCGCCAAGGAGCACGGCTACTTCACGCATATCGTTTGGTTCAATGTGGATCGCGAGGTTTGCCTTCGTCGCATTCGAGAGCGCGGCGAGCATCCGACGTTGCGAGTCGAGGATGCCGAGCGGGCGTTGTCGCACTACTTCGATTCCTTAAAGGTTCCCTCGCGTCAGGAGGCGGATCGGCTTGAAATCCTGGGCAAGCCGCCACGATTCGTGCCCGTCGCCGACTTGCGAGAGACGATCGGTTCGCGGCGCCACATCATCGTCGGCGATGTGCACGGTTGCTTCGACGAACTTGCGGAATTGCTCACGCAGCTTGAATTCGATCCCGCGGATGATGTGCTCGTATCCGTGGGAGACGTCATCGATCGCGGGCCCAAAGTTCGCGAGACGGTGGACTACCTCCTCGGCTTGCCGCGCTTTCACATGGTGCTCGGCAACCACGAGGACAAATTGCTGCGCTGGGCCGAGGGACGGAAGGTAACTCTCGGCCATGGATTGCAAGAGACGATCGACCTATTTGGGGGGGCGTTGCCCGAACCGTTCGCAGTGTTTCTACGGCAAGCCCCGCTGATTCTCCGTACGCCGTCGGGCTATGTCGTGCATGCCGGCTTCGACCCGGAAATGGCGCCGGAGGAACAGAATCGCTCGGACTGCATCTACATGCGGAACTACGGTGGTCGCGGCTACATGGATGAGATCAACGGCACGCCCTGGTTTCATCTTTGGCCGAAGGATGGTTCGCGCGTCTTCTTCGGGCATGAGCCGATGGAATCGGGACCGATCGAAGGGACCGCGATCTCGCTGGACGGCGGCTGCGTTTTCGGCGGCAATCTTCGGGCATTCGACAGCCGCGACGGCAAGGTGCATGCGATGGCGGCGAAGCAGGTCTACGTCGTCAATCAAAAGGCGGGCCAAGCTCGCCCCGCGACGCTCAACGAACCGCAGCAGCGCGAAGCCTACGTCAAGCTCGGCCTGCTTCGCTCCGATCGCAGCGATGACGGCAAGCTGGCGGTCTACACCTACACCGATCAGTGCGTCTACTCGAGCGCATGGGACGACGTGACTCGCAACGCGCGGGGTCACATCTACGACCTGGAAACCGGCGAGTGCGTGGCCTGGGCGTTTCCTAAGTTCTTCAATCTCAACGAAAACGCCGAGACGCAAGGTGACCAACTCCCCTGGGACCAACCGTACGAAATCTACGAGAAGCTCGACGGCTGGCTCGGCGTGCTCTATCGCCACGAAGGGAAGTTCAAGGTCTCGACGCGCGGCTCGTTTCATTCGAGCGGCGCCCGGTGGGCCACGCAACATATCCAGCAATTCGATCTGGGATTCTTGCCGAATGCCGCGACCGTATGCTTCGAGGTCATCCATCCTGAGCACAAGATCATTCTTGCGTATGAGAAGGAATCGCTAACGATCCTCGGCGCCTTCGATCGCTTCACCCGACAGGAATATCCGCGGCATGTCGTCGAGGAGTGGGCCGAGCGAAGCGGTTTGCCGATCGTGCCGAGGCTGGCCCATCGCTCGCTGACCGAGATGCTGGATGAGCAAAAGGAGCTGCGCGACAAGGAGGGATTCGTCATCCGTTTCCATGACGGCTGCCGGGTGAAGGTGAAAACGGCCTGGTATCTGGAAATGGCCCGCATCATGAACGATCTGTCCCCCATCAGCGTGTGGCGTACGATGCGGCAAGGCAGGGTGCCGGAGGAACACCTGGCGAAAATTCCGGAGGAATTGCGGCCTCTCGCCGACAAGTATCGTGCCGTTCTTGAAGGTCAGTACGCACAGGCGCTGTTGCATATCGAGCAGACGGCCGAGCCTTTTGTCCGCGAATTCGGCCATGATCGGGGACTGTTCGCCAAGCAAGTGCAGGAGAACGCGGAGCGATTGGGCTACGTCCGCAAGACGATGTTTCTGCTGCTTGACGGCAAGCGCGGGAAGCTCGAAGGCGTCATCATGGACCACATCTTCCCCAAGGGGAACCATTTCGCCGCCTTGTAGCGACGAACGCCGAAGTTAGCCTTCGGTTCGTTACCTCAAGCGAGAATGTTGGCACGCGGCGAGGTAGGTCGCATCGAGATCGAGTGGGACCGTCGCGGCATTGCGTAAAGCGAGCGGAAGCGTCGGCAAACTTGAGCCCACCGAAAGCGGCACGGGCCACACTTCGATTCGATCGCCATCGAGGCGACGCGACGGACGATAAGCGACGGCACAGGTGAAATCGTCGGAGGAGATGCAGAATCGCGACGGCTGATTGAGGTACGTCATCAACTCGTTGTGCAGGTTGGCACGTCGATTCGTCACGATGTCGACCATGACGACGCCGATGCCTTGAGAGAGATAACTGGCACACTTCGCGACGAACGCTCGACGGCTTTGAACCCGGTCTTTGTTTGCGGGACTCAGCAACTCGATTGCTGCGACCAGGGTGAGACCTGCGGTGGTCGAAAGCACCTGAACTTCAATCTCATCGGGGAAAACAGCATCCATGACGAGTTCGGTCGCCGGCGGCGCCCACGCCGGGGCCGCGAGAGTTGCGATCGGCGGGTGTTCGCGAGGGGTCCGTTCTTCGAGCGTGGCGACATCCACTTCGATCGCGCTGCCGACATGAACGTGCATGTCGGCGTGAAACTCATCCGCGAGCACGCCGTCGTTGAGGTATTCGACCATGGCGCTCGCCCAGAGGCCATGGAAGCCTTCCCAGCTTCGGCGTTCGCTTAGCGGCGGGTGAAAATGGTCGAGCAACGACATGGAGCGACTCCAAGGGGTATCGCCATTTTCCCGCGCAGGGATTTGGGGTCAATGGTTCCGTCCTACAATGAAGGAATCTTTGCACCAAGCGAGGCAGCATGTTCGTCGATCGTGTGACGATTTTCGTGAAAGCCGGCGACGGCGGGCGGGGCATGGCCAGCTTTCGCCGGGAAAAGTACGTCCCTAAAGGCGGGCCGGATGGCGGCGATGGCGGCAACGGCGGCAGCATTATTCTGCGCGCGATGCCGGGGACGGATAGCCTCGCGGAAATCGTCAACCGCAAGCACTGGAAGGCCGAAAGCGGCGAGCCGGGAGGCACCTCGAACTGCCATGGCAGCAATGGCCAAGACCTCGTGATGGCGGTGCCTCCGGGGACCATCATTTATGACCGCGACCGCGGGCACGTCCTTCGCGATTTGGCGAATCCGCTCGACGAAGTCGTGGTCGCTCGCGGCGGAAAGGGCGGCCGGGGCAACAGGTCGTTCGCCAGTTCCACCAATCGCGCTCCAAGACAATTTCAGCCGGGCGAGGCGGGCGAGGAACGCTGGCTGGTGCTCGAGCTGAAAGTCATCGCCGACGCCGGACTCGTGGGCCTGCCTAATGCCGGCAAGTCGACGCTTCTTAGCCGTCTTTCGCAGGCACACCCCGAAATCGCGGACTATCCCTTCACGACGAAGCAGCCGAATCTCGGCATCGTCCATGTCGGCGATGATCGGACCTTCGTCCTCGCCGACTTGCCTGGGTTGATCGAGGGAGCGCACTCCGGCGTCGGCCTGGGGCATGAGTTTCTGCGCCACGTCGAACGGACGCGCGTCATCGTGCATCTCGTGGAACCGCTTCCGATGGATGGATCCGACTCCTTGCAAAACTACCGCAGCGTTCGTCGAGAACTAGAACTTCATGGGCACGGCCTCTCCGATAAGCCTGAGATCGTCGTCGTCAGCAAAAGCGAGTTGACCGACAGCGAAGAGGTTCGCGAACGGATGGAGGAGGAACTCGGCGTGCCGGTTCTCGCGATCTCCGCGGTGACAGGGCAGGGGCTCTCGATGCTGACGGCTCTGGTGTCGCAGAAGCTGTCGGCGCTTCCGCAGGAGGCTGAGGCGTGAAGCCGGCCGTCGTGGTGGACGTCGGCAACACACGCATCAAATGGGGGCGTTGCGGCGCCGACCGTATTGAAGAGATCGCCCCCCTTCCAGCCGACGATCCCGTTTCCTGGCAGCGGCAGTGCGAAGCGTGGCGCCTACCCGCCGATGCCTGTTGGGTGCTGAGCGGCGTCCACCCAAGCCATCGCGATCGCCTTCGGCAGTGGCTTCTTGAACGAGGAAGCTGCGTCGGCGAAATCAATTCCTATCGACAAGTCCCGATCGAGGTCGCTGTCGATTTCCCCGAAAAGGTGGGGATCGATCGTCTGCTCAATGCCGCGGCGGCTCAGTCGCGGCGTCCCGCGGGCAAGGTCGCGTTTCTCGTTGATGCCGGATCGGCCGTCACTGTGGATGTCCTCGATGAGGCCGGACGATTTCGCGGCGGAGCGATCATGCCGGGATTGCGGTTGATGGCCGACACGCTGCATCGCATGACCGCCATGTTGCCGCTCGTCGGCGTGACTGAGCGATTCGATCCGCCGGGGCGATCCACGATCCCCGCGATGCAGGCGGGCATCTTTCATGCGGTGCTTGGCGGCATCGAGTCTCTGCTTCGTTCGACGCGGACGCTGTTCGGCGATGAAGGCATCTTGCTCTTCGGCGGCGGCGATGCGGCGATTTTGGCTCCTCATCTATCGTCACCCACGGTCATTTGGCCGGAGATGACGCTGGAAGGCATTCGCCGCACCGCCCTCGCGATGGCGGAGCCGATGGCATGACCATGCTCGCCCGCCTGACTCCGCCGGGTCGATCAGCCATCGCGGTGCTGACGCTGCGTGGACCCAACGCTTGGTCGATCCTTCTGTCCGCGTTTCGCCGACGTAGTGGGAAGCCGCTGCTGGAGGCGGCATCGCCGGACATGATGTTGGTGGGTTGGCTAGGCGAAGGTAAAGCGTCCGATGAAGTTGTTCTGCGTGTCGTCACGCCGGAAGAGATCGAAATCCACGGACACGGTGGGCCAGAGGCCGTGGCGCTTCTCGAAGAAACGCTCGTCCAGCGTGGCGCCACGCTCGTGGCGTGGCAGCAACTTGAAGCTGCCGAGCCATCCTGGCGGACGGAGGCGTTGGAAGTGCTCTCCCAGTGTGCAACGGTGCGGACGGCGGGGATCGCTCTCGACCAGTTGCAAGGCGCATTCCACCGGGCCGTCGCGGAGATTGCGGAACTGAAGCAAGGAGGAAACACGGCAGAAGCGACGAAGCGAATTCGCCGTCTGCATGATCTTGCGACGGTCGGCGAGCATCTCGTTCACCCGTGGAAAGTGGTGCTCGCCGGCCCGCCCAACGTCGGCAAAAGCAGTCTGATCAATGCGTTGACGGGCTTTCAGCGAAGCGTCGTTTCGCCGATTGCGGGAACGACCCGCGATGTCGTCACCTCGCAAGTCGCATTGGACGGTTGGCCGATCGTTCTTGCCGACACCGCCGGACTGCGAACGAGTCATGATCCGTTGGAACGGGAAGGCGTGGATCGAAGCCAGCGAATGCTCGCGGATGCCGATTTGTGCGTGTGGGTTGTCGATCTCTCCTCGGAAACCGCGCTGATCGAGCCGTTCGGCAAGCCCATGATCGTTGCCGCCAATAAATGCGACCTGCCGTCCCGGCGAACGGCGCAAGAAGGTTGGATTCCGCTTTCCGCGCGGACGGGCGAGGGACTGGACCATTTGGTTGCCGCGATTGTTCGTCAGCTGATACCATCTCCCCCCTCGGCGGGTGAAGCCGTTTCGCTTCGACGAGATTGGGTCGATGTTCTTTCGAGATTGTAAATTAACCTGGCCTGCCGTAAATTCTCGCTCTTCTGTATTCTTTCCTGGAGTCGTCTCAAGGTCCGAGTTCGTCATTCCAGCGAGTTTGGTAGGCGCCGGAACGATCTTGTTTTTGGCGTCCCATTGGTTTACCAAAGCCCTTTGGCTGCGCGGATTGCGCAGGCTCGTTTCGGACATGGAAGTTCGAGCGACCCTCTTAAAAGGACCGGTATGCCTCGGCCGAAGCGTGAACTGCTTGTTGTCGCAGACGACTACGGCATCGGTCCCGCCACCTCGCGTGGAATTCTCGATCTCGCCGCCATGGGTGCTCTCTCGGCCACGGTGTTCATGGTCAACACGCCGTATGCCGAGAGCGACATCGCCCAATGGCATCACGCGAATCAGCCGCTCGCCATGGGATGGCATCCCAATCTCACCCTCGACCGCCCTGTTCTTTCGCCCGATCAAGTGCCCTCGCTGGTTGATGACGAGGGGCAGTTCTGGAAACTCGGGAAATTCGTCAAGAAAGCACTGCTCGGGGCGCTGAACTCCAGGGAACTGGAAGCGGAACTCGCCGCGCAACTTGATCGCTTCCTTGATCTCGTCGGTCAACCCCCGGTCCTCGTCAACTCGCATCAGCATATTTGCATCTTCGGATCCGCCGGCCCAGCCTTGTTGCGGATCCTCGAACGGCAGCGCATGCGACCGTACATTCGCCGCATCCGCGAATCGTGGGCAACGCTGTGGAAGGTGCGAGGCGCTCGGCTCAAGCGCATCTTCCTGAATCGTTTTGCAGGCAAGCAGAATCTCCGCCAACGTGCCGCGGGCTTTCCCGGCAACGACGGCTTCGCCGGCATCACTGATCCCAAGTGGGTGACCGACCCTCACTTCTTCGCTCGTTGGCTTCGGCATGTGCCGGGGCAACTCGTCGAATTGATGTGCCATCCGGGTTATCGCGACGAAACCTTGACCGTTCGCGATTCGGAAGGAGACCCAGCACTGGTCCAACGCCGTGTGGACGAGTTGAACCTGCTGCATCAGCCGGCGTTCTTCAATGCGATTGAGAAGGCCGGGTTCTCAATGGTGGCGCCGGAGCGGCTGCATGTTCGGGAGCAGGCGTATGCTTACGCGGCTTAGTCTCACGTCGCCGCAATGGCCGGCCCTCGCCAGCTTCGTGTGGGGGACGTTCTTCGTCTTCGTGCTGATCCGCGCCGTCGTCCAACCGCATCGGCAGACGGTGTATCCCATTTTCGAGTTTGCCGGGTCCTGCTGGCTGACGAGCGAAGACTGCTATTCGGACGAAGTGCGAAACGCCAGGGGAGCGGAACTCGGGACCAATCTTGATCAGTTCCGCTATGCCCCCGCGGTAGCCGCCTTCTTCGCCCCGCTTTCGATGCTGCCTGAACCCATGGGCGGCACCTTGTGGCGCGTGCTCAATTTCGGAGTTTTCGGTTTCGGCGTTTTCTGGCTGCTGAAACGCGTCTACTTCTCGCAGAGGCCGCAACTGCGTTCGTGGCAAGGGCTGCTTTGGATTTCGATGTTGCCGCTTTCGCTCGGCAGCCTCAACAACTCGCAGTCCAATCCGCTTGCCGTCGGATTGCTCGCCATCAGCACCGTGGCGGTGCTCGAATCCCGCTGGAACCTTGCCGCGTTCTCGCTGGTTGCGGTCACGCTATTCAAGATCTACCCCTTCGCATTCGGCATGTTGCTGATGATTCTCTACCCGCGGCCGTTGATCTGGCGCACGATGTTGGCCCTCGGCATTGCGCTCGTTTTCCCGTTCGCGACGCAGCGGCCCGAATACGTAGGGGCGGAATACGCATCGTGGTTCGCCCGCCTCAAGGGAGACGATCGCACGATGGTGGCCTTCGGGGAAGGCCTCCAGGACATGCATCTTTTGCTGCGAATGATGGGCGTCTATATCCCGCGCAACGCTTTCTTTCTTGTGCAAGCCGCAACGGGGGCATTGCTCGCGTTGTTCGCCTGGTTCGCGAAAGATCGTTGGCCGCGAGAGCGGTTGCTCATGGCTCTCTTCGACCTTTGCGCGTGTTGGATGATGCTTTTCGGCCCGGCCACCGAGTCGTGCACCTACATCTTCCTGGCGCCGACGCTTTCGATCTCGCTGATCGAAGGCTTGGCGGGGGTCACGCGGCGCGAGTCGTTGGTGCTGACGGGCTCCGCCTACTTCTGGAGCTTTTTCCGCAGCATGGCCATCGCCAGCTCGGCCACGAAGCATTGGACGTACTGGATGCTGCCGGTCTCCGCGGTGTTGCTGACCATCGAACGCATCGCATCGCTCATGGCGGGACCGCATGCGGCCGCGGTCCCGAAGCATGAGGATATCGCTTTTGACCAACGAACGGATTCGCCCACGAAATCGGGGAAAGCCCATGATGGGCAAGCTGCTGCTTAGCATCGTCTGTCCCGCGTATCAGGAAGAGGAAGTTCTGCCGATCTTTCACGCGGAGCTTTGCGAGACGCTGCGCGAACGGGAAGCGGAATACGACCTCGAAATTCTCTACGTGGACGACGGGTCGCGCGGCCGCACTCTTCCCGTCCTGAAGAGCATGGCCCTCTCCGATGGCCGGATTCGCTTCTTGTCGCTCAGCCGCAATTTCGGCCATCAGGCCGCGCTGACGGCGGGCCTTGAACACGCGCGGGGCGACATCATCATCTCGATGGATTCCGACTTGCAGCATCCGCCGGCCGTCATTCCGAAGCTGCTCGCCAAGTGGCGCGAAGGCTACGAAATCGTGCTGACCGTGCGCGAAGACGATCCGCGCCTGGGCTGGGTCAAGCGAACGACGTCTCGCCTCTTCTACCGTGTGATGAGCTGGTTCAGCGATACCGACATCCGCATCGCCGCTTCCGACTTTCGGCTGCTGTCGCGAAAAGCGCTCGATGCGATGCTCCGAATGAAGGAAACCTATCGTTTCCTTCGCGGCATCGTCCGCTGGATCGGTTTCCCAACCGCGGAACTGCCTTTCGCTCCCGATGAGCGTCATGCAGGCAAAAGCAAGTACACGTTCCGCAAGATGCTGACGCTGGCGGCCGATGGGTTCTACTCCTTCACCACGCTGCCGCTCAAGCTGCCGAATGTCTTGGGCGCCCTCGTCCTCGCGGCGGGAGCGGTGTGGGGGCTTGTGTTGCTCGTGCAAGCATTGCGTGGCACGTTGGAAGCATCTTTGCTCACGGTTTACCTCGTGCTTGCCAACCATCTCATCGGCGGCGGATTGCTGCTCGCGCTCGGTGTCCTCGGCGAATACGTGGGCCGCATCCATGAGCAATCGAAGGGGCGTCCGCTCTATCTCGTGAAAGACTGCTCGCAGGAATACGTCGACAGCAACCGGTGGGCCGACAAGGTCCATCAAAGCGATGCCGCGTGACCTGTGCGTTTGCAGTTGCACGTTGCCCCCTTGGGAACGCCCCGTGTGATATCTTGGGAGGGGAACAAGAACCCTCCGAGATTGCCGCCGTGAGCCAGTCCTTCGACGAACCGATGGTGACGACACGGACGAAGCCCAAAACTTCGCCCAAGCACAAGATGCTGCCGCCCTATCACGTCGTCATCTACAACGATCCGCATCATTCGATGGAGTTCGTGATCGACACGCTCTGCAAGGTGCTTCGCTGCGAAGTGGATCGAGCGATCCAGCTCATGATGGAAGCGCACACCAAAGACCGCGCCGTTGTCTGGACGGGCGCGAAGGAAGTCGCCGAACTGAAGGTCGAGCAGATCCGCACCTGCCATGAGAAGAGGAGCAGCGGACAGGATTTGGGCCCGCTGCACGTCGATATGGAACCCGCCGCCTGATGAGGATTCGAAATGCCGTTGCCGCGAAGAAGCGGCTGCGGTCTATACATGAGACGTCTCGCAACGGAGGTGTTTCATGCGGGTTCGCACGTTGAATGTCGAAATGTGGCTGCCTCGGCCGATCGACGAGGTTTTCCCCTTCTTTGCCGATGCCGGCAATCTCGACGCGATCACGCCCCCCTGGCTCCATTTCCATATCGTCACGCCTCGCCCCATCGACATGAAGGCGGGCGCACTCATCGATTACAAGCTGCGTGTTCGCGGCATCCCGATCACGTGGCGAACGGAAATCACGCACTGGGAGCCGCCTTACCGATTCGTGGATCGGCAACTCAAGGGGCCGTATCGTCAGTGGATCCACGAACACACGTTCGAGGAAAAGGACGGCGGCACGATCATCCGCGACAAGATCGACTACGCCGCGCCCGGTTGGCTGCTCGAACCGATCATCCACGGGCTTTTCGTCGGACCGGACGTCCGCAAGATTTTTGCGTACCGACAAGAGAAGATCCGCGAACTGCTGCTTGCCCCGCAACCTGCGTGAGCTATTCCGCCGTCGCTTCTTTGAGCAGTTTGCAGATCGACGTAGCGACGAACGTTGCGTTCTGTAGGGCACGCCCTCCCGGGCGTTCCGCCGAACCGGACGATGTCCGCCCCAGCAATCCATCTGCAGCAGCCAGCTGAGCGGTAATGCCTGGCGTCAGATACAAGGGCGAGGATTTCGCGAATTCTTGGATGCTGGGGGTCCACATCGTCCAGATCGGCGGAACGCCACGGAGGGCGTTCCCTACAGAACGCAACGTCCGCCGCTACATCAATCTGCAAGCCGCTCCAGCGGCCTGCCGAAAGTGTGTTATTCGTTACCATCGGAGGAATCGCCAAAGTTTGCCTCCCTTATCAGTCGATGGAAGACAATGGACGTTTGCCGCAAGGAGATCCGTCGTGGGGGCGAGGCGCATTTTCGGATTCCTCGGCAGCTGGCAGGCGTGGCTTGCGAGTCTGGCGCTTGCTGTTTCGGCCGGCTGCGTACACACACGCGGCGCGCGGGATAGTCACGACGTTTCCGCTCGCGTGGCCGACCGAATGGGGCTTGACGTGGGGACGGCGCCCATCGACGGCAGCGGCATCATGCCCGCGGACCTTTCGCTCAGCGAAGGGCTCACGGAAGACGATGCGGCGCTGATTGCACTTTGGAACAATGCCGCCTTTCAAGAACTTTTGACTGACCTTGGCATTGCTCGCGGAGATCTCATTCAAGCGGGGCTTCTTCCCAACCCGGAACTCGTCTGGCTTTTCCAAATGCCGTCGAAACCGCTGCGCTACGCCATCGATTTTCCGCTGGAACTGCTATGGCTTCGTCCGCTCCGAATCGCCGCGGCCCAGCGCGAGTCCGAGCGCGTGGCGGAACGGCTGACTCAGGCGGCATTGGATCTGATTCGCGATGTGCGACAGGCTCATGCGGATGCGATTTTGGCGCGCGGTCGACTTGCGATCGCGGAAGACGGCGTCAAAGTGCGAGGCGATATCGCTGCCGCGGCGGAAAAGCGATTGCAAACCGGCGACATCAGTGGGCAAGAAGCGGCGACCGCCCGCATCGATGGGTTGCAAGCGAAACAAGACGTCATTCGCGTACGTCAGGATGTGACTTTGGCGGCGGCTCGGCTTCGCAACCTGCTCGGCCTTCGCCATGACGAGCCGATCGTGCTTAAAGCGCGGGTGATACGAACGCAATCAACGGACGACGCCGAGGCGCTCGCCGCGGACGCCCTGGTCCATAGGCCGGACGTGGTCGCGGCCGATCGCAATATCGAAGCCGCGGCCGAGCGGGCGCGGTTGGCACGTCGCAACTGGATTCGCGTGCTCGGCATCGCCGACGCGACCGCAGGCCAAAAAACGGGGCACGAGTTGGGCCCTGGCGTGCGTCTGACCGTACCGATCTTCAACCTCAATCAAGGGAACGTCGCCAAAGCGGATGCGGAACTCGAAAAGGCCATCCGCGGCAAACAGACGATTGCTGATCAAGTCGTGCTTGACGTGCGACAGGCTCACGCTCGCCTCGCTCAGAGCCGCGCCGAAATGGAACACCTGGAGCGCAAAGTCCGACCTGAAGTGGACGCCGCCATTCGCCGGGCGGAATCGGCATATCGCGAGGGGAACGCGCCGTACATTATTGTCCTGGAGACGACTCGCCAGTACCTTGATACCCGGCTTCGCGAAGAAACGCTCAAGAGCGAAATGCGTCGCGCTCTTGCCGATCTGGAGCGAAGCGTGGGCCGACGGCTCGAGAATCCGATGTCGGAGGAAATGAAGCGATGACCGGAACGCAGGGTTTCGTCGCCGGATTCGTCGTCGCCGCGGTGCTTGCGGGCGGAGCGGCGGCGTGGCGATACGTCCCATCGGCCAAGGCCCTTCCGGCGCCGCCGCCGCCTCCCGCCGTCATGTCCAAAATGCTCAAAGAGGAGCAGGTGCAAACGATCGTGCTGCGACCGGAAGCGTTTGATCGACTTGCGTTGAAGACGACGGCAGTCGCAAAGAAAACCGTGATGCGTTCGCGATTCTATGGCGGGGAAGTCGTGATTCCCGCAGGGCAGGCGGTCATTGTTTCGGCGCCGGTGAACGGCACGCTCAGGGCGATGCCGGAGGGGATGCCTGTCATCGGCAGCGAGGTGAAGAAGGGCCAACCGCTGATGCGTCTCTTGCCGCTGCTGACCCCCGAGGGACGCGTCAACTTGGCGGCTTCCAAGGCGGACGCGGATGGGCAAGTCAAGACGACGCAAACGCAACTGGACGCCGCCCAAATCGCCTTCGACCGAGCCGAGCGCTTGCTCAAGAGCGAGGCCGGAAGCAAACGGATCGTCGAGGAAGCGCAAGCTCAGGTCGATCTCGCACGAAAAGCCTACGACGCCGCAGTGATCCGGCGCGATCTGCTCACGGCGGCACTCGGCGATGCGGACACGGGGACTGCATCGCCCTTGACCTTGGATGCACCCTCCTCCGGATTGCTTCGCAACGTGTCGGCCATCGCCGGTCAATCGGTTCCCGCGGGAGCAACGCTTTTCGAGGTGGCGGATCTTTCGCACGTGTGGATTCGCGTCGCGATCTATGTCGGAGACTTGGCGAACCTCGAAACGCAACGAGCGGCCATCGGAGCGCTCAGTTCCAAACCTGGCGATGCAACCGTGGACGCAAAGCTCGCGACCGCCCCGCCGACGGCGAATCCCACGGCAGGCACCGTCGATCTCTACTACGAGTTGGACAACCGCACTGCCGAATACAGGCCGGGCCAGCGGCTTGGCGTGTCGATTCGAACCAAAGGCGATGGCGAATCGTTGGCCGTCCCCTGGTCCGCCGTCGTGCATGATTTTCACGGCGGCTCGTGGGTCTATGTCGAGGTCGGCGAACGCACCTATACGCGCAAACGCGTCGAAGTACGCGAAGTCGCCGAGGGGGACGCCATCCTCGTTCAAGGGCCGGAAGCGGGAGCGAAAGTCGTGACCGCGGGCGCCGTCGAACTGTTCGGCGCCGAGACGGGATTCACGAAGTAGGCCAACCACGCATGCTTGACCCAGGATAGCCGCCATGCTCTCTGCGTTGGTCTCGGTTTCGGTCCGCCTTCGCGTCGTGCTGATCGCACTCTGCGTGGCGCTGCTTGGTTTCGGCTACCATTCGATTCGGCAAGCTCCGCTCGACGTCTTCCCCGAATTCGCGCCGCCGATCGTCGAGATTCAAACCGAAGCGCCGGGGCTTTCCAGCGAACAAGTCGAAAGTCTGATCGCTATTCCGCTTGAGAATTCCCTCACCGGGATTCCGAACGTGCAAGCGGTGCGTTCGAAGTCGGTGCTCGGGTTGTCCCAAGTCGTGCTCGTCCTGCGCCATGGCGCCGATCCGATGAAGGTGCGGCAACTCGTGCAGGAACGCATCGCCGCCGAGGCGCGACAACTTCCCGCGGTCGCGAAGACGCCGGTGATTTTGCAGCCCCTTTCGTCCACGAGCCGGGTGATGCAGATCGGGGTCTGGTCGAAATCGCTGTCGCAGCGCGACCTGTCCTTGCTCGCCTTGTGGACCGTCCGCCCACGCCTCATGTCGGTCCCCGGCGTCGCCAATGTCGCGATTTGGGGGCAACGGGATAAGCAATTCCAAGTCCTCGTAAACCCCGATCGGCTCCGCGCGCATGGCATCAATCTGGACCAAATGCTCAAAGCCGCCGGGGACGCCGCGGTTCTTGAGACAGGTGGATTTCTGGATACGCCGAATCAGCGATTTGCGGTGCGCCATCTGTCCCCCATCATCGAACCCGAGGATCTGGGGCGTACCGTCGTCGATTTTCGCGGCGGCGCTCCCGTTCGCCTGAGCGATGTTGCCGAGGTGAGGATCGGCTCTCCGCCCCCCCATCGGCGACTCCGTCATCAACGATGGTCCGGGCCTGCTGCTCATCGTCGAAAAGCAGCCGGAGGGAAACACGCTTGAAGTCACGCGCAAGGTGGAAGAGGCGATCGAACTGCTGAAGCCCGGCCTGCAAGGCGTCGAAATCGATCCGACCATTTTCCGCCCCGCCACATTCATCGAACGCGCGATCGACAATTTGCGGCGAGCGCTCCTCGTGGGCTGCGGGCTGGTCGTGCTGATCCTGGTCGCGTTTCTCTTCGACTGGCGCACCGCGTTCATCAGCCTGACCGCCATCCCGCTCTCGCTCGTTTCCGCGCTGCTGATGCTTTCCTGGTTCGGCGTCACGGTCAACACCATGGTGCTCGCCGGCTTGGTGATTGCCGTCGGCGAACTGGTGGACGATGCGATCATCGATGTCGAAAACATCGTTCGCCGGGTGCGGCTCAATCGTGCGGCCGGGAGCCCGCTTTCGGCGTTTCAGGTCGTGCTGAACGCTTCGCTCGAAGTCCGCAGCGCGGTGGTCTACGCGAGCCTGATCGTGGTGCTGGTGTTCTTGCCGATCTTTTTTTTGGAAGGCCTATCCGGCGTGTTCTTTCGCCCTCTTGCAATGGCCTACGTGCTTGCCATTCTCGCCTCGCTGCTGGTCGCTTTGACGGTGACGCCTGCCCTTTCCTATATGCTGCTCACCGGAAGATCTGCCGAAAGCCATGAGAGCCCGCTCACGGTTTGGCTGAAGAAACTCTACAAGCCGATCCTTCCCTGGTTCGCCCAGCGGCCCGCGTTTGCGATCGGCACCCTCCTCGTCGCGTTTGCTGCGACAGGCATTGCCGGTTCGACGTTGGGGCAGGAGTTTCTTCCGCACTTCCAGGAGACCGACTTCCTGATGCACTTCGTGGAGAAGCCGGGAACCTCGGTGGAAGCCATGCAGCGCGTCACCGTGCAAGCGAGCAAGGACCTGCGGGCCATTCCCGGCGTACGCAATTTCGGATTCCATATCGGCCGAGCGGAGGTCGCGGACGAAGTGGTCGGTCCCAACTTCACCGAGCTTTGGATCAGCGTCGATCCCAACGTGGATTACGAAGCGACCGTCAAGAAGATCGAAGAGACGGTGCTTGCTTACCCCGGTCTTTATCGCGATGTGCTGACGTACCTTCGCGAACGCATCAAGGAGGTTCTCACCGGCGCGAGCGCCTCGATTGTCGTCCGCCTTTATGGGCCGGAGCTGGCGACGCTTCGTTCCAAGGCGAAAGAGATCGAAACGGCCATGGGCACGGTGCCTGGCGTGACCAATCTCAAAGTGGAAACGCAAGTCAACGTCGGGCAGATTGAGGTGCGACTGCGGCCCGAAGCGGCCGAGCGCTTCGGTTTGACGGCAGGGCACGTTCGGCGGGCCTCAACGACGTTGCTGAAAGGGACGAAAGTCGGCGAAGTCTACGAGGGGCAGAAAAAGTTCGATGTCGTCGTTTGGGGAGTCCCCTCGATCCGCAGCGATTTGGCGGCCATTCGGGCGCTCCCCATCGACTCCCCAAGCGGCGTGCAAGTGCGGTTGGGAGATGTAGCGGACGTCGTCATGGCTCCGACGCCCAACGAAATCAAACGCGAAAACGCGTCGCGGCGGATCGACATCGTGTGCAACGCCCAGGGACGCGACCTCGGAGCCGTCGCGCGCGAGATCGAGGAAAAGGTTCGCGCGATCCGCTTCGATCGGGAATACCATCCGGAGTTTCTGGGCGAGTATGCCGCGCGTCAAGAATCGACGCAGCGCTTGCTGTTCCTGTCCGCCATCGCCTTCATCGGCATCGTCCTGCTGCTCTATGTCGATTTCGGCCAATGGCGACCGACGCTGCTCGTCCTGCTCACCATCCCGTTCGCGCTGATCGGCGGCGTTCTCGCCGTGTTGGTCTCGGGCGGCAGTCTGTCGCTCGGCTCGATCGTCGGGTTCGTCACGGTGCTTGGCATCGCGGCCCGCAACGGCATCATGCTGGTAAGCCACTACCGGCATCTCGAACGCGAGGAGGGGCAACCTTTAGGCCTCGCCCTTGTGCTTCGAGGCTCCGAAGAGCGACTGGCGCCCATCCTGATGACGGTCCTCGCCACCGGCCTTGCTCTTCTTCCGCTGGCTTTAGCAGGAAACAAGCCGGGCCATGAGATCGAGTACCCGCTCGCGGTGGTCATTCTGGGCGGACTTTGCACCTCGACGTTGCTGAACTTGTTTCTTCTGCCGGCCCTTTACCTCCATTTCGCCAAGCTCAGCGGAGTTCCCGCTGCCGATCTTGCATAAGAATTTTTCCAAAAGCGAAATTGCCATTGCTGAAGACCGGGAGGGCAAGGCCTCTGCTGTCCGCAACTGTCGAAGCTGGGTGTAACGTAACCCGTTTCCGAGCCCCGTTTCAAGGGGCTTTCGCGAAGCGTGTAGGCCCGCCGTTGACGGCGGGTGACAACAGGCAAAACAAGTTTTTAACAAGGCCTGTTCACGGGCCTTCTCGCGGTTCGGCTTTAGCCGCTGAAGATTCCGTGGCTAAAGCCGAACTGCGAGAAGCCCCATGAAATGGGCTCGGAAGCCGTTTACGTTACACGCAGCTTCGACCGTTGTGGACAGCGGAGGTCTCGCCTCTCCCAATCTCCGTGCCGGGTTTCCCAGCGGTTTCCTCGAAATCCCCTCGCAGCCCCGAAAGGCCTAAGCGAAGCCGCGTTCCTATAATGAAGGGCGGAGAGACCGACCGACGCCTTATTAGAAACGCAAGAGCATGAAGCGGAACGAAATACGCAACGTCGCCATCATTGCCCACGTCGATCATGGCAAAACCACCCTCGTGGACAACATGATGCGCCAGTCCGGCCTTTTCCGGGCCGAGGAACTCGATCGCCTCGCAGGCGGTCAGCACGGCCTTATCCTCGATTCGAACGACATCGAGCGCGAGCGCGGCATCACCATTCTTTCCAAGAACATCGCCCTCAATATCGACGGCACCAAAGTCAACATCATCGATACGCCGGGCCACGCCGACTTCGGCGGCGAAGTCGAACGCGTGCTCAAGATGGCCGACGGCTGCCTGCTGCTGGTCGATGCCGCCGAAGGCCCGTTGCCCCAGACGCGTTTCGTCCTTCGCAAGGCGTTCGAAAGCAAGCTGCGGCCCATCGTTGTGGTCAACAAGATCGACCGCCCCGATGCTCGCCCCGTCGATGTGCTCAACCAGGTGTTCGACCTGTTCGTCGAACTGGATGCAGACGAGGAAACGCTCGATTTCCCCGTGATTTACGCGGCGGGCCGCCAGGGCGTCTCGACGCGCGAACTCAGCGAGAAGGCGGTCGATTTCAAGCCGCTGTTCGATGCGATCCTCAAGCATGTGCCGCCGCCGGACGTTCAGGTGGACAAGCCGCTGCAAATGCTGGCGGTCACGCTCGATCACAGCAACTTCGTTGGCCGCATCGTCGTCGGAAAGGTGCAAGCCGGCAGCATCAAGAAGAACCAGCGCGTCGCACTGATGAAGCATGACGGTCGTCGGATCGATTTCACGGTCAAGCAACTCTACTTCTTCGATCGGCTTGGGCGAGTGGAGACCGAGGAAGTCGGCGCGGGGGACATCTGCGCCGTCGTCGGGGCGGAGGCGGCCGAAATCGGGGATACGATCGCGGATTTCGACAACCCAGTTGCGCTGCCGCCGATCAAGGTGGACGAGCCCACCCTCGATATGCTCTTCCGGATCAACGATTCGCCCTTCGTCGGCCAGGAAGGCACGTACGTCACGAGCCGTCAGCTTCGCGATCGGCTGATGAAGGAACTCGAATCGAACGTCGCGCTTCGCGTGGTGCCGAGCGAGGCGAAGCGGGACGAGTTCTACGTCTCGGGCCGCGGCTTGTTGCATCTATCGATCCTCATCGAGAACATGCGACGCGAAGGCTTTGAGCTTTCGGTGGGCAAGCCGCGCGTGATCTTCAAGGAGATCGATGGGCAGAAGATGGAGCCCATCGAGTATCTCGTCGTCGAAGTGCCGAACGCGCATGTCGGCTCGGTGATGGAACTGGTCGGCAATCGCCGTGCGGAGTGCCTCAAGCTGAATTCGCAGGGCGAACTCACGCATATCGAGTTCACCATCCCCGCCCGCGGTTTGATCGGCCTGCGAACCCGTTTGCTCAATGCGACTTCAGGCCAGGCGATCATGCATCACAACTTCTACGACTATCAGCCGACCCGCGGCTCGATTCCCAGCCGGCTCAACGGCGTGCTGACGTCCACGGAAACGGGCCGCACGACGGCATACGCGCTCGACGGCTTGCAGGATCGCGGCACGATGTTCCTCGGCGCCGGCGAGCAGGTGTACGAGGGCCAGGTAGTGGGCGAGCATTGCCGCGACAACGACCTCGGCGTCAATATTTGTCGCGAAAAAAAGCTGACGAACATGCGCGCCTCGGGTTCGGAGAAGAGCGTGATCCTCAAGCCGCCCCGTCTGATGAATCTCGAGCAAGCGCTCGAATACATCGAGGAAGACGAGTTGGTCGAGATCACGCCGACCTCGATCCGACTGCGCAAGCAGTACCTGCGGGAAAACGACCGCAAGAAAGCGGAACGCGCCGCGGCCGCTCAAGAAGCGTAAGGAGCAATTTCCAATTTCCTTCCCTTCGGTTAGCCGCGACGCGCAGCGGAGCGCGGACTGCTTGCCGTGCGATCGCATGGCGTCTAGTCCGCGCTCCGCTGTGCGTCGCGGCTAACCATCCCATTGAACCTCCGGGCGTTCATGCTCCACGACGTCCGCGAGTTTGTCCGCATTAGCCGGTATCTGGCGAAGTGGACGTTGCTTGCGGGATGCTTGGGCTTGATGGCGGGGCTGGCGTCCGCTGTGTTTTTGGTCGGCCTCGATTGGGTCACCACGATTCGGCTCGATCACCCGTGGCTGCTCTACTTGTTGCCCGCCGCCGGCTTGGCAATGGGCCTTTTTTATTGGCGGCTCGCTCCCGACTTGGAGCGAGGCAGCAATCTTCTCCTAGACGAAATCCACGGGCCGAATCGTGGCGTACCGCTGAAGCTGGCGCCGACGATCCTCGTCGCCACCTGGGTTTCGCATCTCTTCGGCGCATCCGTGGGACGTGAGGGGACGGCGATTCAGATGGGCGGATCGCTCGCCTCCGGCATCGCCCGTTTGACGCGCCTCGATCGCCACGATCTGCGCGTGCTGCTCATGGCGGGCATTGCCGCGGGGTTCGGCTCCGTGTTCGGGACGCCGCTCGCGGGGATGGTCTTCGGCATGGAAGTGCTGGCCTTGGGCCGATTACGCTACGACGGGCTCATTCCATGCCTTGTCGGCAGCTGCGTCGGCGATGCGGCTTGCCGATGGTTGACGCACCAGTGGCACTACCAGCATTCGCATTACGCGGTAACGAAGGTCCCGCCGCTTGATGCGATGTTGGTCGGCAAGGTGCTGGTCGCTTCGATGGCCTTCGCATTGATCAGCGTCGCTTTCACCGAGTTGCAGCATGGCGTCAAAAGGATGTTCGAGCGCTGGGCCGGCTGGCCGCCCTTGCGTTACGTCATTGGCGGGGTGGGCGTGATCGGTCTCGCATCGCTATTTGGGGACGAATACCTCGGCCTGAGCTTGCCGCTCTTGCAACGCTCCTTCGAGCCCGCAGGAGTTCCGACGCTTGCGTTTTTCGGCAAGCTGGTCTTCACCGCGTGGACGCTTGGGGCCGGATTCAAAGGCGGCGAGGTGACGCCGCTCTTCATCATGGGTGCGACCGCGGGTTTTATGCTCGGCGGCATTTTGGGAGTGCCTCCGGACTATTTGGCTGCGCTCGGCTTCGTTGCCGTTTTCGCGGCCGCCGCCAATACGCCGCTCGCATGCACGCTGATGGGGCTGGAACTGTTTTCCACGTCCGTCCCCATCGAACACGCCTCGATGTTCGCACTGGCGTGCATTTCCGCCTATATCTGGTCCGGCCATCGCGGCATCTATGTTGCCCAGCGAGTCCATGTTGCCAAGGGCGATTCGGTTCCGCTGGAGAGCGAAACGCACATCGGTTCGATGCCTCGGCGTTGATGGGTGCGGCAATTTTTTCGGGCGGACGGACCGCGAACGCTGAAAGCGTTTCCCAGCAAAGCTTTCAGCGTTCGCGGTCCGGTCCGTCCGCCCGAATATTTTGCCGCCCACTTCGATGCATCGGCGTTGATCGCTGCTTGGAAATGCTGTCCCCCCGCTTTAAGATACCCGCGACGCTCCCTTCGCGCCGCGAGATCCAGCGATGCCGGTTCTTTGTCCGTTTTGCGGCAAAACTTCGGAAGATGCCGAGTTTTGCGATCATTGCAATTCGGACCTCCGCTCCGCCGATCCTTCGCCTCCCTCGCGTTGCCCCATCGGCGACAAACACCTGGAATTGACCGACGAGCAACGCCGCAAACTCAGTCATCCCGAGGCGTATCTCGTCATCCAAGACGGCGGGCAGCGCTGGCGTTTGCACTGGCTGGGCCCTTCGCGCGAGTGGAAAGAGACCGCGCTGCAGCGTGCCGCGCAGACCTCGCATGTGCTGCCGCCGGTTCGCGTCGTCGAAGCGGAGAACGGCGCCTGGGTCTTCGGCGAAGTGGGCCGTGAGACGTTTGCGCCGTGGCGAAATTCGATCATTACCAGCGATCCGATGCGCGAGACCGAACGATTGCTCGGAACGCTGCACGAACTCGCGGACGCCTTCGGCGAACTGCATCGCCTGGGATGCGTTTGCCTCAACTTCGACCCGACGGAATTCGATCGCGACAAGGCGGGGCGAATCCGCTTCACGGGGTTCGACGTTCGCACCTATCCGGCGGGCCGCATTCTCGAGCATGTGACGATCCGCAACTCGTTCGCGGCCCCGGAGATCGTCGCCTTTCGCGAAGCGGCCGTGGGCGTGAAGTCGGATGTGTTTCACGTCGCCCTGTTCGCGTATTGCTGGTTGGCCAGACTGTTGCCGCACGGCTTTCCGGGCGCAGGGCTCGAAGCGTTTCGTTATGCCCTTCCGCCGCTTCGCACCTATTGCCCTCAGGTTCCTGAAGGCATCAGCGCGGTCTTGCGACGAGGCACGGCCCCTGAGCAGTCCGTGCGGTTCGGAACCGTGGCCGAATTGTGCGATGCGTTCCAGTCCGCGTTGGATCGCGCGAAAGCTCGGCGAGCGTTCAGTGGGCCGGTGCGTTACGAAATCGGAGCCGATTCGCGGGTGGGCCGAACGAAAGCCGCACTCAACAAGCCCAACGAAGACCACGCGCTGGTTCGCCCCGTCGGCGCCGATGGCGCGATGCTCGTCGCGGTAGCCGACGGCATCACCACGTGCGATGTTGGGAGCGGCGAGCTTGCCAGCTTGTTCGCCACGCTTCGCATCGAGCAGGCATTCGATGGATCCAGCCGCAGGGAAGAGTTTGCGGACAAGATCAAAACGGTCTGTCGGCAAGGGGCTGAGCTGTTGCTCGATTGGGCGATCGACAAGGGATACGGCGACCAGCTTGCTCTCGGCGTCGACCTGATGGGCACGACGCTGACCGTTGCCTGGCTCGAAGGGCCCGAGATGGAGGTCGCGAATCTTGGGGATAGCCGGGCGTATCTCATTGATGGTTCGCTGATCGAACAGCTCACGGTGGACGGCGACCTCGCATCCGACCTCCTGGCGCGGAGAAGGCCGCCCGAGGAAATTCAGCAGATGGGAAGCGTCTCCCGCGCGTTGCGAGTCTGCATCGGCGGCTGCACGCTGACGCCTGAGGGGAAGCCCGCGATTCTTGAAGATGCCTGTCAGCCGACGATGTCGCGCTGGCGTTTCATGCCGGGCGATGTGCTCGTCTTCTGCACGGATGGTTTGGTCGAGGAGGGGGCGTTTCTGGAACCGGAGATGGTCGCTCAGATCATCCGGGAGCATCCAACTGCATCGTCTCAAGAATTGGCGGAGCGGCTCTCGGACGCCGCGGACCGTTGTCAGCGAGTGCCGTCGGCGATGGAGCCGGAGGGATTCGGGGACAATGTGACGTGCGTCGTAGTTCGAGTGAATGACGGTGCGAGTCAAGCCCCAGGGTAAGCGCAGCGCACCCTGGGGATTCCGACCGCGGGCGTGTTGATCCCCAGGGTGCGCTGCGCTTACCCTGGGGCTTGGGGGAGCAAGAGAGTCACTCGATCTTGATGGCGACGGGTTCGTAGACGCCGTCTTTGAGTTGGAAATCGAACCACGTCGCGCGGATTTGGTTGAGCGGCCGGCCCTGCTCCAGGGCGAAACGCGCTTCCTCGGCGGCCATCTTTTCCTCGCGCTCCTTCGGCAGCAGCATCACCACCATGTTCGGGGCGAAGGCGAGCTGCAATTCCTTGGCGAGCGCTCGGATCGATTCGGGACGTTGGTTGTACCACTTCACCGCGTCCTTGTACTCGCGAAGCGAATCGGTCTTGGCGGCTACCGGACGGCGGTTGAGATCGCGGATGACCAGAATGTCGCCGCGCGGGCCGGGGACCGCAAGCGTGACGCCGATCGCGGCGAGTTTGTTGGCGTGTTCCTTGCCGTCGCCGGTGAGGTCGAATCGCCAGCGTTGGGAGAACACGTCTTGCTTGGTGATTTGCTTGCCGCCGGGGAAGCCTGTGCCGGTGCCGTCTCCCATGCCGGGAGCGCCGCCCTTTTTGCCGGTTCCGCCGCCGCCATTCCCAACGCCGCCCTTTCCCGGATTGCTGACGCTTGCCGTTTGCGTTCCCTTCTTGCTGTAATCGACGCCCGGCATTTTCGGCGGTTCGATCTTCGCGGCGGCCTTTTTCTTATCTTCGGCGTTCAAGTCTTCGGTCAGCTTGAGCAAAGCCGACAACACCTCGGGGTCTTCCACGGTGTCCGTTGAAGGGACGAGCGTGGGCGAAGCAGTGGGAACCGTGGGAAGCGGTTGGATCATCGGCAATTCGGCCGACATCGGCGAAGGCTGCTGCTTGACGTCCACGGCTCCGATTTCGGTTTTCATCGGGCCCGAACCGATGGGGTTGCCGTCACCTGTATCAGGCGAACCGCCGCCGCCGGAACCTTCCATCATCACGACGTCCATGGCGGGCGGTTGCTGGCGTTCGTCATGCCAGCGCATCGCGGCGAGCACGCCGCCAAGCGTCAGGATGCCCAGAACCAAGGCATGGACGAAAAGCGACGTAGCCCCCGCGAGCGGCAATTCGTGGTGCTGCGAGTACCCCGTCCAAAGCCGTTCGTCCGGCGGCGATTCGACGGGTTTCGGCGACGAAGCAGTCGTGGACATGATGGAACGCCTCCGCAGTGACGAGCCTTTTCATCATACTGCAGACAGAAAGGCATCGCAAATTGGGCGGTGCCGGGGGGTGCATTCCCGTTCCTGCGCGAGGGGAGAGCGGTTAAACTCGGTCCGAGAGCAGCTGGCGGGCAGCTGGTCG
>JAIEPT010000269.1 GCA_019748295.1 Gemmataceae bacterium | reverse complement strand
GGTCCTCACGCTCCGCGTGAGGTCAGCGGCGATGCAAGGTCAGTCCGCCGCGGAAACAAGTTTATCCAACCTGTTCGACAACTGCCTGAAAACCAATCCGACAAGTTAATAAACTTGTCGCCACGAAAGGCGAGAGTGGTCCTCACGCTCCGCGTGAGGTCAGCGGCGATGCAAGGTCAGTCCGCCGCGGAAACAAGTTTATCCAACCTGTTCGGAACACCTGCAAAGTTCCAATCCGACAAGTCAATCCGCCCATACTGACCTTGAAAGGTATCTGCAACCGCCGGCGGAGGGAGAGGGGGAAGCCTCGCTGCCTCCACTCAGAAACCTACACTTGCAAGTCCGGCGATTTGCTCTTCACTTCCTTGCCGATGGGGGCCAGCAGCGAATTGCCCCCCTTGTGGGCGCGGGGCATGAGTCCTTGATCGACGGATCCTTCTTGTCCTGAGCATTGGTCGGCGAAAGCGAAAGGACGCCGAGCGCGATACTCCTGAGCGAGGCAACGTGAATCGCGTTCTCCGCCAACGCGGCCTTTGGCAACGCGAACCCATTCCGGCGAGCGGTTTCGATTCCAACGCTTCGCCACGCGATTGCTGCTGCATGGAACCGAATTTCGGCAAGCTGCTCGGCGGTCAGCTTGCATTCTTAGGGACATATCGCTCGTGCAAGTGCACGGGGGGCGACGAGACTTTGCGGCTTCGAAGGTTCAGAAATTCGACGAAAACCGAGAATCCCATCGCGAAGTAGACATAGCCCTTCGAAATGTGCTGCCCCAATCCGTCCGCGATGAGCGTCATGCCGATCAGCAGCAAGAAGCTCAGGGCCAAGATCTTGACCGTGGGGTGCTTTTCGATGAATCGGCTGATGGGGCCGGCGAAAACCATCATGAAGGCCACCGAAATCACCACGGCGGCAACCATGACTCCGATCTGATCCACCATTCCGACCGCGGTAATCACGGAGTCGAGAGAGAAAACCATGTCGAGCAAGATGATCTGAATCAACACCGCTTGAAACGATGGCGCGACGCGCTGTGAGGCTGCGCCTTCCTCCCCTTCGAGCCGGTGATGAATTTCATAGGTGCTCTTTCCGAGGAGAAACAGGCCGCCGATCAGCAAGATCAGGTCGCGGCCGGAAAAGTCCTTGCCGAAGACGCCGAAAAGGGGATCGGTGAGTCGGATCATCCACGATAGCGAGAAGAGGAGCACGATCCGCATGCCCATGGCGAGCAGCAATCCCAGTCGCCTTGCTCGCGTCTGCTGCTCGACCGGGAGCTTGCCCGCCAGGATGGAGATGAACACGACGTTGTCGATGCCCAGCACGATTTCCAGCAACGTCAACGTCGCCAATCCGATCCACGCCTGCGGGTTCCCGATCCAGTCCATCGCCCACCTCCAGATTGGAACACATCATTCATTTAGAAACCGTAATGTTGCAAAGAAAGGGCCGGTAGCTCGGAAAAGGCGTTGCCGGCGGCGGATTCGAGAATCCCCAGCACGATCACGGCGCTGCCGCAAACGGAAACGCGGAGGTTGCATTGCTGCAACCTCCGCGTTTCCGGTCCATCGCCGTGGCGGTTTTTGCTTTCGACTACACTCGCGGCCCCGAGGTGATGTTCACCGAGGCCACGTTGGAGGTGCCGCTGTTGTACGTGCTGTTGCCGGCGTACACCGCGGACAGGTTGTGCAGACCCAACGCGAACGTCGTGTTGTAGCTTGCCAACCCATTGAGCAGGTTCAAGGTCGCAATCAGCGACCCGCCGTCGTACAGGGCCACGGTTCCTGTTGGAGTGCCGGCAGAACCCGACACCGAGATGCTCAAGGCGATGGTGTCGGAAGCGGAGCCCGAAGTCGGACTCGCCTGCAGCGACACGACGCTGACGTTTCGCACGTTCTGCGTCGGGGTCGTGAACGTGCTGGCCGGGAACGCGACCGGGTCCGTCGGAGTGAAGTCCGCCCGGATCGCATGGTTGCCGGCAGTGAACGTCGTCGAAATCGATGCTTGGCCGTTCGCCAAGTTGACCGTCCCAACGAAGGCATTCGTGACGGCGTCCGTGAAGGTGACCGTGCCGACCGGCGTCGCTCCATTGCTCGCGGTTACCTGGGCCGTGAACGTCACTTGCTGGCCGACCGCCCACGTTCCTGGCGTGGAGGTGACCTGCGTTGAAGTTCCCGTCGCCGTGACCATGTAACCTGCCAACGTGTTCGACGCGGGGTTGATGCTGCTGTCGTAGCTTCCGAAGACGGCTCGGATCGTACGGTTGCCCAACGGCAGTGCCGAAGTGGTCAACGTCGCCCGGCCGCTCGCATTCACCCACGCCCAACCGAGGTTGGCGTTGGTGGTGTTGTCGTAGAAGTAGACCCACGAAGTGTTGTTGCCCTGGATCGCCTGTCCAGTCGCCACCGTGACGTCCGCGACCAAAGTGGCGGGTTGGCCCAGAACCGAGGTTCCGGCCGGGAAGCTGATCGCGACGCTCGGCGTGGCTTTGGCGACAGTGTAGGGCGTGCTGGCAAAGGCACTGCCGTAGAAGTTCGGGCTGTAGCCGAATTGCGCCCAAAGGTTGCGGACGCCGGCTCCAAGCTGGCGTGCACCCGTAGTGTAGGTCGCCACATTCGAGTTGCTGAGTTGGACCCAGCCAAGGAACGTGTTGCCGTCGTAGAACTGGACCCAACCCACGGTGGGCGCCGCTCCGCCGGGTGCGCCGGAGGAAACGGTGGCGCTGATCATCACTGCTTGGCCGTAGACCGAGGAACCGGCCGGGCTGGCGCTGACGGCCACGCTTGAGGTCGCGTAATCGACGTACTGCCAACCCTGCTGAACCGTGGCGCTCGCTGCGTAGTTGTTGCCCGCCGTCGAGCTGGAATAGCTCGCGGTGATGCGGCGCCATCCGCCTGCGGACAGCGAGTTGATCGGCAGCGTGGCCACATTGGAGCCCGACAACGTTACCGTGCCGATCTGCACGCCGTCGGCGAAGAAGGTGACGACTCCGCTGGTGGCTGCCGGCCCGTTGAGGGCGCTGACCGTCGCTTGCAGATTGACCGTTTGGCCGTACTGCGAGCGGCTCCAAGGCGAGTTGACGAAGGACGAGGCAAGCGCGATGGACGTGCTGACCTGATTAACCGTCACGCTCGTGGCGCTGGTTCGAGAGCCGAACGCGGTGTCGCCGCTGTAGACGACCGAGAGGTTTGCCGTTCCCGCGTTGAGTTGGCCAAGCGTGACGGCCGCCGATCCGCCGCTCAGCGTGCCCGAGCCGAGCATCGTGGCGCCGGAGAATACCTGGACCGTCCCCGTCGGCGTGCCGCTGCCGGTGGAAGGAGCGACGGTGATCTGCACGCTGACGCTTTGTCCGAAGGTTGGGTTGGCCGGCGTGAAGATCGTCGAGATGTTGGTCGCTCGCAAGACGATCTGCGAGGTTCCCGTCGATACCGCACTCGCGTTGAAGTTCGCCGAGACGGCATAGCTGGCGGTGATCGTGTAGCTGCCCTCCGCCAGCGACGACGTGGTAAGTGACGCCACGCCGCTTGAGTTCACGGTCCCCGTGCCGAATGCAACGTTGTTCGCGAAGAAGGTGACCGTGCCGGCGTTCACGGCCGCGGGGGAGTCGGTCGCCGTCACTTGAGCCGTGAAGGTCACCGGTTGGCCGGAGGCGACCGAAGGAGCCGAGGTCGTCGGGGCCGCGACCGTGGTGCCGGCTCGCGTGATCGTGAACCCGGTCAAGGTCCGGGTGGAGTTCGCGTAGTTGCCGCTGCCCGTCAACGTCGCCTGGAAGCTGAACGTCCCGGCGCCCAATGAGGAGGTGTTGAACGTGACTTGACCGCCGGACAAGGCCGCCGTGCCGATCGTCGTGTTCGTCGTGGTGTTGACCAAGGTCACCGAACCGGTCGGCGTTCCGGGGCTGCCGGAACTGGTGGCTCCCGCGGTAATGACGAACGAAATCTGGTTGCCGTAAATCTGGGTTCCCGAAGGAACGATGGTGAGGTCAGTGTTCGCCTTGCCGACGGTCAAGGAGTAGGTGTTGGTCGAGGTGACGAAATCGGCGTCGCCTTCGTAGACCGCGGCGATGGTGTAGGTTCCGGCATTGAGCAACGAGGGGACCGTCAAGGAGGCGGTTCCCGCGGCGAGAGCCGAGGTTCCCAAAAGGTTGGCGGGAACAGCGGCTCCGTTGTAGAAGCGGACGTTCCCGGTCGGGGGCCCGCCGACGCCGGAGACGGTGGCGTTCAGGGTGACGGATTGGCCGTAGAGCGGGCTGACGGGCGAGGCCGACACGTTGGTCGTGGTGGCCTTGAGCACGTTGTAAATCAGCGCACTTGATTGAGCGCTGGCGGCGAAGTTGGTCGACCCGTTATAGGTCGCCGTGATGCTGTGGGAGCCGCCGGCGAGCGAACTCGTCGTGAACTGGGCTTGGCCGTTCACGAGATTGACGGCGCCCAGGACGGTGACTCCATTGCGGAAGGTCACGGTGCCGCCGGTCGGAGCGGCCGGCGAATTGGTGGCCCCGATCGCCGCCGTGAAGGTAACGGGTTGGCCGGGAGCGGTTGCCGATACCGAAGGCGTCAGCGACGTGACCGCGGTGCTCGCTTGCGCGATGGTGAAGTTGGAAACCGTCGCCGTGCTGTTCGCGTAGTTGCCGGTTCCGGAGAAATTGATCAGCAGCGACCGCGTTCCGACTCCGAGCGTCGAAGTTTGGACGCTAAGCACGCCGTTCGTCAACACTCCTGAGCCGATAATGGCGTTCGTGCTCTGATCGAGGATGACGACCGAGCCGGTCGGGGTGCCGGCATTTCCGTTCGGAGCCGTGACGGTCACCTGGAATGCGATGGTGTTGCCGTAGACTTGCGTTCCGGAAGTCTGAACGTTGATCGATGTGCCGGCCTTGCCGACGATGTAATTGCCGAGCGAGCCGTTGGACGCGTTGAAGTTGGCGTCGCCTGGGAAGGCGGCCGACAGGGTACGCGTACCGAATCCGAGCCCGAAATAGTTGGACAGCGTTGCGACGCCATTGACGACGACTCCTGTTCCGATCGCCGTACCGGTGGCGACCGTTCCGTCGTAGAAGGTGACGGTGGCGCCGTTGAGCGGAGAACCGGTGGACGGTCCAGGGTTGCTCGCACTTACCGTCGCCGAGATGGTCAAGGACTGGCCGAACTGCAATCCGGTGGACGGCGTGGCTGAGACTTGAACTTGGCTGGAGGCCTTGCTGACCACGAAGTTGTTGAGTGTGCCGCTGCTGGAGGCGAAGTTGCCGACGCCGGTGTAATTCGCCTGGATCTGGCGGCTGCCGACGCTCAACGTGGAGATCGTCCAGGTCGCGCGCCCCTGGGAGTCGACCGAGGCCGTGCCGAGGGTGGTGTTCGTCGTCGTGTCCACGAAGGTGACGGCGCCCACCGAATTGGGGATAAGGGATCCCGCGGTCACCGCGGCGGTGAACGTCACGTTGTTGCCGAAGGTGGTCGAGGTCGGGACGGCCGACACGTTCACGGAAGTCGCCGCGGGCGAAATCGTGAAGATGCTGGAGCCCGTGCTGACCTCGAACCGCGATTCGCCGTTGTAGACGGCGTAGATCGCTTGCTGGCCTGCCGAGAGATTGGAAACGTTCAGGAAGGCCGCGCCGTTGCCGGCATTGACGGAACTGGTGCCGAGGTTGGTGCCGCCCGCGCCGACGGCGCCGAGCCAAAACGTCACCGATCCCGTCGGGGTTCCGAAGCTCGCGCTGTTCGCCGGGGCGACATTCGCCTGCACGGTGAAGACCTGCCCGTAATTGATCGTGCCGACCTGAGATCCCACGGTCGTGGAGGTGTTGCCCTTGCCGATCGTGTACGTCAGGGTCGAAGTATTGCCGTTGTAGTTGCCGTCGCCGAGGTATCGCACGGTCAGCGTGTGAACGCCGACGGACAGGGCGTTGGCGACGGAGGTCATGAGATTCAGCGTCGCCGAGCCGTTCCCATCAAGCGTGCCGCTCGCCTTCAGATTCGCCGGGTTGATCACGGTGCCGTCGTAGATTTCGACGGTTCCGGAGGGGATGCCGGTCGATCCCGAAGCCAAGGCGCCGGGCGCGATCTGGATGTCGAAACTGATCGGGTCGCCCAGACGAGGATTCAGGGCAGGGCTGACCCATGAGGGATACTGAGGCGTAGTCGAAATCGCCGCGACGTCCTTCGTTATGGTGATCGCGAACGTCACGGGAGTCGAAATCGGAGCATAGTTGGTGTCGGGCGGATTTTGGACTGCCGCCGAAGGATCGTAGTTGTAGTAGATGTTGATCGTGTGGGCGCCGACGCTCAGGTTGTTCGGAATCTGCAGCGTCGCCTGTCCGTTGACCGTCGCCCCGATCGGCGACGCGTAGACGGTCGGGTCCGAATCGATGGTGAAGTAGAGAAGTCCGCCGGGCAGCAATGCAGTGGGCAGGAGGGTCGTCGCCGCGGCAACGACCACGTCGAGCGTTTTCGGCACGCCGTAAATCGCCGTCGTGATGCCGGAAGGCAGGCCAAGCGTCGGCGTCAGCGTCACCGTGTTCTGAGCCACGGTGAACGTCAGTCGAGGCGCGGTAGCGTCGGCGAAGACCTTGTTGGTCGAAGCATCCGTAAACGTCGCGTCAATCGTGTGCGTCGTGCCGGCGCTGAAGAGGATGTTGTTCGGCGCGGCGTAGGGGTTGAACGTCGCAGTGCCGTTGACGACGGGGACGGTGATCTGCACCGGGCCGCCGTCCAGCACGAACGTGACCGTGGCGTCAGGCGGCAGTTCGGCGCCGGCTTCCGGCACGACCGCGGCGACGATGAGGACCTGGACGCCGTAGATCGGATTGGCCGGCTGCGTCGCCACCGTGAAGGTTTGCAGAACCGCCAACTGACGCGTCAGGACGACGGTGGTCGCGTTGTACTGGACCGTGTACTTCTGCCCGCCGATGAAGACGGTTCCACCCTGTGCGATGGGCGTCTTGACGCCATTGATGTCGCGGTAGAAGACGGAATTCGAATCGATCGTGCCGCCGCCGGTCACGGTCAGGATCGTGAACGAATCGTTGATCTGGACGCCCGGCCCGCTGCGGCCGGTGAGGAGCGCATTGGCCAGATCGACCGTGCCGGCAGTGTTGATGACGATTTGGTCGTTCTCGGTTCCCGACCCAGTGCGTTCGAGATCGACGGACAGAACCGTGTCGGGGCCCCATGTCGGATTGCTGTTGATGGTGAGCGTGCCGCGCGGGTCGACCGTGCCGTTGTAACCGGGGCTGATCGTGCCGACTGCGGCGCCGACTCCGCTTCCGGTGACGTTGCCGACCGAACCGCGGCCGCTGATGGAACCGCCGTTGAGTTGGACGAGGCTCAGCGCGGTCCCCGCGTCGACTTGCACGTCGCCTTCGAGTACGGTGGTGTTCCCTGAGAAGATCAGGGCGACGGTGTCGAGTTCAAGCCGGCCCGCCCCGGACTTGGTGATGCCTTCGCTGCTCAGCGCCATGATGAGGGACGAAATCGCCAAGTCGGTAGCCGCGTCGCCGTCGGCGACGGTGAAAGTGCGATTCGTTCCGCCCAGAGACAGGGCGCCGGCGCCGAGAATGCGAGCCGGGCCCTCCGCATCGGAGTTCGCGCTCACGTTGCCGTTGAGCGTCAAGATGCTCCCGTTTGGAATCGTGACCTTGCCCCCGTTGATCGTGAGGCTTGCGACCGTTTGATCGTATCCGTTGAGGTCGAAGTTGCCGTCGGTTCGAACCGTGACCGCGGACGTCGGGTTCAGGTCGTTGTCGTCTTGCAGCCTGAGCGTGGAATCCGGCGTGCCCAGCGTGCCGTTGCCGACTAACACGTTGCCCGTGATGCCCAGTGCCGGACCCGTCTTGTTGAGCGTCAACGTGCCTTGACCGCCGACGGTGGTGAGGCCCGTGTAGGTGTTGCTGGCGAATGCGAATCCGGCGCCGCTGGGCCCTTGGGATGGAGCGGGGACTGCCGTGCTGAAGGCGTAGGTGAAAGTGTTTGGCGTCGGCGCGGACACGACCGTAAACGTGCCGTTGAACGTCGGGTTTGCCGTGTACGCCAGCTCGATGCGTTGACCAGGGATGAAACCGTGCGGCGTACCGGTGGTGACGGTCGCGGTCCACCCGGAGAAGGCGACGCCGGTGATCGCGGCGCTGCCCTGGGTGAAGGAAACGGAGCCGGGGCCGTTGACGTTGAGCGCCGAGCCATTGACCGATTGCACGATCGCCTTATCGACGATCAGCGAGGCGCCGAGGCCGGCCGAAATCGTGGAAATCGGGCCGTTGAGCGTGATGCCGGAGCCGTAGGTGTTCGATCCGGCCGTGCTCGACAGTTCGCCGCCGGTCAGGCGAAGCGGTTTTCCCGAGATCGTGAGGTTGGAGCCGTCCGCGTTCAGCGTGGCGCCTGACTGCACCGCGACCCCGCCGCGGCCGCGGGTCGTGGTGGCGGAGGCAAACATGACGGAAGGGGAAGCGCTGCCGAGGCCGCCGAGGTCCGGCTGGTTGAATCCCAAGTAAGTGCCGCCGAGCGTCACGTCGAAGGTCAGCAGCGATCCGCTCAGGTTGATGTTGGAGGCGACCATGGTGCCGCCCACGCCGACGTTCTGCATGAGCGAGTTCAGCTCGCGCTGAATGATCGTCAGCAGATTCGCGGACGAAAGCTGGTTGAGCGAGATCGCGGCCGTCTGCTGTCCGGCGTACGTCATCGTGAACGTGCCCAGGGTGCTTCCGATGACCGTGATGCGCTGAACCTGCGCGACCGCCGAGGCGCCGAGGGCATTGTTGTTGCCCGCGCTGATCGTTCCCTGGTTGACGTAGGTGATGCCGCCGTAAGTGTTGGCGCTCGGCAGCACTAGCGTGCCGGGCCCGGTCTTCGTCAGGTTGGCGAGCGTCGTGGCGACCGGAGTGAAGTCTTGCACGGCGCCCGAGATGATGAGCGGCGAGGCCGGATTGGTGACGTTGATGGTGCTGTCGGTTTGCAGCGTGAGGGTGCCGCCGAACGTATTGCTGCCTTGCAGATTGCGGATGACGCCGACGCCGCCGAAGCCGGTTCCGTTCGTGATGACGTTCGCGGTCACGTTGATGCCGGCAAGCGTGGGATCATTCAGATCGAGCGTGGCGCCGTTGTTGACCGTGATGGTTCCGTAGTTGCCCCCGGCTTCCAATTCCAGGATGCCCGTGCTGACCTTCGTCTCCCCGCTGAAGTTGACGGGTGTGGCAAGGACGAGGGTGCCCTGGCCCACTTTGTTGAGGCCAAGGCCCGAGGAAACGCGCGTGTAGTTGTTGATGTTGCTCAGCGCGGTCTGAATTCGGGAAGCCAAGGTAATCGTGGGAAGCCAGTTGACCACTGCGGTCTGGTTGGTGTTGTTGTCCCTGAGCGTGAAGTTGCCGCCGGTGATGTTGTCCGAGAACGCAAGCGTGTAGACGGAACTCGTGCCTGCGCTGTTCACCACGGGATCCAGCGTCACGGTCGCGGCGCCGGAAGACGTCGTGAGGCTGTTTGCGGAGACCGTCAGGTTTTGCAATCCCTGGGTCAGATAGGTGATGGTGATCGGCTGGAACGCGCCGACGATTTGTTGCTGTATGGCGCCGTTGATGGTCAGCGTGCCGGTCGCGCCGTTCGCGGCGGGTTGGACGCCGATGGTGACTGTGGTGGGTGCGGAACTGGTCGGGCTGAAGGCGGCGTTTTGGGTCAGCGTGACCGTCCCCGTTACGGCGTTGTTCTCGCTGATGCTGTAGAGCGCCCCGGTGTTCGCGTTGCCGGTGCCGGAAAGGCTGAGGTTTTGAACGACATTGATTCCGCCCCGCAGCGCCAGCTGGGCGCCGTCCAGCACCGTCGTGGTGTTGAGAGCTAGACCGGGAAAATTGTTCAATGCATCGGCATTCGACACGGTCAGCCGGCCCTGGCTGACGACGGTGCCTGAGGCGTAAGTTTTGCCGTCGAGCGTGACTCCTGGACCTGCCGTGCCTGAGCCCGGCGTGCCCAGGGCGCCGTAGGAATTGGCTCCGTTGTAGACCAAGGTGCCGGTCAGTTCCTTCACGACGCTGAACCCTTGGCCTTCATCCGTGATGGAGCCGTTGCCAAGACCATCGCCGATGGTGAGCGTGGCTCCGGAATCGACGCCGATCGTCGTATTCGACATGAGACGAATGGCGCCGCTGTAGGTATTGTCGTTCGCGAGGTTGCGAAGGGCGCCGGTGTAATGCCCGTCGATCTTGATGCCGTTGCCGAAGAGGTAGATCGGTTCGGTTGCCAGGCTCGAAAGGAGTTGAAGCGAGGAGCCTGCGCGAACGATGGTCGCGGCTCCGGGCGATCCCAAGGCGTTCGCGTTGTTGGTGGTGAGGACGCCCTGCTTGACGTCCGTGAAGCCCGTGTACTTGTTGCTTCCGGAAAGGATGACGACGCCGAAGCCGGTTTTGGTCAGCTCGGCGACGGCAGGATTCGTCGTGTCGAACATCTCCGCGGCGGTTTCGTCGCCGTATGCGGGATTGTACGTAAGATCGGCGATCGTGCCTTGGAGGTTGAGCGAAGCGGAGGCGATGCCGTTCTGCACCGTCTGGGTGCCCAAGGCCCCGATCGTCGTCTTGCCGGCGAGGATGACCGGACCTGACCAGATGGCCGAACCGCTGACGGCGACCAATCCGCCGCTGGCAGCGGGAGCCGCGGGGAGGCTTGTCGCGAATGCGCCGCGGCCGTAGGTGCCGATCGTCAGCGTGTTGGTCTGCTGATTGAGATCGAGGGCGCGGACCTGCACGGACGGCAAGCCGGCGCCGTAGACCTGCCATGAAGTGGCGGCGGGGGTCAGATAGTAGACGCCCTGGTCCGTGCCGACATAGAGATTGCCGCTGCGCGGATCAAGCGCCAGCGCCCAAACGGGAGCGTCGGTCGCACTAGGCGTCGTGCCGGTCAGCGTGAGAGGGCCGGTCGGCAGGCCTGCAAACGTCGGAGCGAGGTTTTCCCAGTTCTGTCCCGCATCCGTCGTTTTCCAAACTTCGCCGCCGGTCGTCGTCACGTAGACGGTGTAACTGTTGCTGGGATCCACCGTCAGCGAACTTGCGGTTCCCGCGATGCCGCCCGAAGCTCCGTTGACGCCTCGCGTGACCCAGTTCACGCCGCCGTTCATGGTGAGCGTAAGGTCGCCGTTGGCGTTGAGCGTGTAGATGGTATTCGGAACTGGGCTGTTGGCTCCGATATCGCCGACTTGGGTAAAGGAACCGTCGAACAGGTACTGACCCTGATACACCGCCCCAGCCACCAACGAACCGGCTCCGCCCAACAGATTCGTGTTCGTGCGGGTCGGGGTCGCCGCCGTCGGGTTGCCGACGGAGTAGACGGTCTGGCTGTTGATGGAGTTCGTGGTCAGGACGAGCAGATTGCCGGTGACCGGGTTGACCCAGTAGCCATTGATCGTCGCGGCGCCAGGCGGATTGATGGAGTTCCAGGTCGTGCCGCCGTCGGGCGAGGAATAGAGCGACGTGGTCGTCCTGGGCACGGCGGGAGACGTGACGGAGACGAGGCCCGTGAGCTCGGCGCCGAGTCCCGTCACCGGTGCGCCGGTCGTGGGATTGAGATAGACGAGGTAGAACCGAGGTCCAGCGAGACCGCCGTTAGCGACGCGGTGAACGACGAAGGTTTCGTTGAAGTTGGTCGTTCCCGAAAGCGTGACACGGGCGCCGGCGGAAATCCCCGCGAGCGAGGCGACGCGCACCTCGTAGTAGTAGCCGACGAACTGATTGGCGCCAGGTCCGGGCGGATTGTAGCCGCCCGCCACTTCGGAAATGAGGTTGATCGTCGTTCCCGGCGTCGACGTCGTCGTCGAGCTGACCGAGGTGCTGGTCTTGAACATCTTGCTGGAATTGTTCGGGTCATACGCGACCTGCGTGCCCGAGAGCAGCGACGGCATCGGCGAGGAGCCGGCAGTGCCGATGTAATTCCAGGCCTGCGACGTGGGACCGCCGTAGACGGCGACGTCGTTGTCGACGAATCCGCCGAAGGTGCTCGAGCCGATGTAGGGGCTGACGGCGGTCGGATTGCTGGCGATGCTGTTGAACTGGCTGATGCTCAAATTGCCGTTGAGCGTTCCCCAAGTTTGAGTCGTGAGGTTGTAGCGGAAGATGCCGCGCGTCGAACCGGCGATGAGATAGGTCGTGGCGCCGGACGGACCGTTGATGGTCTGCAGCGCCAGGCTCGTCACGCCGGCGCCAGGGCCGGTGCCTCCCGTAGTGATGTCGGTCCAGACGGTGCCGTTGTACTGAAGGATCACATTCGTAGTGGCGCCGACGGTGGCTCCGGACCCGACGCCCGCGATGAATGCGCGGTTCGAATTCGAGGGATCGATGAGGAAAGCGTTGTAGTTTTGGCCGAATTGTCCATCCGGCGGAATCGTCGGCGGCGTTACCGCATTGATAGGAACATTGCCCAGGACCGACCGCTGCATTCCGGTCAATTGCAGCGCCGGGGGCTGCGTCCACTCTCTCAGATTCCAGCGATTGACAGGCCCCGTACTCACGGTGGGATTGGTATAAGGGAATCCATTGTAGAACATCGAGTTCTGCAAGGTGCGGTAGTACGCCGAGGGGGTCGAGCCCTGGGCGCCGACATTGACCGCCGACGGGTCCATGTTGATGGTCGGATAGGCAAGGGTTGCCGTGACGAGGACGTTTTGGCCCGAAACCGTGAGTCCGACTTTGATGTTGCCGGCGGCGGGGTGGATGGTGTTGAAGGTGCTGTTGAACATCGTCGTCGGGAATCCGCCTTCTTGGAAGGCGGTTCCGTTATCGACGGAGACGTAGACCCCATTCGGGTAGCGCGTGTTGTTGTTGTTCGCAAGGGCGTTCGCGGGAGATCCGCCCCAAGGAGTTCCCAGCGCGAACGCGATGATGCGGTTGGTGCTGTTTCCGGGAACGGGATCCGTGATTACCGCGAGATCGGAGTAAGTCACTCCAGGGTTCGCGGTCGTGCCCTGCGTCGGGAATATGACGCGTTGGTCGATTCCCTGAATGTACCCCGCGGCGCCGGCGGGGAGTTGTCCCCAGCGAGTGGCGTAGCTTCCCGTCACTTCAACCAGGACGACGTTGGAAGGTGCGATGGTCTGCCCGGTTGCCAGGAACGTGCCGTTGATGGGAGCGGCGACGGTGGCCCCTGTGCCGCCGGCGTCATAAAAGGTGCCCGTCGAGTTGATGTTGAACGTTTCGCCCTGCACGAAAAGCTGCGGATCGAGGGCGTTGACGGTGACCGCCACGTAAGGGTTCGCGGATACTCCGCCCCCCTGCCCGGCGGTCGTCCACAAAGCCTGAAACGCGTTTCGAAAACTGGTGGCCGTCGCCGCTGCGTCGGAGGGGTCCCAGGTGATCGCCGCCGACGTTCCCAACGACGTGACCATCGTAAACGTCGATGCCGCGTTCGTCGCTCCGCCAAACGTGATCACGAGGGCATTGTTGGTCGTGCTGAACACGGAGCCCCTCTGCGCTCCGGAACCAGCGAGCGTGACCGCGCCGCCGGCCGAGACGGCCAGGCTGCTGACCGTCGGGGCGTTCAGTCCCGCCGGCACCACGATGCGAATCGCCTGGTTGATCGCCGCGATGCGTTCGATGTTCGTCGGCGAATCGCCTCGGCCCACCGCGGCGTTCGATGTGGACGTGAGGCTGGTCCAAGTGTTCGTGCCGCCGTCGTATCGCCAGATGCCCGCGTTCGGATTCTGCTGCTGCGTGATTCCGACATACGCGCCGTTCGAAACCGCGACATAAACGACATTCGCGTTCTGCGGATCAGGAACCACCTTGGTGATGACCGTACCGGCATAGGCGAACGGATTGGCGCTGGTCGCGATGACGGTTTGCGCGTTGGTGGTGTTGGGCGTCACGTTTTGCGTGAGCAGTTGCCAAGTCAAACCGGCGTTGGTGGAACGATAGACGCCGCTGCCGTAGAAGTTGTTGGTCGAGTTGCGCGATTCGCCGGTGCCCAGGTAGAGCGTGTTGGAATTGACCGGAGAGACGGCGATCGAACCGGCGAAAATGCCGGAAGTTTGCAGATCGAAGAGGGGCGTCCAGGTTTTGCCGCTATCCAGCGTTTTCCATGCGCCGCCGTCCGAGGCGGTGACGTAGTAGGTGGCCCCCGTCGTATCCAGCGGATCGTAGGCGACGCTGGTGACGGTGCCTGTGGAGGTTTGGCTGTTGGGGGTCAGCAGCGATCCGACGATCGGGGTGGGTCCGACTGCGAACCATTGGTTCGGGGCAGGAGTGACGTTGGCGACGCCGTTGCCGCTCACGACGAGCGGTTCGCCGGAGATGGTGATGTTCCCCTTGGTCTGCAGGGAGGCGCCATTGGAGACGATCGTGCCGCCGCCGCCTTCGCGCGTCAGGGCGATCGCGGCAGTGGGTTCCGACACGGTCATGAGATTTTGGCGGAATCCGCTCAGGGCGCCCTTGAGCGAGATGACGAACACGCCCGGAACGCCGGACGGGGTCACTTCCACGACGCCGCCGACGCCGGCAATCGAGTTCATCCCGGCGGCATTCAGTTGGGCCGCGATTTCCGCCGCGTCCGCCGCGGCGTTGGCGGTATAGGCGATCGGGAGCGTCGTCGAACCGTTGAACGAAAGCGTGAACGTGCTGATCCGCGTCGCGACGCCGCCGGTCGCGTTCGCCAGCGTGGCGGGAACGGTGTAGGTGAAGGTATTCGCGGACGTGACGACGATTGGGAAGGCGCCGTTGTACCCGGCGACGCTGACGCCGCCGACACGAACCGTTTGACCGGTCGTGAAGCCGTGCGGGCTTGCGGTCGTGACGGTGGCGGTGAAAGTCGTGGAGCCGGAAGTCGTCGCCGTGGAGATGCCGACGGTGGGGACGGTCAGCGTCTGCTGTTGGGCGTTGCCGGCGCTGCCGAGGGCGCGGCTGTTCTGGGCGACCGCGACGAGCCCCTGCGGGAAGTAGGCCGTGCCTCGGTAGGTGTTGGCGCCGCTCAAATTCAATTCGCTCGAAGCGCTCGCGCCGATGCCCGTGCCGACGATGGCGAGATCCGAACCGTTGACGTCGGCATTGGCGGTATCGCCGATGCTGCCCGCGAGGTTGAGCCGAGTGCCCGCCGCGATGTTGAAAACGCCGTAGTTGCTGTTGGGGCCGGAAAGCACCGGGGTCGGGCTGTTCGCGGGGACGAGCGTCTTGAAGGCAGCGATCAGATTGTTCAGCAGCGTGGTCCCGTTCGTGCTGAACGTCACTTGGGCGGTGTTGGCGCCGTAGCTCAGGTTGAAGGTCGCACCGCTCGTGAGCGATCCGCTGAATTTCAAGCTGTTTTTGAGCGAGGCGGCAACGCCTCCCGTGCCCGCGCTGACCGAAAGCGGCAGGTAATTGCCGGCGGGGAACACCAGGTCGAAAACCGCGGAAGACGCGCCCTTGGAGGTCGGCGTGTTCGTTGGAATCAACTGGTTGAGCGCTTCTTGAATGTTGTTGTTGAGTTGAGTCGGATTGGGATCCCAGGCCACCGTGACTGTCGAAGTTCCGTAGGTGAGAGCGAACGACGCGTTGGTCGGTTGCCCGGTCGGGGTCAGAATCAGCGACTGGGTCGTGATGCCGAGCCCGCTGTTTCCCGTTGCCGAAAGCGTGGCGTTTTGGGAGAGCGAATCGGGCAAATCAAAACGGTCGGCAAACGTGTTGAGGTTGATGTTGCTCAACCACAAGTAGTCAGCCGTCTGGATCGGACTGCTGACCGACGGGGGGATGTTGGTAAGGGCGGCGCCGGAGAGGACCGTGAGCGGGGAATCGCCGAACAGGGAATTGCCCGTGCCGTTCAGGACCAGCGTCTCGTTGCCGACTTGCACGCCGCGGGCGATGCCGCCGGTGACCGAGGGGGAAGTGCTGCCGAGTTCCAGCGAGGCGCCGGCCCACACGGTCGTGGTCGTGTTGCCCGCGACGGGTGCAGCGCCGCCGCCGTTGTAGAGAGCCAACACCTGCGTTGCCGTCAGCGGGGTGTTGAATAGGCGAATTCGATCGACGGTTCCCGGCGAGGTCTCGCCGGCGACGACGGTATCGTCGATGAAGAAGTGAAGCGGGTTCGAGGCGAAGTCCGCCTCGTTGGCCGTATCGACGAAGCTGAACTGCTGGACGCCGTTGATGTAGGCAACCACCGTCTTGGTCACGCTGTCGCGAGTCAGCACCAGATAAACGTTCGTGTTGTTCGCGATCGTGCCCGCGGGGCCCGTGGCTCCCGGCGCATTGTAAAACGTCAATGCGCCGTTGAAACTGTAAAGCCCCTTGTCCGAGGTCTGGTTCTTGAACTCGATGAGATTCACATAGCCCGAGATGTCGCTGATGTTGAACACCATCTCGATGGAGTAATTCGCGGGGGTCGGCAGAGCGCTGTTGACGAGCGTCAGCCCCAGATTGTCCGGGAACTGATAGTTGGTCGCCGTCAACGTGCCGCCGGCGCCGAACGGAGCGATGGCCGGCCCGCCCATCGCGTCGGCATATGAGCCGTTCAATTCGTAGACACGTATCGGAGTGGGAACGGACGGCGGAACGGCTGCAATCGGCTTTAGAGAGATATCGTCCAGCGCGAAATCGTTCGCGAACCCGGACGTATTGGTATCGACGACCTCAATGACCACGGAAGTAGCCGCGCCCGAGTTCCATGTCGTCGTGAATTGCTGCCATGTGCCGCGAGCCGTCGGAGCCGACATCGTTCCGATCGTCGTGCCGCTGAAATTGAAATTGAAGTTCGCGGGCGTTCCGAATCCGCTGAACTCGGCGACCCAAATCGAGAACGTATAGTTGGTGTTCGGCGTGACGGCAACGGTTTGCCGCCAAGCGGTCATTGGTCCTGGCGAACCGCTGCCGTCCGCGGCGTACATCAAGCCTGTTCCGCTCGTGCGATCCGTCATCGAGGTAGTGCCCCCGATGAGTTGCGGATTCGTGGTCAGAGCGTAAAGGCCCGGGCCGAAGCCCGCCGAGAAGGTGTTGGTGCTGGTAAAGCCGGTGTTTCCAGCTTCGAAGTTTCCGTTGACGATCAACTCGCCGTTCGAGGCCGCCACGTTGGACGTCGGAGTCGTTCCCAGGCCGGTGTCGCTTTGCAGCAGGATCGTTCCCTGCTTGATGTCCACCTCGCCGGTGTAGGTTCCGGGTCCCTGGATGATAAGCCGCTGGGATCCGACTTTGGCCAAACCGCTGTTGGCCGCGGATTCCGAGATCGGGCCGGAAATCGTCAGTTGGCTGAAGCTGGAGGCGGCGTAGTTGACGTTGTTCGTGAACGGCGAGTAGGCCTGTTCGACGCCGATCGCGGAGGTTGCGTCCAATTGAAGGCGGCCGCTGATCGTGTTGGCGCCGGCGAGGTTCATCAGCGCCGCGGTCGATTTGTTCGTGAAATCGTAGTTCGGGATGTCGGCAATCTGATACGGGCTCGTGATGCCCGAACCGCTGAGATTCAATTGCGTGCCGAGATTGATCGATCCGAGCGAGCCGGCCTGCGTGATGGCGGCCTGGATGATGGCTCCCGCATTCAGCGCGTTGGCGCCCGGAGCGCTGATGCCGACGAGTTGCGGGAGCTGTCTGCCGGCCAGCGTCCCCTGGAAGGTGACGACGTAGACATACACTCCCGAAGCGGGGTTGGTAAGGGCGACGAGGAAGTTGCTCGCCGCGAGGCCGGTTGCCGCGGCGAGGGCGCTCGCGACCATCGTGCCGTTGGCTCCCACCGCAATGTTGCCCGTGGTGATCCCATTGATGATGAGCCGGAAATTGGAAGCCACCCCGTTGCCGTTGAGAAGATTCGCGTTGGCGAGGGTCACGGTCTGTTGCTGATTCTGGATCGCCGGCGCTAAGGAGAGCAAGTTGAGCGTGGCGCCCGCGGCGACGGTGGTTTGGAGCTGCGAGTTGATCGAGGTCGTCGCGACAACGTTCCCAAGCGACGAACTGTTGCCGATCGTTATCGAGCCGGCGGAGATATTGGTGTTGGTGTTGACGCCGGTGTTCGCATTGGGCAGGTACAGTTGGCCGAGCCCGAGCTTGTTGAATGAACTGGCGGCGAACGTGCCGTTGATCGTCAGACCGTCGTCGAGCATCTGGCCGAAGCCGCTGATGTCGTAGTTGTAAGGGTAACCGGAGGGGAGGTTGGGGTTTTGGGAGGTGCCGGGCCGATCGACGCCGATGGCCCCGCTGAGGTTGAGTGAGCCCACGATGGCATTGATGCCGGTGTTGCTGTAGAGCCCGCCGACGGTTTGTCCGCTCACGGTGACGCCGGAACCGCTGACGTCCAGCGGTTCGCTGATCTGCATCGTGTTGAGTTGTCCGGTGATGGAGTCGGCGTAAATGCGAGGCGAATTGGGCGTGTTGCCGCCCGCCAGCTTCAGCGTCGAGCCCGAGGTGACCTGGGTGTTGCCGCCCGTAATCGAACCGAGCGCCATCGAGTCGCGGATTTCAAGCGTGCTGTTGCCGTTGACCTGAATCGTGCCCGTGAAGGTGTTGGCGGTGGCGAACACCGTGGTCCCGCCCCCCTTGATGTTGGTGAAGATGGCCCCCATGCTGGTGATGGCGGGCGTTCCAATTGGTGCGCCAGGCGCGCCGGAGATGGTGAGCTTCGAGCCGACACTCGTGGAGATGTCGACGGTTGTCGTGTTCGGAAACGCGCCGCCGTCGAGGGAGATGTTGCCGCGCCACGTATTGTCGCCGTTGGTGCTTCGCAACGAACCGATCGCGCTTGCTCCGCGGCCGTTCAGACGCAAGGTTCGGTTGGCGACGGTCACGCCGCCATCCAGAGTCAGCGTGCCGAAGCGGTTGTTGAGGCTATCGGAACGGACAGTGACGTCCGCGGTGCCCGTACCAAGAGCAAGCGCGTTTTGGACGACGAGGGCGCCGTCATCGATCGTTGTAGAGCCGCGGTAGGTGTTGCTGTTGGTGAGCGTGATGACGCCGGGCCCCTGCTTGATCAGGTTCTGAGGACTGCCCGAATCGCCGACGACTCCAGAGATGATGAAACTGTTCGACGAATTGCTGTAGAACGTGGTGTCCGTCGGACCCGTGAGCGTGATCGGGCCGACCCAGGTGACTGCGGCGGAACCGGCCAACGCGTTGAGCGATCCCTTGCCCAGAGCGCCTGCCCCGGTCACGAAGAGCGTGTTGGCGATCGAACCGCCCGCAGACAACCGGGCGTTGAGTTCGGAGCCGTCGCTAATGGTGACTTGCCCAGTGCCGAGGGCTTTCGCATTGGTGATCTGAACGATCGCGGCGCCGATGCTTACCGGCTTCGGCAGCGACAGCGCTCCGGAGAAGGTCGAGTTGTCGGCAGTCAGTCGAAGGGTTCCCGGGCCATTAATCACCAGGGAGTTGCTGCCGGTCAGCTTGCCGTTGATGGTCAGGCCGAAAGTACTCAGGTCGCTGCCGGAGCCGACTTTGAAGGTCTGGGCGCCGGCGAGATTCAGGTCGATGCCGATTTGCGTGTTGCTGACGCCCGCATTGACGGTGAGGCCGTTCGTGATCGTGAAGGTGGACGCCCCAGCCAAGTTGACCCCGGAGGCGCCGAAGGTGATCGATTGGAACAGGCCGCTGGAGGGCAGGTTGACCGGCGCGGCATTGGCTTGGGAAAAGACCAGTTGGTCCAATCCATCCACGCCCGCAGGCACGATTCCGCCAGACCAGTTGGCAGCGGTGTTCCAGTTGGAATCGGCGCCGCCGCCCACCCAGGTGAAGATGCCCGCGGGCGCGATGCGGTCTTCGAAGGACTCGAGATTAAGCTGGTAGCGGCCGCGACGGATCGGCTTCTTCTTCGCCGGAGTCGAACCTTGAATCCAGCGACGGAAGTTGAACGAGGGCATGGAGAGAATCCTGTTCCTGCAAGCGGGACACTTGGGGTGGGTGTTCCGACTTGCGCGGTCGTAACGAATAAATGACGACTACAATACGGAAGAAAGTTCCAGCGGTTTCGAAAAACGAAGACGATAGCGCCGTATTATGCCGCGAGCATAACTGGCTTGGCGTGGTCGCCTCATGCCTTGTCGCCCTACCACGGATTGATTCGGAGGCGAAGGAAAAGGCAAGTCAGGAAAAGTTCGCCGAAATTCAAGAGATTCGCTCGCCGCTGGGGAGCGCAACCTAACGGAAGTCTTCTGATTGTATTGGTGATTTTGACGATTGCAAGTTAAATGCGGATTAAGCCGAAATTTTGGTGCGTTCCACGTTCTTTCATGCAATTCCAGCAAAATCACCTCACAATTAGATTGCTGCCATGCCAATGAGACGCTTGTAGCGAGACGATCTTGCCTAATCGGATCAACCGGCAAAAAAACCAAAATCCCGGCAATCGACTTGCCGTTCCCAAGCAAGAGAAGCCGCCCCACCGGCCGAATCTGCTTAGGAAACAACCCTTTCGGAGCGACAGTGATGAGAACGGATGCTCATCTTCGCCGTGGAACGGCACTGGCCTGCTTGCTGCTGGCAAGTGGCTTTGCCTCGGCGCAAGTACCTTACTACAATCAGGTTCCATACAGTGGCCCACCACAGTGGGCGTATCCGGCGGCGCCGGCTCAAGGCTATGGGCCGCAATTCCACTCGCCCCAGTTCTACGGCCAACCAATGGCGTATCCCGTCCAACCCGTGTACATGGGGCCGCCGCCTGGAGTTCATCCGATTCAGCTTCCGCAAGCTCCGCCTGGCCCTCCGGGACCGCCTACGCCTCCTCCAGGATACGCCCCGGGTCCAGTGTACGAAGATCCAGGGATGCCGCAGACGAATTATGCTCCGCCCCGTCGGCCTTCCACCAAAGTGGAAGTCGACTATATCTTGTGGTGGCTGTCGCGCTCGCCTATCCATTCGACGCTTCTGACTCGCGGCAATGCCGCGGATGCCATGCCCGGCGCGTTGGGCCAACCGGGAACCGCTGCATTGTTCGGCCCCGGCGGACAGAATTACTCCGCTGCTTCCGGTATCCGACTTAGCTTCGAGACATGGGAACCGAGCGAGCAGGTCTTCGGCTTTTCGGTCAGCGGCTTCTGGCTTGCCCCTCAGTTTCGCCGCGACCGGTTTTCGAACGACGGCTCGAACACCGCAGCCGGCCTGTACCTGCCCTTTTTCAATCCGAACGCGGCGTCGAACAACGCCATCCTGCTTGCGGGGCTTTTCACCCCAGGCGTCACTTCGGCGGGAACCTTCACGGCTACCTCGAAAGTCGAGTTTTGGGGTACGGACCTCAATGGCCTCTGCAACTTCGTCCGCACGGACTGCTGGACGATCGACGGGATCTTCGGCGTGAAGTACTTGCAGCTTGATGAGGGCCTCACGCTCGAAACGACTCGCGTGGATAGCGATGGTCTCTTTTTCCGCACCAGCAGCGAACACTTCGGCACACGCAATCAGTTCGTGGGCGGAACCCTCGGCGGCCGCGGCGAGTTTCGATGGGGAAAGTGGACGACCAGCCTGCTCTCCACCATCTCCATCGGCAACAACTTCCAGAACCTGCTGATCGATGGCCAAAGCACCCGAGCCGGCGGCGCGGCCGCGGTTACGGGCACCACTCCCGGCTTCGTCTACGTCCAGCCCAGCAACATGGGACGCTTCGCTTCGAACGACTTCAGCTTCGTCTCGGTTCTTCAGGCGAAAGCGGGCTATCAGATCTCCGAACGCCTTCGCGGACTCTTCGGGTACGAGTTCACCTACTGGACCGATGTGCTTCGTCCGGGAAACCAGATCGACAGCACCGTGAATCTGAGCCAAAACGGAGCCTTCGGCACCGGCACGCTCTCGGGGGCAGCTCGTCCGACGGTTCCTCGGATCGCGTCCGATTTCTGGGCCCACGGCCTGACCCTCGGCCTGGAATATCGCTACTAACGCGAGTCCGACGGAGCGCGGATTGCCCGCCATGCGATCGCATGGCATGCAGTCCGCGCTCCGCTGCGCGTCGCCGCTAAGAGGCTATTTCAACACCGGACGAAGATTGGGAGGGCGAGGCCTCCGCTGTGCACAACTGCTGAAGGGAACTCCGTGTGGCGTCATCGGCTTCCCAGCCCCGTTCACGGGGCTGGGAAGCCGATTAGGTCACATGCAGCTATTTTTCGGCAGTGGTGCGGAGCGTAGGCCTCGCCTCGGACCCGCAAAGCGTGGATGCCGTTTCAACCCAACGATGGGAGAGTCATGACCCAGATCGAGGACTTCGCCGTGGAGTTGGTTCGCATCGAACGGAAGTAGTTGATTCGTCTAAGCAAAGACCTCGTGGATCGCAGTGCCTTCCGGATGGAGCAGCATCGGCCGATTTTGGCGGTCGCGAAGATCGACGTCGGCGGGGATGCCGAGGGCGTGATAAATCGTGGCGACGATGTCGCTGGCAGTCACGGGGCAACTGTTGGGGAACCAGCCGCGGCGGTCGCTCGAACCGTAGACGAAACCGCGCTTCGTGCCGCCGCCGGCCATCAGCACGCTGTAGCAAAACTCCCAGTGATCACGGCCCGCCTGAGCATTGATCCGCGGCGTGCGGCCGATCTCGCCCATGGCGACCACGAGCGTTCGTTCCAACAGTCCGCGATCTTCCAGATCGTTCACCAGACTTGTGAACGAAGCGTCGAACGGCGGCAACAAGTCGTTCTTCAGCTTGCCGAAGTTGTTGCCGTGCGTATCCCAGGTCGCATTCGCGTCCGGCGCCCAGGAGACGCAAGTGAGCCGAACGCCGGCTTCGACCAGACGTCGGGCGAGCAGCATGCTTTGGCCGTAGATATTGCGGCCATACGCATCGCGAAGACGGATCGGTTCCTGTTCGAGCTGGAATGCGCGTTGGGCGGCGGACGACGTCAGCAAATCGCAAGCCCGCATCTGGAAGCGGGCCATTTCCTGGGCCGGCTGTTGAGCCATGCTGCGGTTGAGTCCATCCAGCAATCGCCCACGATCCTGCACACGCTCGGTCGTCATCCCCTGGCCGGGCGACAGCGACGGCAGATTCAAGTTGGGCCCATTGGCGAGCACGAGAAACGGATCATGCGATTTGCCTAGCCAACCGCCCAGAAACCCAGGTTGCGGCGGGCCGCCCGCGCCCTCCGCGGTGAGGTACGGCAAAAGCACATAGGGCGTGACATGCGTCGTCGGCGGCCGTAACGCTCCGACGACGGAACCGATCGCCGGTTGATCCGTGGCCTTGGCGCCAAGGATGCCCGCGCGCACATTGCTCCGGATGCCTGTAAGCGCCGTGTAGACGGCCGGTGCATGGGCGACTTCGGTGTGGTGCACCGAACGCACGAGCGTGCACTTCGAGATCGCACGCGCAAACCGCGGCAGATGCTCGCACACAGGCACGCCAGGCATGGTGGAAGCAATCGGCTGAAATTCGCTGCGCATCCCTTGCGGCAAGTCGGGCTTCATGTCCCAAGTATCAAGATGGCTCGGGCCGCCGTTGAGGAAAATCAGGATGCACGAATCGGCTCGCGCCCGCAACCCATTCACGGGTTGGTTGTCTTGCGCGGCCAAAAGCTGAGGCAGCCCAAGCTTGAGAGCCCCAATGGTCCCGATTTGCAGCATGGTTCGCCGGCTAAGGCCCACGGGGCCGCGGCAGTCGGGAGACGGGGTCATCGTCAGTCCCTTGGCGGGCAATGGAAGCGATCGGCATAAAACGAGTGTACCAGAGTTTTCAGCACTTGGGAAACGATAGTCGTGCACCATATACCGTGCACCAATTCCCAGGGTAAGCGTAGCGCACCCTGGGGATCGCGCCCGCGGTCTGATCCCCTCTGTGCGCTGCGCTTACGGTGGGGCTTGGTGCACATCATGAAGATGATGCACCGCTCTCTCCCCTCTCCCCAAGGGGAAAAGGGGAGTCAGACGGTTGCTTCTTCGTTGGCTTCGTCGCTGTTCATGCCGAGCGAGCGCATTTTGCGGTAGAGGTTGGGACGGAAGACGCCAAGGAGTTTGGCGGCTTCGCTGACGTTGCCCCGGGCTTTCTTGATCGTTCGGCGGATGTGCTCGCGCTGGAAATCGTCGGTCGCTTCGGCGAGCGTCAAGCTGTCGTAGACGTAGCCGCCCGCGGCCGCTTGCTTGGTCGGCGCGAGGATGAACGCGAGGTCGCTCGCCTCCACTTTGTCGCCGGGACAAAGGTAGGCGACGCGCTCGAGCAGGTTGCGAAGCTCGCGGATGTTGCCGGGCCAATTGTGTTGTTCGAGCCGTTTTCGCGCCTCGGCCGTCATCTTCAGCGACTTGCGGCCAGCATTGCGACTGAACTGATCCAGGAAATGTTCGGCAAGAATGAGGATATCGTCGCGCCGATCTCGCAAGGGCGGCAAGTCGATCGTGACGACGCTGAGGCGATAGAAGAGATCCTCGCGAAACTTGCCGGCCCGCACATGCTCGGCCAACACGCGATTCGTGGCGGCGACGATGCGGACATCGACCGGAATCGGCGTGGTTCCGCCGACGCGGTAGACCACTTTCTCTTCCAGCACACGCAATAGTTTCGCCTGGCCCGACGCGCTCAGATCGCCGATTTCGTCGAGAAAGAGCGTGCCTCCGGTTGCCGCCTCGAACTTGCCGGCACGAGTGCTGTGGGCGTCGGTGAAGGCGCCCTTCTCATGGCCGAACAATTCGCTTTCGAGCAATGTCTCCGCAATCGCGGCGCAGTTCACCGGGATGTAGGGTTGCTGCTGACGCGGACTGGCGAAATGGACGGCTCGCGCGACGACGTCCTTGCCGGAGCCGGATTCGCCCATGACCAGCACCGGCAGATCCGTGCGAGCGACGCGTTTCACCGTGTCCCGCAATCCGAGGATGGCCGGACTCTGACCGATGAGACGCGACGCGAGCCGAGCTTCGTCCTCCATTTGGGCGTTGACTCGCACCAGCGATTCCCGCTCGCGGACATTCTGCAACGCGAGGGCGACCTGCGTCGCCAACGATTCGAGCGCGGCCGCATCGTCGGCCACATATCGCTCGCGCTTGTTCATCACCTCCACGGCGCCCAGGATATTTCCCTGTTCGTCCCGCATCGGAACGCAGAGAAGATTTCTTGTTTCGAATCCAGTGGTTTTGTCCACGCTGCCCGAGAAATCGCTGCCGTCGCGGACGTCGTCCACAATCTGCGGCTTCCCCGTTTGCACCACCCGGCCCACGACGCCGACCTTATCGCCGATCCGCAGTTCGTTGTTCGGCAAACCCAGCGCAGGGCGGCCGACGAGTTCTTGCCTGTCTTTGTCCCAAAGGAAGATGCTCGCACGTTCGCAGTTCAGAAGTTCCGCAGCCTGCGTGGCGATGTGTTCGAGGAGCGGAATCGTTTCCCGTTCCCGAACGAGTTGTCGCCCGATTTCGAGGAGCGAGGTGAGCCGTCGCTGCCGCAGCGAGGCGTCGTCGTCATGTCGAGCGTGCTCCAGCGAGACGCCCAGGGCATGCCCCGCGGCGACGGCGCACTCGAACTCATCCTGGCTAAACGGATCGCGTGAACGAAGGACGGTGAGAACGCGGTTCGGCCGATCAACATAGCTCAGGCAGGTTGCAATCCAGAAAACGCCCTTCCCTTCGGAAGAGACGCCCGCTTGCCGATCAAGCACATCGTGGAGAGTGGGCCGTGAAATCGCTTCGATGGGGTTGCGAGCAAGTCGTCCTTGGTTCTGCCAGCAGACCTTCCACTCGGGCGTCGCCTGCATCACGGACACGGAGTCGGCACGAAGCTGGGCGGCGATCTCCTCCAGCAGGGTCTTGGCGACCTCATCGCTCCCGGAGCGCGTGAGCGCCAATTCGAAAAGCCGTTGCACCTGACGCAATGCCCCGACATCCGCGTCCGCCTGCCCATCGAGCAACGGACACTCGGCTACCCGCAACCAGCTCATCTCGCTCATCGGCCGTTTCCCCAACGAAGTGTGTGCTGGGGATTATCGAGCAAACATGCCCGCAAGGGGAGTGGGTTTCCTGAAGATTGCCGGGTTTCGTCTCGATTGCGTCAGCCGATGGCCCGGTTAGCCGCGACGCGCAGCGGAGAGCGGAATGCGAACCACCGATCTGCACGGGGCGCATTTCGCGCTCCGCTGCGCGTCGCGGCTTACCAAGTCGCAGAAAATACTTAACTCGGAAAGTAGCTTCGCAGCCACCATTCCAAGCTCAGGAACGACCAGATCAGCAGTCGGCGATTCGATTGGCCGGAGCAATGCTGGTCGAGCACGGTCGTGACGTACTCGGGGTTCAGATACTCGTAAATCCGCGCTCGCGGTTGGCGCAGCAGGCGGTTGATGTAGTCGATGCTTTCGCCGCGGAACCAGCTGGCGTCAGGGGCGCTGAAACCCTGCTTCGTTCGGCCCGTGATGTCGTCCGGAATGAATCGGCCCATCGCCTTGCGAAGCACCATCTTGCCTTCGCTGGTCTGGGCATCGAAGCGTTTGCCGGTCGAATTTTCGTCGACGCGGATCGTCTTTTCGAGGTTGCGAAGCTTGTAGCTGGCGGGGATCCGCACCGCGAAATCGACGAGGTCGTCATCGAGGAACGGCACTCGCGTTTCCAGCGAGTGGGCCATCGAGACGTGGTCCTCGACGACCAGGAGGCCGTGCATGAAGGTCTTCAACTCGAAGTAAAGCGATGCGTTGACCAAATCCTCATTCGACGCGAACAGGCCCGGATATTCGCGGAACACGCCGCGGAAGACGTCGAACGCGGAATGGCTGCCCACTGCCTTCTTGATGTCGGGCGTGAATAGATTCGCCTTCTCGTCTTCGGGCACCAGGCGTTGCCAATAGTCGTAATAGCGGCGGAAATACTCCTGGCTGCTGGGGCTATCGAGCCCGCGATAGTAGCGCCAGGGATAGCCGCCGAACAGTTCGTCGCCGCCGGCTCCGGAGAGGACGACTTTGACGAACTTGCCCGCGAGGCGTGATACGTAATAATTCGGGTAGCATTGGCCGACACGTAGATCTTCGAGGTGCCAAATCAATTCAGGCAGCACCCATTCCATGTCGCCGGCGTGCATGACGACTTCGTAGTGCTCGGTCTTGAAGCGATTCGCGAGCACCTCGGCTGCCCGCCGTTCGTCGAAACCCAGTTCGAGGCCGGATGCGGAGGAGAGATCGAATCCGCCGGTGAACGTCGTCAACCGCTTGACATTGGCGGCGGCCACGCAGGTGATCGACCCGGAATCCATGCCGCCGGAGAGATAGGAACCCACCGGCACGTCGCTGACGAGTTGCCGAACCACGGCCTGCTCGAAGAGGTGATACACCTGATCGACGCATTCCTCTTCCTTGATCCGCCACGGCTCGCGGGGAAAGGGATAATCCCAATACGTTCGAGCCGCCGGGCCTGCGGTCGATTCGAGATCCAGCGTCATGATGGTGGCCGGCGGCAGAAGGCGGATGCCCTCGAACATCGTCTGATCGGTGAAAATGTTTTGGAACGAGAAATACTCGTTCAGCGCCGTCGCGCAGACGCGGCGCGGGATATCCGGATGTTCGAGGATCGCCTTGATTTCGGAGGCGAAGACGAGCGTTTCGTTTCGAAAGCTCCAGTAGAGCGGCTTCACGCCGTAACGATCGCGGGCCAGGAACATCCGCCGTTTCTTGCGATCCCAAATTCCGAAGGCGAACATGCCGTTGAATCGGCGAACGCAATCCTCTCCCCATTCCTCGTAGGCGTGGATGATCGTTTCGGTGTCGGTTTGCGAATGGAAGCGATGGCCCCGCGATTCGAGTTCGATCCGCAGGCCCTGGTAGTTGTAAATCTCGCCGTTGAAGACTAGTAGGACGGTGCCGTCTTCATTCGCCATCGGCTGATGGCCGAGCGGCGACAGATCGATGATGGCAAGCCGGCGATGGCCCAGGCCGACGGGCCCTTCGGTGAAATGTCCTTCGCCGTCCGGCCCCCGATGGGCGATGCGGTCGGTCATGCGTTTGAGGACATGGGTCGGCGCCGATTTGCCGTTGCGATGGAGAACGCCGACGATGCCGCACATGAAAGTTCCTTCCTGGGTCGCGCGTCTGCGCGACTTTAACGATTCGGCAAACCTGGGACGCATCGTAAGAAGGGCGGAATTTTACGTCAAGGCATCCGGCCCCCCTCTCCCCTTTGGGGAGAGGGGCTGGGGGTGAGGGGAGAGAGCGGTGCTGACGCTTGTCCTTCTTCGTTGGATGAACGGCAATTAGGCGAGCGGCAGGAGCTAGTCTACCTCCCTCTCCCTGCTCTCCCTCCGGTAGGATATTGCATCTTCGACATAAGTCGCTTGGATCTGTGGAAGCAGCCGCGGCGTGCCATGCTTGGGCGGGTCCCTGGCCGGGGCCAGCGAACTGCC
>JAIEPT010000083.1 GCA_019748295.1 Gemmataceae bacterium | reverse complement strand
GATACCAGCATGGGTCTCGCACCCACAGGATCATCAACACCTACACGACGCACAGCCGCGCACGAAGTAAGCGGTCCGGCGTGAGGCGAGGCGAAAACCGCTTCGAAGGAGCCGCGCACGCAGTAAGCGGTTCGGCGTGAGGCGAGGCGAAAACCGCTTACTACGTGCGCGGCTCTTTCGAATGCGATCCCCCAAGCGTGGCACGCGGATCGTATAACATCGGGAATCCGTCCCTACCGATTTTGGCTCTCCCTTTATGGATGCGTCCGCAGAACACCCCGGCGAGCACGGCGGCCATGGCCATCCGCAGAGCTTTTGGCTCTGGGTCATGTGCCTCACCGGCGTCGATTACTTCAGCACCCTCGGCTATCAGCCCTCCATCGCATTCGAGGCGACGGGCCTTCTCACGCCGTTCGCCACCATCATCCTCGTTTTGATGACGCTGTTCGGCGCCTATCCGGTCTACTCCTACGTGGCAGGCAAATCGCCGCACGGGCAGGGTTCGATCGCGATGCTCGAACAACTCATGAGCGGCTGGGGGGGCAAGCTCTTCGTCCTGGTGCTCCTCGGTTTCGCGGCCACCGATTTCGTCATCACGAAAACGCTTTCCGCCGCCGATGCCGCGGTTCACTTGATGGAAAATCCGGTTTGGCCCGAAATGCTCAAAGGCAACTATTGGCAGATCATCGCCACGATGGCGCTGCTGATCGTGCTCGGAGCGACGTTTTGGCGCGGGTTCAAGGAAGTCATCGGGCTCGCGGTCGTTCTTGTCGCCCTTTACTTGATTCTCAACGCGATCGTCATCGGCAGCGGCCTGATGTACCTCACGAACCATCCGGAAGCGATCCGCAAATGGTGGGAGATGGTGCATAGCGGCGATTGGCACTTTCATAATCCGTTTCCCAGTTTCGGTCACGGCCCCTTGGCGATCCTCGCGGTCTGCTTGCTGCTCTTTCCGAAGCTGGCGCTGGGGCTGTCCGGATTCGAGACCGGCGTGGCCGTGATGCCGCTGATCCGCGGGGAAACGGGAGACGATCCCGCGAAGCCTATGGGCCGCATCCGCAACGCCCGCAAACTGCTGCTGACCGCCGCCCTCATCATGTCCACCTTTCTGTTGGCGGCCTCGCTGGTGACGAGCACCCTGATTCCGCCCAAGGAACTGGAAAGCGGCGTCGACCCCCACGGACCGCCGCCCACCTTGGAAACGAAAGTGGAGAAAGGCAAGGCCGCGGGGCGTGCCCTCGCTTACCTCGCTCACGGCTCCACCCTTTCGGACGGCGAGCCGGCGACCAAAATCAACCGGATGTTCGGCGAAGCCTTCGGCACGCTCTACGACGTGAGCACGGTGCTGATCCTGTGGTTCGCCGGCGCCAGCGCCATGGCGGGGCTTTTGAATCTCGTGCCGCAATATCTGCCGCGCTACGGCATGGCCCCCGAATGGGCCCGCGCCATTCGGCCTCTCGTCGCGCTCTTCACGCTCATCAATCTCTACGTCACCTGGCAATTCCAGGCGAACGTCGAAGCGCAAGGGGGAGCGTATGCGACCGGCGTGCTTGTGTTGATGTCGAGCGGATGCGTCGCCACCGTGATCGACAAATGGCGGCATCGCGAAGGCCCCTGGTATCGCCGACTTTCCTGGCCCTTCTTCTTCGTCACGTTGGTCTTCCTCTTCACCACGGCGGCCAACATCATCGAGAAGCCGGACGGGATCAAAATCGCCAGTTGGTTCATCCTCGCGATCGTCGGGTCGTCGGTCGTCTCGCGTCTGATGCGGAGCAAGGAACTGCGTTTCCACGGCTTCGTGTTCGTGAACGAGGAATCGCGATTCCTCTGGGAAAGCATGCAGCTTCTGGAATTTCCCGTACTCGTCCCGCATCGCCCCGGCGGCCATACGCTCGCGGAGAAAGAGGCGACCATCCGCAAGGAGCATCGGCTCGGCCCCGAGGAACCGATCGTCTTCATCGAAGTCAACGTCGACGACGCCAGCAACTTCTTTCAGCAGCCGATGGTGGAACTCTTGCAGGAAGAGGGTTCGTTCATCCTGCGAGTGGCGAAATCGGCCTCGGTATCGCACACCATTGCATCGCTGGCCCTGGAGCTATCGCGCGTCGGCAAGCCGCCCGAGATCCATTTCGGCTGGTCCGCTGAGAATCCAATGACGGCAAACCTAGGTTTTCTGCTGTTCGGCGTCGGAAACGTCCCCTGGATCGTCCGCGAACTGCTCGAGAAAGCGGAGCCGAATCCAGCAAAGCGTCCGCGCGTGATCGTTGGTTGATTTGCCCTCGGACTCTCAAGCGTTTGTCGTATTCGTCTTCATGCCGCGTGTTTTCCTGGACAAACCGCCGCGCCGAGGGATAGCATCGCTCCAAGCAGGTTCCGCAATCCTTTGGCGTGGTTTCGTTCATGGCTCGTCATCGGCCCTTCAAGAAAAGCGACGCGACCAAGGACTGGGAATACCCCAGCCAGTCGCGCGTCCCCTATCCTGCTCCCTTCCTTCGCCGGGTTCGCGAGACCGCGGCGACGATGGGGCTCCAAATCCGCAAATGGCATGGGGACAGCGTCGAGGTCGGCAAGCCCGGCGAAGAGCCGATGACGATGTATCTCGGCAATCTGCATACCCGCGTGAAGAATGCCGAGAGCGAGGATCATGAGCGCGAGATCATCACCGGCTTCCTCAACACGCTGGCTCAAAAAGAGGAGATCCCGGACGACCTCGACGAATGCCGCAAGCAGATCATGCCGCGCGTGGGCAAGCCGTTTCAGCTCAACGACCCGGACGCGGCCCCCTGGCGGCAAAAGATCGGCGATACGGGGCTGGTGCTGAACCTCGTCATCGATTTTCCCGACAAGATGGCCTACGTCCGCACCGAAACGCTCGAAAAGACCAACCGCCCGATCGAAGAATGGATCGAGCTTGCCCTCGTCAACCTCGAGAAGCGGACGCCGGAGGAATGGCAGCGTTGCATTCACGAAGAAAGCGGCATCTGCATGGCGAGTTGCGAGGATGCGTTCGACGCCGCCCGCAGCTTGATCCTCGAACGGCTGATGCCTGGCGAAAAGCACGGCTTTCTCGCTGCCGTGGTGGGACGCGACTGCATGTTCTTCATGCCGGTGCGGATGGAGAAGCTGGGGCAGATCCATCTGTTGAAAGTCGTCGCCGAGAAGAACATCGACACGACTCCGTATCCGATTTCGGACAAGGTTTATTGGGTCTTCGAGGAACGCTGGCTCGAATTGCCGATCGAATTGCAGGAAGACGGCAACGTGGTCGTCCGCCCGCCGCAGGAGTTCGTGGAAACGCTCCAGTTGGCGGATCCGCAGGAAGAGGACGACGAAGCGGAGTGAAGATGCACTCGATCGCGGCATGCGAAGCGTCCGAGGAGACGTGCACGTAGTAAGCGGTTTGCCGTGACGACGTCACGCAAAACCGCTTACTTCGTGCGCGGCTCCTTCGTTTAGAGAGGGTTGCAGTTCAAACCAGCGTATGTGAACAAAGCTGGCGGCGACGTTGCCTTCTGTAGGGAACGCCCTCCGTGGCGTTCCGCCGAACTGGACGATGTCGGTCGCTGGATTCTTCAGTCCAAGAGTGTTCCGAAAGCGACTTGCAGGCATTGAGCCGCTGAGCCGCAAGCGGCCGAGGGGCGATTGCATGTTGAATGCCTTGAGCCGACTTCGTCCAGTTCGGCGGAACGCCACGGAGGGCGTTCCCTACAGAAGGTCATGTTCGCCGCTACATCGATTCAAGAACTGCTCTAAGCATGCGAAGCTTTCGAGCGTTCGGTCTGGGGGCATGCTTGGACGGTGAAAGCGGGCAGTTTGCCGGCCCCCGCCGGGAACCCGCCCAAGCATGGCACACCTCCGCTGGCTTGGGAGGCAAAGAACTGGGTACGGACTAGCGCTCCAGATTTTCACGCGACATCGGCAGGTTCAGGGCTTCGATCAGCGGGTAAACACGCAGGTAGGTCCGCAAGCCTTCCGGGTGCACCTGAAAGCGAATGTTGACTCGATATGGCGCTTCGCCGGGTCTCACGGTCGCCTGCCGACGATCGGTTGTCTTGCGGATGTTCGCAATCAATTCCCGATCGATCTCCTGTTCGTTTCGATTCGTCATGTCGAAGTCGAATCCGCCCGGCGTCACCTCGACGCGGTCGGCGAAGCAGGTCACGACGATTTGATAATCGCGGTTCGCAATCAGCCGTCCTAATGGCGGAAGCGCCTTCTTCGCCGCCTGCGGCGTATCTTTGGGCCGCGGCATGTTCGGCGGGAACTTCAGCGCCAACGGATCAGGTTCGCCCATCGGTTCGCCGGCCTGGCCGGGACCACCCGCAACTGCGCCAGGAGTGCCCGGCGGTACAGGGGTCCCCGGTTCGCCGCTTTCGGCGGGCGCGCCTCCCACGCCTGGAAGTTGCCCCGGGATCTTGATCGAGGTGGCGATTGCCGGCTGCACATCCTTTGGAGTCGCCGCAGAGTTTTCATCGCTTCCGCTTGTTCGCGGCGCTCCGATCGTCGGACCGCTCGCTTTCGGCGCTATGGCGACGCCAGGTGCCCCCGAGGAGCCAGGTGGGCCCAAAATCGGAGACAATGCCGGCACGGAGGATCGCTGAGCGAGGCCCGCTCCCCCGCTTGCTTCGGCCTTGGGCGTCGCTGGGGAACCGTCGCCGCCGACGCCGCCGGGCGGCCCGCTCCCGACCTTCGGAGATACCATTCCTGGTCCGCTCGATCCCATGGAAAGGCCGCCAGCTACTCCCGGCTTTCCGAAGGACGGCGGTCCTTCGCCAACCACGCCGCCGGGAGGTTGTCCCATCAAAGTGCCCGTGGTAGGATTGCCGAGTCCCGGCTTTCCAAACGGGGGCGGCCCAACCGAAGTGGGCGGCATGCTTGGCTGGAATCCTACCTGCACGCCGGGCGGGCCCGAACCCTTCCCCGCGCCAGGCCCGTCAGCTACACCTGGTTCGGCGCCGTCGTAAGGTTCATTCCCATCGCCATTCGGCGGCCCCGGGAGTCGCGGTGAAGACAGTGATACGCCCACACCCTTGCGGCTCCCCGGCGTCACGATCGAAGGTTCGATCTTCAACGGCGGCGGTTCGTTCCAGGCAACGCGTGTCGGCTGCGCGTTGGGATCGAAATCGAAGACCCAGTGCGCATCCACAAGCTCGTAGCCAAAATCGATTTGGAATCCGGAGAGGGCAGACTGTGCGGCATGGTAGCTCGCGATGCCGTCGGGCCGAACGAGAAAGAGAACATGCGGTTTGTCGAGAGCCGATGCGTTCTTCTTTTCCTTCACCAAGGCGCTGGACCGGGCCTCGACTTCACGCCGAAAGCGAGCGACGTCGAACTCGTCGCTCACCGGCATGATCGTCTTCCGCGGATGCACCGCCAAACCGCCCCGAACGCATTCGACATAGATCGGCGGCCGCTTTTCGCCGCGTTTGCCTTTGAAGGGCACCAGCGAAAAGACGTCGCGCGGCTGCGAGCGAACCTGCTTCATCCGCTCCCAAAGCCGTTCCAACTGCTGAAGCTCGCGCGCCAGGCGAATCGCCTCTTGGCTGGTCGATTCGCTCTTCTCCTTGACGGAAGCCGAGAGTTGCTGCCGAAAGCGGACGAGTTCGTCGCGGTCCTGCAAGAGCCGTTTTTGCTCATCCGCCAGACGACGTTCGAGATCGACCAGCTTCGATTTGCCGGATTGGATGTCGCGTTCGGTCTGCGCGAATGCGATGTCGAGTTGCTCCTTCCGCACGCGAAGCGATTCGTCCTCCTTGCGAAGCATCTCATGCAGCTTGCTCTTCTGCGTTTCCCACAGACGTTCCGCTTCGTCGGCCTGGCGCTTCGCCTCATCGTCGATCTTGGCGATCAATGCTTGCTGCAAGGCATTCGTTTTCGCGCGTGCCGCGATCTTGGCCCGCCGATCCATGACGAGCAGCAAAAGGATCAGCGACCCCATCGCGCAGAGGAGCACCGCGAGAAAGGGGAACGTCGAAACCTCGAGCTTATGCCGTCGTCGCATCGGGGCCTCGGTTGCGAATCCAGCGTTCCATGGGGAGGGCAAGGCGGGCAAGGCTCCTGCCGAGCCGCAGGGTACAGGTTCTCTGTTTCAAACGCCGCTTTTTCCGTGGGTTTTCCGCAACTCCGGCTCGGCAGGAGCCTCCCCCTTCCAACGGATTCGGCGAATCGGTTACGCCGCCTTGGTGATTCGCGGCGGAGCTGCCGCGCCTGCTCCCATTCGGCCCGTCAGCAAGTGGATGGCCGCGGACAGGCTTTGCACCGCTTCTTCGAACGCGCCGCCGTTGGCGAGGCCTGCCAGGTTCTGCTGCATCGATTCCTGCAATCGCAGGATCTGCCCTTCATCCGCCTGAAGCCTGGAAAGCAACTCCACCTGCAGGTGCATCTTGGCCGTCAGTTGATCCATCCCCTCGCGCTGCGTTTGCCCGACCTTTTGAAGAACATCCACAAGGCTGCCGATCGCATGCACGACAGTCTGGTTACGCTGCAGCAGCTTCTCTTCGAGTTCAGCGAGTCGCTGGTTGTGACGTGCGAGCGCCGTGTCCATTCCCTTTTCGAGTGCAGCCAGCACCCGCTGCTGTTGAGCTTGCCCCGTTTCCTGCCAGGCCCGCTCTGCTTTTTCGAGGGAGCGCGTCCAAACCGTCGCCTGCTTTTCGACGAGTTGCTCCGTCGCCTTGAGAATCGCTTCCCCCTGCTTGCGGACCAAATCCAACGAACCCGATGCGGCGCCATCGCCGCCCATGCGTTCGAAACGATGGCCCAGTTCCGCTTCCACGAATCCATCGACTCGCTCCAGCACCGTTTGCTCGAGGCGTTCGACGAGGAAGCTGAAGAACATCAGGATCATCGTGAGAAACAGCGCGAGTGCCGTGGTGTTGAACGCAGTTGCAAGGCCGTTGGTCACCTGGCTCAGATCTTTTTCCAATACCTCAGGCGTCACGCCCGAAATGGCTTGAGTGATGCCGAGGACCGTTCCCAAAAAACCAAGGATCGGAATGGCCCACGTGACGAAGCGAAGCAGCGAGTAGCTCGCTTCGAGGCTCATCGCATCCGCATCGCTGAGCGAACGCATCTGATCGTCGAGCCCCTGCGCCGATCCGCGGCTGCGGACGAAATCCAGTACCGCGGCGATACGTCGGCCGAGATACGTCGAAAGGAACGAACGCGGCTTTTCCGTGTGCGCGGTCCAGAGTTGTCCGACCTCGGACACGGGCACTGGCTGCCCCTTCCACGCCTCGACCGGTGCGCCGCGGAATGCGCGTCGCTCCGATGCGAACGACTTGAGCGTCTTGAAGGCGAGCACCAGGGTCGCGGCGAAGAACAGCGTCAGTTCGACTTTCTCGACCGGGTGCTTCACGTACTCGACGAGATTTTCCGGGAGCAATGGCCCGTAGGCCAAGTAAGCGATCGATACCCAGGCGATCGGCAGGCCGACGATGAATACGAACATCGGCCCCAGCGATCGACGCTGCTGGATCGGGGATTTGCTCATCGCCATCGTCTCCGTGGACCCAGTCCGTAAAGTAGGATCGTCCGCGAACCGGCCCGAGAATAGCGTTTCGGCTCAATGAGTCGAGATCGGTTCGACGCGGCAAATTGGCGAAACTGAGAAACCAAGCCTCATCAGGCCGGCGAAAGAAACATGAGCGATCCGCGCGCACGACTTTTGCAGGTCTTCACGGAACGAGCGTTTTCTTTCGGCAAATTCACGCTCGCATCCGGCAAGGAAAGCACCTACTACGTCAACAGCAAGAAAGCGATTTTCCAATCGGAAGTGGTCTGCCTCCTGGGGCAGGTGCTGTTCGACATGACCAAGGATCTGCAGATCGAAGCGGCGGGCGGTCTGGAAGTGGGCGCCATTCCGATGGCGGCCGTCTTGGCTTCGGAATATCACCGCCAAGGCCGAACGCTCGAAGGATTCTTCGTTCGCAAGCAGCCGAAGAGCCACGGCAGCCAGGAGCGGATCGAAGGCGTGTTGCGTGCGGGGATGCGAGTGGCAGTGCTCGACGACGTGCTCACGACCGGCGGTTCCGCGATTCAAGCCGCCGCGGAGATCGAGAAGGCGGGAGCGACCGTCGCGGCCGTCGTCTGCATCGTCGATCGGCTCGAAGGGGCTCGCGAAGCGGTGACTGCGAAGTACGATTTCCGCCCCATCTTCACCATCCGCGATTTCGGCGTCGAACCACCGAAGGTCTAGGCGTCTTGCTCCCCTCCCTCCGGGAGAGGGGCTGGGGGTGAGGGCGGAACCTTCGCCCCATGCGACGCGATGACTTGCTCGCCGTTCGCAAAAAAAGGCGCCCTCAACCCCAGCCCCTCTCCCGGAGGGAGAGGGGAGCAAGACGGTTTGTGAACGCAGAGACTTTTGCGGACGCTGTACCAGCCGGCTAACGCCGGCCGCTCGCCATCATGCGGATTGACGGCGTTGCAACGCCTCCGGCGCCCCATGCTCGCGGACGTATTTCAGCAGGCGGTCCCATGCTTCGGCGTTGGGCGGGACGTCGGCGCCGACGCGGTCGAGGTCGTCAAGCAAATCTTGAGCGGTCGCGTAGCCGTCGTCCGCTTCCATTTTCGCAAGCACCGCGACCATCGCGTCCGGCAGAGGACGCGCCTTCGCCCCTTTGCGTACGCCGGCGTTCGTGCACCATCCGGCAACGAGGTGGCCAAGCGTGCGGAGATCTTGCCGTGTATCGGAGGCGACCTCCGCGGCATCGGCAAGCCAGCCCGGTTCGCCGGCGCCGAGAATCTTGAGCATGCCGTCGCCGGTCAGCAGCAGGTGGCGATCGGAAAGCCGGCCATGCGTAATGCCGGCGCGATGCAGTGCGTGCAATCCTAGTACGGCCTGCGTCAGCAACCGGAAGCACACCCCCGGAGCGGCGGCGAGCGGCGGCCAATCCGCGGCGCTCAGGCCGGTAAGCCATTCCTGCAATACAGCGGGGCGGCCGTCCAAATCCAGCACTTCGATCGTCCCGGCGATCTGCGGCTCCTGCATTACCACGTTCTGAAAACGCTGGCGGAACTCATCCGGATGCACGGCGTCGTGCATGTCTTCAGCGGACAGATGCCGAAGCACTGCCTCGATGCCGCGAGCGGGATCGAAGACGCGATAGACGGTTTCATGGGCCGTGCTTCGCAGGCGATCGATGAGCCGCAATGAGCCGAGCATGAGGCCATCGACGTTGCCCGATTCGATCAATCCAAGCTGAAACGGCGTGACGACTCCGCTGGCGAGCAGCACTTGGCGCAGCGATCGGCGTTGCCGGCGGGCCTCGACCATGAGCGCTTGCAGCGTGTCGAAATCCACCATGTTGTTGTCTTGCAGATGTTGGCCGAGCAGTTCGTCGCTCGGGTGGACCGGCTCCGTGAGCGAAAGGATGTCGCGCTGATTCGGAGCGATCGCTTCTTCCGCGTCGTTTTCGATTGGCGCGGGGGGCAGTTCGCGACGGGCGGGAGCTTCCCAATCGGCGGGGATGCCGGCGAGTTCGCGCATCTTGCGGCGATACCATTCGCGCATGTCCGCGAGTTGGCGGTCGAGTTCGTCGCGCCGCTGCGTGGCGTCTTCCGATTGAGCGGCCAGGCGATCCGCTTGACGCATCACTGCGGCGTGAGCGGCTTCGGCGCTGCGTGCCTGCTCGGCCACTTCCGCCTGCTTGCGTTCCAGGAGGGCCTGATTCTGGGCGAGCATCCGCTTGATTTCGCCGATCTGGTTCTGCCATTCGAGCAGATGCTGTCGGAAGGCGACCATGCCGAGGCGATGCTCGTCCTGGCTGAGCCGCAACGATTGCTCACGATCTTCAAGCCGGCCCGATTCCGATTCCAGCCGGCCGCGGACGGTTTCCAGATCGTCCTGGCACTGGCGAACGTAGGTGTGAATCTCGGCCACATGATCGCGCATTTCGTCGCGCGCGGAGGCCAGGCGATCGAGGGCGGAGCCGGCACGGAGTTCGAGATCGGGCAGTTGCCGAAGGATGTCCTGAGCGTCGCGGCGCATCTCGTCGAACTCGGCCCGCAGCTTCGCTTCGGCTTCCTGACGGCGTTGCCATTCGAGGCGATTCTGCTCCTGCTGCTCGGCGAGCACCTTGTGCTGCTCGGCGATGCGACGGCCCAATTCCTGCATTTCCTCATGCTGCTTGGCGAGCAGTTCGTCCTGCTCGATAAGTTGGGCCTGACGCCGCGAGACTTCCTCGACTTGCGTTTCGATTTCTTGTCGCTGCTGAGCCAGAGCTGCCTGCGTTTCGAGATTCTGGCGATCGCGCTCGGCCTGGATCGCATCGAGTCCCGCGAGCTTTCCCTGGTACTCCTGGATCTGATCGTTGAGCGTCTTCTGCTTGGCGGCCAAATCTTCGGATCGGCGGCGAAGCTGTTCCTGCAATGCTTCGCGTGCTTGCTCGGCCTGAGCGAGCGCCACGGTTCGCTCGCGGATCGACATGCGTTCGGCTTCGAGCCGTTCCTGGGCTTCGCCGACTTGCGTGAGCCGACTTTGCAGCATCGCCTCCTGCTCGGCGATCACGGCGGTCTTGGCCTCGACTTCGGCGAGTTGCGTGCGAACTGATTCTTCTTGCTGCGCGAATTGTTCCTGCGCGGTCTTCAGTCGATGGACGGCCGATTCGAGCGTGGCGCTGCGCTCGGTCATCTGCTGGCGTTCCATCTCGCGCAGCTTTTGCTCGTTGCCGAGATCCTGCCGAAGCGAATGCAATGCCTGCGTCTGCTGTTCGAGGTCCGCTTCGTTCGCTTCCTGGCGAGCCCGCTGCTCGGAAAGATACTGTTCCTCCCGGCGAAACTCTTCGCGGATGCGTTCCATGCGCGAGCGCAAAGCCGCGAGCGTCGCCTGCTGCCCTTCGAGCGAAGCGGCCCGCTGGGCGAGTTGGGCGGCGATCAAGTCCTGTTCTTGTTTCTGCTGCGCGAGCCGTTGCGTCTCTTCGATCGCTTTCGAGCGCATCTCGTCGAGTTCGACGGCCTGGCGTTCGAGTTCGGAGCTGTCCCATTCCATCTGGCGATGGCGCTTCTCGACTTCGTCGAGCTTCGTCGCGATCTCCGCCTCGCGGAGTTCGACATCTCCCTGCCGGCGATCGAGCCGCACGAGGTCGGATTGATATTGCTTGAGCCGAGCTTCCATCTCGCGGCGTTCTTGGGCCAGCCGCTCCTCGCGATCGCGAACTTCGGAAACCTGCCCTTCGAGATCCGCCTGCACCTCGGCCTTGCTCTGGTGAAGCGACTTTCGCTCGGCTTCCAGCTTCTGCACGAGCGCGGTCAGTTCCTGCGTGCGCCGTTCCATTTCCGCCTGACGGCCAGCTTCGGCTTCGCGCTGGCGATGCATCTCCGCCGCCTCGGCGTCGACTTGGCGTTTGCGTTCCTGCACCTTCTTCGCGGCCTTCTCCACCGATTCCTGAAGGGAAGCAAGCTTGTCGCGGCGTTCCTGGTAGCGGTCGTACATCTGCCGGCGGATGTCGGCGAGTTCCTGGCGAACGGCCGCGATTTCCTGCTTTTGCCGCTCGATTTCGGCATGGCGAGCGGCAAGGATTTCGTCGCGCTCGCGCAACTCCTGATCGCGGCGCGAAAGGGCCGCATCGTTGACTGGGACGACGACAGGCCGTGCCGCGAGTTCGGCTTCCAGCGATTCGTATTTCTGCCGCCACTCGTCGCGCTCCGCTTGGAGGGCCGGCCCATCATCCCGAGCGGCATCTTCGCGGCGGACCAGTGCATCGAGCCGTCGCGCCTGTTCGGCCCGCTCGGCCTCGAAGGCTTCGCGCTGCTGCTGAAAGGCGAGGACCTGATTTTTGAAAGCGAGGATCTTCTGCTGGAAATCCCCCTGAGCCTGGGCGAGCGAAGCTTCCGCCTCTCGATCGATCGGAGCGGGCGCCGTTTCGGTTTCGGCGACTGCGTCCATGTGGACGAAAAGGTCGATGGCTCCGAGCGTAATGCGGTCGCCCGTGGCGAGAGTCGTGGACGATGCGTTTTTGCCGTTGAGCAGCAGCATCTGCGTCGGGGCGAGTTTGCGGAGCGAAAGTCCCGCGGGGCTGCGGGAAAGCAGACAGAGAACGCCCGGCGTTTCCCCAGGCACGCGAAGATCGCAACCCGCGACGGAGCCGACGAGGAAATCGACGTGGTCGAAACGATAAGGGACCGACCTTCCGCCCTGGCGAACTTCGAGTCGCACTTGCGGAAGAAGAGCGGTGGGCTCAAGGGGAGCGGTTGCGGAGGCCATGACGTCCTGTCCCGGGGAGGCGCAGCCGATCCTTCGACGCGCCGTGCGCGATTGGACCCGATCCGTGCGGAAAATGCTAGACGGCTTTTTGGGAAGGGAGAGTTGGGGTTTCTGTGCGAAGGTCATCGGATTCGCTGGTTTACCTGCGCGACCCCACTTGCTGGCGAGCGACGGGTTCGAAGTGATACCATGATCACGGGAGGTGCCTATGCAGAACGAAAAATTCGACCCTGCCTCGAACGCGACGCCGGACACAACGCAGGTCGAGGAAGAACTCGAGATGTACATTCAAGGACTTGATCACACGCTGATCGCGGAGAGCCTGAAGCTCACTGTCGAGGAACGCATTCGCAAGGCGCAATCGTTCCATCGCTCCATCGAAATTTGGAGAGGGGCGGCAAATCGGCAAACGAGCGAGGAGAAAGGGAATGGCTCATGATCGCTGACTTGGAAACAGTGATGCGTCTCATGAATGAGAACGACGTGCGATGCATCCTCATCGGCGGTTGGGCAGCGATCATTCATGGCTCAAGACGTTCGACGAACGACGTCGATCTGGTCTATGCTCGAGACGACGAGAACATACGCCGAATCGTCGCGGTTCTGAAAGATCGAAAGCCCTATCTTCGCGGAGCACCGGCCGGACTTCCCTTCTTTTGGGATGAGCGCACGATCCGTTCGGGACTGAACTTCACCCTGACAACGGATATTGGCGACGTGGATTTCTTGGGCGAAGTGGCTGGCGGAGGAACCTATGACAACCTTTTGCCTCACACGCAACTTGTTGAGGCGCTCGGCATCAAAGCCCGAGTGGTCACTCTTGAAAAGCTCATTGAACTGAAACAAGCCGCTGGTCGCAAAAAGGACAAGGATGCGATCGCTGAACTTGTTGCGATCAAGCGAGCGCTCGATTCTTAACTTCGCTGATCGAGCCCAGAATTTTGGCTTTCCGAAGCTCCCCTCACCCGGCCTTCGGCCACCCTCTCCCCCGCGGCGACTTGGTTGCAAGGGCGATCGTGATTCCTGCGGGGGAGAGGGGAAGCTTCGCTGCCTCCACCAAAAAACCGGGGCGTCGTTGACGGGGTTTCCGTCGCTGACGCCTCGGGCGGGTTTGTTTCCGAATCGCTTCGCTACTTCCGAAACGCCTTGTGGCCTCGGTCGCCGCGGGCGAAGAGGTAGGCGATCAGGTCGACGATCTCGTCTTCTTGCAAGCTGTCGATCAGGCCTTCCGGCATGATCGAAGTCTTCGAAGGCGTGATCGTGTCGATGTTGTTGCGATCGACCTGGACGATGCCGTTCGGGTTGAACGGGTCGGTGTTCACCATCACGTTGTTGCCGGCGAGGTTCACGATACGGCCGGTCACGATGCGGTCGTCCTTGGTGGTGACGACGACGGCCTGATACTGGTCGCTGATCACCTTGCTAGGGAGGATGATCGATTCGAGCATGTCCTTCACGCTGAATCGATTCGCGAGGACGGTGAGGTCCGGGCCGGTGCCGCCCCCTTCGTTGCCGAAGCGGTGGCAGGAGAAGCATTTCGCTTCGCCGAACAGATTGCGGGCCTTATCGAAGTCGCGGCCGCCGGCATTGATCCCCTTCTCGACGACGGGGATCAACTCTTCGACGGTGTACTTCTTCACCACCGGCCGAGGCTTCGTCGTGAACTTCGGCGAGTTCGGCTGAGGCAGGACCGCGAGCACTTCCTTCAGAGCGACCTGCTCCTGCGGATTCAGCGACTTGATCGCTTCGGCGCGGATGTTGCGCAGGAAGCCGTGGAAGCTGTTGCCTCCCTTGTAGCCGGCCGCCTTGTGGAACCAATCGAAGTATTCCTTCCGTTGCGATTCGGTCCAGCCGTGCTTCACGACGCGAAGCGACAGCGCGTATTCCATCTGCTCTTCCTGCGACGGCGCCTTGGCGATCAGAGCCAGCGTGGCAGCCACGGCCTTCGGCGTTTCCAGGAAGCAGACGAGCTTCGACAATTCGGCATTCGTTTCGCGAGCATTCGACGGGTAGAAGCTGTCGATCCGTTTGGCGACAGAGTCTTTCATTTCGCCTTCCGGCTTGCCCATGCGGAGGAAGGCGAGTTGATAAGCACGCAAATAATCGATCCGTTGCGGAAGCGTCAGCTTGTTCCAATCGACCGTTTCGAGGGCTGAAAGCATCTTCGGCAACAACGATTTCTCGCCGACGCGAGCCAGGCCGATCAATGCATGCGTGAGCGCCACCGGGTTCTTCTCGGCGAGCGCCTTTTCTTGCCAGGTCTTCGGGTCCTGAAACTCAAGCACGGTGCGAGCGGCATAGCGGAGGAAGCGGTCCTCATTACTTAGGTAAGGCCAAGCGGCTTCGACGGCGGCAGGATCTTGCTTGCCGTAAAACGCTTCGAGCTTCTTGCGAATCGCCCGTGCTTCGGAGCCAGCGCTCTCCACGCTCCCCTTGGAAGGCTCCGTCGATTCCTTGCCGACGTAGGTAACGCGATAAAGGCCCGACGCGGTACGGCGGCCGCCGAGAGCGAAGTACAGGGCGCCGTCCTTGGGATTAACGCACAGATCGGTGAGGGCGAGCGGCGAACCGGTAACGAACTCTTCGAGTTCGCCCTTATAGCTCGCACCGTCCGGCTTCAGGTGCATGGCATAGAGGCGGCCATAGCTCCAATCGCAAGCGAAAAAAGCGTCCTGATATTTGGCCGGAAACTTGGCGCCGTAGCCGAAGGTGACGCCGGTCGGCGAGCCGGGGCCGACGTTGACGACCGGCGGCAGATTGTCCGGATGATACTCGTACATTTTGCCTGTGCCGCCGCGCCAGCCGAACTCGCTGCCGGGAACCGCGTGGCAAATGCGGGTCGGGCGATACCAGGGCGTGTTGACGTCCCACTCCATGTCGGAGTCGTAGGTGAACAGTTCGCCGTCACGGCTGAACGCCATGTCGTATTGATTGCGGTAGCCGATCGAGATTAATTCCCACTCTTTGCCGTCAGGGCTGACGCGATAAATGCAACCGCCCGGAGGCTGCCGACCCACCGCATGTCCGTTGGCATCCCACATCTGCGGCAACAGGGTGCCGTCGTAGTCGCGCCACACCTTCGGCGCCTTGGTGCTGCTGATTTCCGTCAAGTTGGTGTGGTTGCCGTGGAGGCAGTAGAGCGACTTGCCGTCCGGCGAGAGGACGACCGCATGCGGGCCATGTTCGCCGCCATCGGTCAGAGCGCGGAGGTGTTCGACCTTGTCGAGCTTGTCGTCGCCATCGGTATCGGTGAGGCGGTAGAGGCCCGATTTGACCTTCGCCCCGCGATTCACCATCACGTAGAGCGAATCGAACGCCCACAGCAGGCCCTGAGCTTCGCCGATCGGCAGGTTGAGCTGCTCGATCTCAATCCCCTTGTCGGTTCCGATCGGGGGCGGGGTGACGCGGTAAAGGCCGCCGTATTGGTCGGAGACATAGAGCCGGCCCTTGGGATCGGGGCACATCGCGACCCATGATCCCTGCTTGTCGGCGGGGACGGTGTAGAGCATTTCGACCTTGAAATCCTTGGCCGCCTTGATGTTTTCAAGCGGAGTCGAAGCGACCTTGGAAGGGCCTTTTTTCGTTTCCTTCTTGCCTTCTTTTTTAGCGCCGCCGGCATCCAGCGCGGCCGAGCCGCCGAGATAGACAAGACCGGCAAAAGCGACCGCAAAAGCGATCGCGAGAGTTCGAGCACGAAGCACAGGACACTCCTTGGGGTTTATCGCAGGCAGAGTTTTGGTTGCAGTGAATGTAATCGAGAGATCGAACGGCCGCGAGCGGAATTCGACGTACTGCTCAGCTATCCTTGCGGCGAGACAGCAATGGGGCATGACTTTCCAAAGCTCGTCAATATCGGCTGCCCCTCAAACATTTTTCGCGTCGAACGGCCTAAAGTGTTTTAGAACCTGCTTCTCGATTGACATTAACCCTGCAAACAACATGATGCGCTGTAGGGAACGCCCTCCCCGGCGTTCCGCCTGAATGGACATGTACATCCCGCCAAGTGTCGAACGCAGGTCTTCCGCTTGCGGCTTAGCGGTCGGACGCCGCGGATCGCTGCGCCGCAAGCGGGGACCGCGGTCGGTGGGTTAAGAGGACTCGGACGCGCGTCCAGTGCTGCGGAACGCCGCGGAGGGCGTTCCCTCCAGGCGCGACGCCCCACCGGCAGATGAGGATTCGCCGTGACGCACCTTGCATTAATCGCAGTGGCCGCCTTGACTCTCGGGGGAGAGCCGAAGGCGACCACGGATTTGGGCGGCGACTTCCTTCAGCATCTGTCGTGGTCGCCGAACGGCAAGACGTTTCTCCTAACGCGCATTCATGCGGGGAAGATGGGCTCAAGACGATGCCCGCCTCCGGCGGCGCGATGACGCAGATTTTGCCGAAGGAGGCGAACCCGTTGCTGGATGCGGGTTGGTTTCCCGACAGCAAGGGCATCCTGTTCGTCTACGATCGGCTGCAAGGTACCGACGGCAAGTTTCAGATCGACGTGGCGAATGCGGACGGCAAGAACCTCAAACGCCTGACCAGCCCGGCACCGCTGGAGAACGGGTCGGTCTGGTCCCCCAACGGCAAGCGCATCGCCTTCGCTTCAGGCCGTATCGGCAACTTCGAGATCTGGGTGATGAATGCGGACGGCTCGGAGCAGAAACGACTGACGGATGAACCCAAGATCGATTTCTGCCCCGTCTGGTCGCCAAATGGGAAAGCCATCGCCTTCGTTTCGAACCGCACGGGCAACTACGAGATCTTCGTGATGCACCCGGATGGGACCGGCCTGCGAAATCTCTCCAATCATCCAGGCTACGACAATTTCCTTGCCTGGCCCCCCGATTCGCGGCGTTTGGCTTGGATCAGCAACCGATCGGGCAGCCATGAAATTGTGGTGCTTGAGTTGCCCTAGCGTCGGTTCCTGTCAACGATGCGAAGAGTTTGGACGGGGCAGGCGGCGGGAAATATGCGCTTCCCGTTGACGGAGCAGGATTTGCACGATAAAACTAGGCGATTGGTCCTCAGTTCCAAGCGAACGGGGGACCGCCGCGGTCGGGGGAAGAGGTCTCGCCGATCGCATTTCACCAAGTCGAAGGAGAGCGAAGTCCTTGCCGCCGCCGGGAAACGACCGCTTCGGGTTGCGAGATCGCGACCAAAATCGGGACACGCATCGCGTCAACGATCAAATCCGTATCAGCCCCGTCCGCCTTATTGGGCCGGCAGGGGAACAGGTCGGCGTCGTGCCGACGTCGCAAGCCATGGACATGGCCCGCGAGGCGAATCTCGACCTCGTCGAGGTTGCTGCCCAGGAGCGCCCGCCTGTCTGCAAGATCATGGACTACGGCAAGTTCAAGTTCACGCAGAAGCAAAAGCTCAAGGACAAGACGAAGGCCCATCAGCAGAAGCTGAAGGAAATCCGCCTCCGTCCCAAAACCGACATCCATGACGTCGAGACCAAAATCAACCAGGCTCGAAAGTTCCTGGAACATAAGGACAAAGTCCTGGTCTACGTCGTCTACCGCGGCCGCGAGATGCAGCACATCGAGGAAGGCCGTCGCGTATTGGCGATGATCCTGGAAAAGCTGATCGACCTCGCCAAGGTCGAGAAAGCGCCCAGCCTCGAAGGCAAACGCCTCTCCGCAATGCTCGCTCCGAAATAATCTCGCCGGTATTGGTTAGCCGCGACGCAAAGCGGAGCGCGGACTGTTTGCCATGCGATCGCATGACATCTAGTCCGCGCTCCGCTGCGCGTCGCGGCTAACCATTTTCGATTTTGATGAACTCCTGCACGCGTGTGCCATGCTTCGTCGGGTCCCTGGCCGGGCTCCTCAATGCTTCCCCTTCCACCGACGAAGCATGCGAAGCTTCCGAGCCTCTTGCTTCTTTCCGTTCGGTCTGGGCGCATGCTTGTGCGGTGAAAGCAGGCAGTCTGCCAGCCCCTGCCAGGGACCCGCACAAGCATGGCACGCCACGCCTGCATTCAAGGTTCCAAACGATTTACGTCGACGATGCAAATTCCTGCCAAGGGCGAGGGGTGCTCATCCTCGCAGATGATGCGTAGAAGCGCATGGTCATACAGCCGCTTTGGCAACGCGACGAACTCCTGCACGCCCTTGCACGTCGGCCCGGAAATCCAGGCAAAAAAATCGGATTGGCCCGTTGTATTTCGAATTAGCCCGGTTATGATCGACGTTTGCCTGCCCCGCCCACGCGTTTCTCCCCGCCTCGCTGAGACACCTCGATGAATCCCACCGAATCCGACATTGAGATGCTGGAATCGCTGCGCCAAGCTCACAAAAAGATGCGCGCCGAGATCGGCAAAATCATCATCGGCCAGCAGCAAGTGCTCGACCAACTGCTGATGGCCATCTTCTGCCGCGGCCACGCCCTCCTCGTCGGCGTCCCCGGCCTCGCCAAAACCTTGATGGTGAGCACGCTTTCGCAAGCGCTGGATCTCAGCTTCAAGCGGATCCAGTTCACCCCCGACTTAATGCCCACCGACATCACCGGCACCGAAGTCATCCAAGACGATCCGGTGACCCGGCAGCGCCTCTTCAAATTCCTCCCCGGCCCCATCTTCGCGAACATCGTCCTCGCCGACGAAATCAACCGTACGCCGCCGAAGACGCAGGCCGCGTTGCTCGAATCGATGCAGGAGCGCAAGGCTTCGATCGGCGGAACCGATTATCCGATGAAGAATCCCTTCTTCGTCCTCGCCACGCAAAATCCCATCGAGCAGGAAGGCACCTACCCGCTCCCCGAAGCCCAGCTCGACCGCTTCCTCTTCATGATCAAAGTCGATTACCCGACGGCCGACGAAGAAGAGCAGATCATGCGGCAAGGGACGAGCGATCAGCAGATCACCGTCAGCAAGGTGCTGCATGGCGAGGATATCGTCAAGCTGCAGCAGATCGTTCGCCGGGTGCCGGTGGCGGATCATGTGTTCGATTACGCGAAGAAGATCGCCCGTCTCTCGCGTCCCGGCACGCCGGAAGCAGCGGACTTCGTCAACAAGTGGCTGACCTGGGGCGCCGGTCCGCGCGCGAGCATGAACCTGATCATGGCTGCGAAGGCCCATGCGATTCTCGACGGCCGGCATCACGCCTCGGCCGACGACGTCGCCGCGGTCGCGTTGCCGATTCTGCGACACCGCCTCATCACCAACTTCGCCGCTCAAAGCGAAGGGATCACGGTCGAAGACGTGATCCAGCGCTTGCTGAAGGCGGTCCCCAAAAACGAACCCGCCGGCATTCGCCGATGATCCGTTTAGCGCGGAGCCGTAGGCGACCAGTCGAGGGCTAGCCATGGTTATCGGCTACCACGTAGTACTGAGCGCGTACGGTTTCTGGCTTCCCAACGATCCACGCGGTTCCTGGTCCGAGTTCGTCCGAACCTGGGAACTGCGTCGTTTCGGCGAAGCGACAAAAGTCGAAACCCGCCATTCGGTCGCCAAGAAGGCACATGACGTCTCGGTTCGCTTGGGAGCAAAGCAAGCGCTCAGCTATCCCGCCGTTTCATTCACCGGCGAGCAGGCCCAAGCGATCGGTGCAGGCTTCAAGAAGTATGTGGAGAAGTCAGGCGTCGTGGTGTGGGCCTGTGCGATCCTCCCGGAGCATGTCCATCTCCTTCTTGCTCGGCACACGTACAAGGTGGAGCAAGTGACGAACCTGATGAAAGGTGTCGCGAGCAAGGAACTGCTGGATCGCGGCCTGCATCCGCTGGCGGAATATGCGGACGAAAACGGCAAGACGCCGAGTTGTTGGGGCGAGCGGCGCTGGAAGGTCTACTTGGACTCGCCGGAAGGCATCGAACGGGCGGTTCCCTACGTGGAACGCAATCCGGAACGGGAAGGGAAGCCGCGGCAACAGTGGAGCTTCGTAACGCATTACTGGTCGCCTACGGCTCCCCGCTAAACGATAAGACGCCAAACGGAAACAGCATGCCATCGTATTTGCATCCTGATGTGGTCTCCCGAGCCCAGGCGCTGGGCCTCAAAGCCCGCGGCGTCGTCGAAGGCCTGCGCGTCGGCGATCACAAAAGCCCCTATCGCGGCTTCTCCGTCGAGTTCGTGCAGCACCGCGAGTATGTCGCCGGCGACGATATTCGCCACATCGATTGGAAAAGCTACGGCCGATCCGAACGCTACACGATCAAGCAGTACGAGCAGGAAACCAACTTCGTCGGCCATATTCTGCTCGATGCCAGCAAATCGATGCAGTACGGCGAGGGGGATACGAACAAGCTCGAATACGCCAAAGTGCTTGCCGGCTCCATGGCGTATCTGATCATTCACCAGCGCGATACCGTCGCGTTCAACGTCTTCGACGAAGGTTGGCGCGAACGGCTCCCCGCGAGCAGCCAACTCAGCCATGTGCAGACCATCCTCCACACTATGGAGGGCGTCGAGCCGCGCGAGAAGACGGCGATCGCTCCGTTGCTGCATGACCTTGCTAACCAAGTGCGTCGCCGCGGTTTGGTGTTCCTGATCTCCGATTGTTTCGAAGACGTCGAACCGATGCTGGAGAGCCTCCAGCATCTGCGATTCCAGGGGCACGAAGTCGTCGTCTTCCACATCCTTCACCCGGATGAGATGGACTTCCCTTTCGACGGCATGGTGAAGTTCGACGGCATGGAAGAACGCCAGCAGTTGCTGACGCGCCCCGTGATGATCCGCCCCGCCTATCTGCGGGCCCTCGAAAAATACATGAACGAACTGCAGAAAGGCTGCGAACGCAGCGGCTGCGACTATGTCCGCATGAACACGGGCAAACCGCTTTCGGAAACGCTGACGGGTTACTTGGCAAGACGACTGATGCTTCCGCGCTAACCCGTTTAGCGGGGAGCCGAAAGCGACCAGCTTCGCCTCCGGCTCGCCGCTCAACGAAGGACTTTTGCACGATGAACTTCCTTGCTCCGTACATGCTTTGGGGTGCGGCCGCGGTCGGGATTCCGATCGCGATCCACTTCTTTTTCCGCAGCCGGTATCGCACGATACCGTGGGCGGCGATGAAGTTTCTGCTCACCAGCATCGAGCAAACGAGCCGGCGACTGCGCTTTCAGGAACTGCTGCTGCTCGCGGCCCGTTGCGTGTTGCTCGGCCTGCTCGCCCTCGCGATGGCTCGGCCCATCACCTCACTGGTCCGCGGATCGGGCCGCGGCGATGCGGTCGATGCGGTCATGCTGTTCGATATCTCCTATGGGATGGGCGCCAAGGAAGGGGCGGACTCCCGACTGCAACTCGCTCAAAAGGCGGCGACCAAGCTCATCGAAAAGCTGCCGCCGCACTCCACGGTCCAGATCGTCGTCTGCTCGAACCGCGCCCAGACGATCGGTCCTCGCAATGCCGGCAACCTCGATCAAGCGGCGGTTCTCGTCAAGGAACTGCAGGTCGAAAGCCTGGCCAGCGATCTCTATCCCGGAATGGCCGAGGCTCGCGCCATCCTCGAACGCGGGTCGGCGCCGAACAAGGAACTCTACGTCTTCAGCGACATGCAGAAGCTGGCTTTCGACCAGCAATCGGCCAACGTCGTCAAGGAATTGCAGGAGATGAAGTCGAAGGCGGCGATCCACTTCGTCCGCTGCGGCTCGGCCACGCCTCCCAAGAATGTCGCCATCCTCGGCATTGTGCCGCAATCCGGCGTGCCTCGCCCGGGCGAACGGCTCGGCTTTGCGGTGCTCTTGAAAAACACCGGGGCCGACGAGGTGCAGAACCTCCGCGTCAGCCTTTCGATCGACAACGACGAGAAGAACACCGAATCGTTCCTGCTCGAAAAGATTCCCGCCGGCGATACGCGTGCCGTCACGATGACGGGCAAGATCGAAAAGGCGGGCCTTCGGCTGCTGACCGCGACGATTCATGGCGATCAGCTTGAAGGTGACAATCGCCTCGATCAGGTGATCAGCGTGCAAGAGCAGGTCAACGTGCTCGTGCTCGACGGCGCCCTCGATGCGAAGGATCCGGAGCGTTCGTCGAGCTACTTCCTGAATCATGCCCTCGCTCCTGTCCGCGAAACGGAACGAGCCAAGCATGTCGTGCAGGTGAAGACCATCTCGCCGAGGCTCGCGTCGCCGGCGTTGCTCGCGAAGTCGGACCTCGTCGTTTTCGCCAACGTCGCCATTGCGGAAGACGCCAAGAATCTGCGGGACGCGAAAGGGCTTCGCCTGGAAACGCCGCCGAGCGATTTTCTCGAAGAGCTTGCGAAGGTCGTTCGCAAGGGCAAAGGCCTCGTGATTTTCGGCGGCGATAACGTTCGCGCCGCGGCTTACAACAAGGTGCTCGGCACGCAGCTTGGCCTGCTGCCGATGCCGATCGAAGGAGTGCGGAAGATCGATGCTTCGAAGAAAGAAGAGCCGCTCCACTTCCAGCGTGCGAGCTTCGAATTGCCCGCCTTCCGCCCGCTCCGCGAAGACAAGTTCTTCGAGACGATGAACGACGTGGCCGTCTTCCAGACGCTCGATTTCGCCGAGGTGAAGGACAAGAAGAAAGCAAAGCCTGTCGAAGTCGCCGAGGGGCAATCCGTAGACGAGAAGCCGGCCGACGAGACGCCGAAGGCGGATCCGACGACGGTGGTCCTGCGTTACAGCAACGGCAAGCCGGCGATCGTTTCGCGCAAGGTCGATTGGGGCGAGACGATGATCGTCGGCATCGCGGCCGAGCCCGGCATCGATGCGAAGTCGCCCGAATTCACCTGGAGCGAGTTGCCGCTGCATCCCAGCTTCATCCCGTTCGTCCAACGATTGACGACGCACCTGCTGCAGGCGCAATCGCAGAACCACAATCTCACGGCGGGCGACGCGCTTCGCTGGTATCCGTCGCTCAAGGAAGTTCGCTTCTACACGCTGCTGACGCCGGACGAGCAGTTCGTCCGATTAGGCCAGCCCGAAACCGTCGGACAACGGCCGGTGGTGACCGCGAAGGACCTGACCCGGGCGGGCCTCTATCGGCTCGGAGCCAAGGCGCCTTCGGAGGCGGACATGGATACGGAGAGCGAGAAGGATGAGATTCGGAAGAAGGGGATTCCCTTCGGCGTCTCCGCGGACCTGCGCGAGACGCAGGACCTCGAGATCCTGAACGAAAACCAGATCAACACCCGACTCGGATTCTCCCCTATCCACCTGACGGCGGAAGGGGGCGAAAACGCGGTCGCCGGCATCGAACGCGTCAGCCGCGAATGGACGCTCTGGGCCCTCGCGGCCGTGCTGATCCTCGCGATCGGCGAAGCGCTGCTCGCATGGTTCTGCGGCCGGGCTTGGTAATTTCGTTTAGCGGGGAGCCGTAGGCGACCGGTCGCCTACGGCTCCCCGCTAAACAAAGGAATGCATGGGTTGTCGATGAATCGCCTGATGCAATTGCTGGGTATCGATGCTCCCGAGAACGCGTCGCTGCGGTCGGCGGAACTCGCGTTTCGCGGTCTGCTCCCCGCGTGGCTCGCCCTCGTGCTGCTCGTCGCCCTCGGCGCCATGACGGTTTGGCTCTACCTGCATGAGCGAGGCAAGTTCGGCTGGTTCCGCCGATCGATCCTGGCGGGGCTGCGCATTGCCTTGTTTGGCCTTATCCTCTTCATGCTCGCTCGGCCGCTGCTCCTGACGGAGTTCGAAGGGGAACGCAATCGTGGCGTCGTTTACCTCGTGGACAACAGCCAGAGCATGACGCAGAAGGATCGCCGCGTCGCGGATGCGGACAAGGCACGCGTGGCCGTGGCGTGGAACCTGCTTCCCGCCGATGCCGTCGGCGGCACCGCGTCCATCCCCGAGGGGACGCCGAAGGATCCGAGCCGATTGGAAATGCTTCGCAAGGTGCTCGAAAACCCGAAGATGAATCTGCTGGAGGAATCGCGGAAGACCGGGCCGCTGCGACTGTTCACTTTCGGCACGCGCGTTCGCGGGCTGCAGGAAGAAGGCGACGCGGATTCGCCGCTCGCGAAACTGCAGGGCGGGCTCAAGGGGGACGAAACGAAAACCACCCTCGCCGACTCGATCCACGACATCCTGCAACGCAAGGACGGCGACCCGCCAACTGCGATCGTCGTCACCACCGATGGCCAAGATAACGCAAGCAAGAACACTTTCGCCGAAGCGGCTCAGGCATGCAAGCGGGCGAATATCCCGCTCTTCGTCTATGGCGTCGGCTCGTCCGAAGGTGGGGCCTTGCAGATTCGCGAAGTGGCTCTGCCGAACACGCTCTTCGCCGACGACACGGTTTCGCTGCCGATCCGTTGGCGGGCTCAGGGGCTGAAGAAGGGGAACGTCGAATTTCTGGTCACGCTAGGCGACAAGACGGTCTTCAAGAAGGAATACCCGATCCAGTCCGGCGAAGACCTGCGGACGACCCTCGACTTCATGATTCCCAAATTGCCGGAAGGGAAGGAAGAGGCGCCGCTCAAGGTCCGCGTCCGGAATGTCGGCGACGACAGCTTCTCCAATGAATGGACCGGGACCGCCAATGTCGCCGATCGGAAGATCCGCGTCCTTTTCATCGAGAATTCGCCTCGCTTCGAGTACAAGTTTTTGCAGGCGATGCTCCTCCGCGACCGCCGAATCGAGCCGACGTTTTATCTTGCTCAGGCGACCGACGAAGTGAAGAAGTCGGGCCCGCCCTTTCTCGCCGAATTGCCGACGAAGTGGGAGGATTTCGCGAAAAACAAGTTCAACGTCGTCATCCTGGGCGACATCGCGGCGGATAAGCTCGGCAAGGATGCGCTCGGATGGCTCGAAAAGTTCGTCTCCAACGAACGCGGCGGCCTGATCGCCGTTTCGGGCCGGCAGAACATGCCGAACACCTATGCGGACGCGAAGTTCCTGCCGGTCGAATTCGCGCCGACGAAAACCGGCGGCGACGACGTGCGGACGCAGGAATATCAACCCACGCTTACCGAAGCCGGCATCCGCAGCGGCATGATGTCGCTGGCGGACAGCACCGAGGAGAACCGCAAGCTGTGGGAATCGTTGCCCGGCTTCCACTGGTTCTACCCGACCACGAAGCTTCGTCCTGGCGCTCAGGCCCTCGTCGTCAACCCACGCGCAAAGACGGGCGATCAGCCGGCCCCGATCGTGGCCACGCAGTTCTATGGCCAAGGTCAGGTCATTTGGCTGGCGACGGATGAAACCTGGCGCTGGCGCGCTAACGTCGAGAACAAGCATTTTTCTCGACTGTGGGGGCAGATGGTGTACCAGGCAGGCCTACCTTCGCTCTTGAAGGACCGGGCGCCGCGCGCCTCGATGTCGATGGAGCGAGGCGAGGCGTATCTCGATCAGCCGAGTTCGGTGTTCCTTCGGCTGCTCGATTCGAAACACGAACCTCGCAAGGACGCTTCGGTGGAAGCGACGCTCGAATACCTCGACGCCAAGGCCGGGGGCGGCGAACGCATCCGCAAGGTGACGCTGCAGGCGATCCCGGGCCGCGACGGCGAATACCGTTCGCTGCTCACCAACGATCGGCCCGGCAAGTACAAGCTGACGGTCCACAACCCGGAGCCGACATCGTTCGACTACGAGGTGCAGACGCCGCCGCAGCATGAGTTAGCCGATCTGGGGCTCAACGAAAAAGCGCTGCGAGATCTGGCCGTTGCATCGGGGGGCAAGTTCTACCGCGAGGAGGATCTGCATCGGCTGCCGAGCGATCTGCCGGTGCAGAAGGCGACGTTTGCCGTGCGGCAAGAAGTATTGCTGTGGAATCCGCTGATCTTCGTGGTGTTCCTCACGCTGATCGTTGCGGAGTGGCTGGTGCGTAAGTTCTCGGATTTGAGCTGATCGTGGCGTGCTTTCTCCCCTGTCCCTACGGGAGAGGGGCCGGGGGTGAGGGTCTTTTCCTCGTCCCGAAAGCACTCTGCATCTTTGTGACTGAGATACCGAGGTAAGGTCGAAGGGGCTCAGTGTGCGATTGTTCTGCCCTCACCCCCGGCCCCTCTCCCGGAGGGAGAGGGGAGGAAGAACGCGAAACGATGACGGAAACATAACGACATGATTTTGCAAAACCTTCGCCGACGCCTGGGCCAGCTTCGCAGCCGCGAGCGGCAATTGCGTGCATTCTGGGGCTTATCGCGTTGGGTCGTGGTGGCGCTCGCCGCCCTTGCGGCGGCGTGCCTCATCGACTACGGCATCGATCGACTCAGCGAGACGCCGCGAGCAGTGCGCTGGACGTTGAGCGGACTGCTTGGCGTCGTTGCCGTTGTCGGCCTCGCGAAGCTGTTGCGGCCTACGTTCACGCGATTGCCGGACGATCAGTTGGCGCTGTGGGTGGAAGACAAGCATCCGCAGCTTCAGCATCGGCTCATCACCGTGGTGCAGATGCATCGCGACGACGCGGATCTCCGCGGCGTTTCGACCAAGCTCGTCGAAGTCGTCGGCGAGGAAGCGAAGCGGCAGACCGATTCGATCCCGTTCGCGTCCGTCGCCGATCACAGCCGACTGAAGCGCGGGATGGTTTGGCTCGTCCCCGCCTTGCTGATCGCGGGCGGAATCTTCGCCTGGAAGCCGGCGCTGATCGGCTCCTTGGTCGCCCGGCAATTCGGGGCCGACATCGAAGTGCCGCGCCGGGTTCGGCTTGAACCGCTTCATGCCGCGCTGGTCCGCCCCTCGGGCGAACGAGTCACGCTCGAATTCAAGGTGCAAGCGGCAGACCTCGACATTGACGAACTCGGCACGCTCTGGGTCCGTCCCGTCAATCAACCGACCGACGCCTACGAACTGAAGTTCGACCGCAAGGCCGACGATGGTTCCGCGATCTATTCGGCGGAAGTCGTCGGCGCTACGGTCGATCTCGATTACTGGGCACGCGTGGACGATGGGCGAACGAAAAATGCCGGCCGAGTGACGATCGTGCCGCGACCTGCGGTGAACGAGCAACATGCGAAGGTGCTGCTCCCCAGCTACTGCGGCCTCACGCCGAGCGGCCGACGCTACGAGGTGCCGCAAAGCCAGGGGGATGTCGTTGGCATCCCGGGCTCGTCAGCCGCCATCACCATCAAGACGCAGAAGCCGATCAAGAAGGCGTGGCTGCAATTGCTGGGACCCGACGCGAAGTGGTCTCCCCGAAGCCCCGACGAAGCGGTCCTCGAAACCGATCGCCGCGTGGTGGAGATGACCGTGGACAAGGACGGCACGAGCGCGGCAGGCATGTTCGATTTGAAGGCGGACGAGACGTCGTTTCGCATTCACGTCGAGGACGAATTCGGTTTCCGCAATCAGCCGGCCCCACGCCGCAGCGTTCGTCTCATCCCGGAAGAATCGCCGCAGGTCACGCTGCTGAAGGACCTGTACCTTCCCTCGGGCAAACTGTCGGCCGATGTGCCGCTCGAGGATTTCGAAGTGGACGGCATGCCGCTCGTCGTCGGTTGGCCGGTGCGCGTGATCTACTACGCATCGGGGCCTTATGGCCTTGGTCAGGCATGGTTCCTCTATCGCATTCAACGCGTCAGCGAAGGCTCCAGCGGCGAAGCGGTGGAGGAGGAGAAGTGGATTCGTGTGCCGATGGTGGAGGTGAAAGGTTCCGAGAAGACGGGCCCCTTCGATTTCCGCCGCGGCGCGTTTCTCTATTCGCCCGAGAGCCAGCCCGTTGATTTCTTCGCGGCTCCGTCGAACGATCCGGAAAAGACGCTAGGCCGCACGCAAGGGGGCGGGCGCTACATCTTCCACACGAAGAAAGCGATCGACCTCAAAGGCCAGCCGCTCTCCATCAAGGAAGGCGATCGCATCGAATATTGCGTCGAGGTGTTCGCCGACAAAAATGGCGACCGCAGCCGGCCCGTCGCCCGGTCGGAAGTTCGCACGCAACTGTTCGTCGATCTTGCGGCATGGATGAAGTGGGAACGCGAAGTCCGCAGCGAAGAGACGCGCATCCGCCAAATCGATGCGAAGCAACGCGGGCTGTACTCGGATTGACCGCTCGCGTATGTCTTCCGCTTGCGGCTTAGAGCCTATCCGAATAACCGTCTTGAGCGTATAATATCCGTGCAGCTGCACTTCGGCACGGCTG
>JAIEPT010000262.1 GCA_019748295.1 Gemmataceae bacterium | reverse complement strand
CGACACGGCGTTGGGCGAGAAAAGGCGCCCTCATTCCAGCCCTCTCCCAGAGGGAGACTATCTCCTGCCGCTCGCCTTAACCCTGCATCGTGTAGAGACGCGCGAGTTCGACGAGGCTGCGGACATAGGCGCCCGTGCCGCCCGAATCGCGCCAGATCGTTTCCTTCTCGGCGAACGCAGGGCCCGCGATATCGAGGTGGGTCCAGGGGATGCCGGCCACGAACTCTTCGAGGAATTTGGCGGCGGTAATCGCCCCGCCATAGCGGGAGCCGCCCGTGTTGCGGATGTCGGCCACGTCGCTCTTGATCATCTCGGAGTAATGGGGAAACATCGGCAACGCCCAGGCCTTCTCTCCCGCGGAGCGAATGGCGGTTAGAACCCGTTGGCCCCATTCCTCGTCGTTCGTCATGAGTCCCGCGACGTCGTTGCCGAGGGCCACGACGCAGGCGCCGGTGAGCGTCGCCAAGTCGATGATGTGATCGACACGCTGATCGACCGCGTAGCTCAACGCATCGGCAAGAATGAGCCGGCCTTCGGCGTCGGTGTTCTGCACTTCGATCGTTTTGCCGTTGCGGGCCTTGAGCACATCCCCCAGCTTCATCGCCTTGCCGCCCGGCATGTTCTCGACGAGCGGCAGCAAGCCAATGGCGTTGATCGGGATATTGAGTTCGGCGATCGCCTGAAATGCCGCCAGCACCGTCGCGGCGCCGGCCATGTCGCATTTCATGTCGAGCATGTTCTCGTTGCTTTTCAGCGAAAGCCCGCCGCTGTCGAAGGTCACCCCTTTGCCGACGAACGCCAGCGTCTTCCCCGCGCGGGCGCCCTGATGACGCAAGACAACGAATCGGGGCGGGCGTACCGAACCGCGGGCGACGGCAAGCAAGGCTTCCATGCGCTCGTCGGCGAGGCGTTGTTCGTCGAAGACGTCAATCGTCAATCCGACACGTGTTGCGACTTGGCGTGCACGTTCGACGAAGGTTTCCGGATACAGATCGCAAGGCGGGAGGTTGACCAATTCTCGGGCGAGGCTGACCGCTCGTCCTTCGACTTCGATGCGTCGATCCGCCTGGCGCAGAGGAAACGCGTTGCGAGGCAACGCGAGGCACAATTCCTCCGGGATGAATCGATCTTGATGGCTTTTCCGCAGGCCGGGCCCTTCGCAGGCCTGCCGAAAACCGAAGCCCAACGACGCGGCGATGGCGTCCCCTTCCATCCCGGGCCATTCGTCCGGCACGGCGATGACGACGCGGTGCAGCCGCTTGCCGGTGATCGTTCGCGCCGCCGCCCCGCCGACGGCCATCAACGACGCGCGATCGGCCTTGGCGCGAGCACCCAGCCCGATCAGCATGAGCCGTTCGGCCGCGATCCCGCGAGCGCTGTAAACCGGCACGATCTCGCGTGATTTGCCGGTGAGGTCGTTCTGAAGCTGAAGCCGGGCGATGAGGCCGTCGGTGGCTTGATCCAGTTCGACGAGGGCAGGGGAGAGGGGTTCGTTTTCCCAGACACCTACGACGAGCCAATCCCCCTGCTCCTGGCGCAGCGGCTGGTAGGAAGACGTGACTTGCATGCCGTTCCTTTCGCGACGGGAGGCGATCCGGGGAATGTTATCACCAATATCTGCCCGCAAGGGAAGGTCAATGCAACCACGCCAAGCCCAGGGGCGAGCGCAGCGAGCTCCTGGGTTCCAGACGGAGAACTGATCCAACTTCCGACACTCCGATCCCAGGAGCTCGCTGCGCTCGCCCCTGGGCTTGGGGGCGGACTTCGAATCCTGGCGGTGGGTTTGAAGGTAGTGCACTCGCACATCTCGATCGCTGGTCCGAAGTTCATCGACCTGCTATCGTGAGCCACGTCTTGCAGCATTGTCTGGAGTCCGCCATGCCCCCGCGTTCGGTCGTAGCCGGCATCCTGGTGTTTTGGCTCGGCATGACCTCGTGGTATGTGGTCCGGGAGCGCGTCGTGCCTTGGTTGCGCGACGATTCGCCTGCTTCCTTTCGCATCGAACTCACCGACGAGGTCGGGGTCAGCACCGTCAACTGGAAGGTTTTGTTCCAGCAAAAGCCGGTGGGGCAGGGGCAAACCGAGACGAAGATGCTGCACGACCGCACCTTCGAGCTTTCGAGCCATTTCCGCTTTGATGCGCTTTCGCCGGTGAAGAAGGTGGACGTCAAGAACTTTCACGCCGCCTATCGCGTGGACCGCGAAGGAACCCTGCTCGGCATTTCGGCGAAGGCATTGGTCGAAACCTTTGGCGTCAACGTAACGATGGAAATGGACGACGCCGTCGAAAACGGCAAGCTCACGCTGCATCCCAAAGTCGTCTTCGGCGAGCAAACGATCAACGCTCCCCCCATCGGCCCCGTGGACCTTTCGCGGCGAGGCAGCATTCTCAATCCAATGCATCCCATGAATCGACTGCCGGGTCTGAGAGCAGGGCAGCGGTGGCGCGTGCCCTTGTTCGATCCCATGGAAGCGTCATCCAGCGTCCCCGGCTTAGCCCAACTTGCCGATTCGGGGCCGAAGGAACTGGAGGCGGAGGTCACGCTTGCCGAGTTCGATTGGAACGGCGAAGCGACGCCGGTCTTCAAGATCGACTATCGGAAACCGGGCACGGAAACGATCATTGCGGGCACATGGGTTCGCCGCAGCGACGACCTCGTATTGCAGCAGTGGGCTCACCACGGACATTTCGAATTGACGCTGGTACGTCAAAAATAGCAGGCGGGCGACGCATGATCGAGTTGACGAGCCTCTCGAAACAGTACGGCACGCATTGGGCGGTGCGGGATCTCAACCTCGTTGTGCCAAGCGGGCAATTGTTCGCGTTTCTTGGCCCCAACGGCGCGGGGAAAACGACCACCATCAAGATGATGTGCGGCCTGCTGTTTCCCTCGTCCGGGACGATCCGCATCGCGGGTCACGATCTGGCGACCGAAGGGCAACAGGCTCGGCAGAAAATCGCGTACGTGCCGGACCAGCCATTCCTTTATGAGAAGCTCACGGGCCGCGAGGTGCTGCGTTTCGTCGCCGACATGTACGGCATGCCTGCGGATCACAGCCGCAAGCGGATGGACGTCGTCATCGACCTTTTCGGCCTCGCCCCGTTCGTGGACAACCTCACGCAGAATTATTCGCACGGCATGCGGCAGCGAACCGTCTTCGCCGCCGCCCTCTTGCATGAGCCCGACGTGCTGATCGTCGATGAACCGACCGTGGGCCTCGACCCGCACAACATCCGCAGGCTTAAAACGATTCTGCGAAACGAAGCGTCGCGCGGAGCCACCGTCTTTCTGTCCACCCATTCGCTCGACATCGCCCAGGAAATCGCCGATCGCATCGGCGTCGTGTCGCATGGTCGGCTCATCGGCTGCGGCACGCTGGAATCGCTCCGCGATCAAGCCGAAATGCAAGGCCCCCTGGAAGACGTGTTTCTCAAGTTGACCGAAGAGATGCCCGAGGAAGCGGGCGTATCGTAAGCGGTCCATGTGACGCTACTTCGCGGGTTGCCCATTCAGCGTCGTCGCCAGGGTTTCCGGCCGTTGTGCGAGCGTTTGCCAAACGACGCAGTAACGCTTCGCCAGCTTCACCAGGGTTTCAAGCTGTTCATGCGGCGCGTCCGCGTCGATGGCGAAATTCATGCGGATCTCCCGGAAGCCGACGGGCGTTTCCTTCGACACGCCCAATGTGCCGCGAAAATCGAGATCGCCTTCGGCCGACACGGTTGCCCGCTTGAGGACAACGCCCATCGCGGTCGCAACGGCCGCAAGCGTGGTGCCCGCGCAGCCGACCAACGCTTGCAGCAGCATGTCGCCGGAGCAGGCCCACGAACCGTCGCCTCCGGCCGCCGGATGCAGGCCGGCCGCGATCGTGCCGGTTGGCGTTTCCACGAGGCAATGCACCTGATCTTGCACGACCCGCCCTTCGGCACGCATCGTTTTCAAGGCCGATGACGGATCGTCGCGATACTGCTGCTTGATTGGCGCCTGGAGCATCTTCAGTTCATCAGCGCTCATGCTTTGGACTCCAAAAGAGCGGTTCCGACGAATGATATCCGAACGTGTGAGCAGTCCGAAGACATTGTTGCCCGAGCGAGTGCGTGATACGCTGGCCTTGGGGAAGTAGGGGAGGACATGTCCGTATGCGATCGATTTTGCTCGCCGCTCTCGTCTTCGCGCCGCTGCCCGTCCGTCTGGCCGCTCAAGAGAAGAAATCGCCCGAGACCAAAACCCCGTCGGCGTCCGAGTTGAAGGAGGTGGGCGGTCGAACCGCCGAATCCTGGATCAAGGACATCAGTTCCAAGGATCCAGCCAAGCGAACGGTCGCGATCCAGGCGATTCAGCAGTTCCCCCGATCGCAGGCGTTGACGGCCCTGCCGGCTCTTGTTGCCGAACTGAAGCGTCATACCGCCGCCAACGCCATCGATGTGAGCGTCCGCGCCAATGGTCTGCACGCGCTCGGGGCGATCTTGGCCGACGATCGGGATCTCGACACCAAGCTCGAAGCCGAGGCGATCAGTCAAATCACCAGGTTCTTGAAGGACACTCAAGTTGCCGTGCGATTTCGGGCGGTGCACGCGTTATCTCGGATCGGCAAGCGCGCTCGGCCGGCGTTGATCGAGTTGGCGCCCTTGCTCAAGGAAACGACGGCTTACGAAGTTCGACTCGCGGCGTGTCATGTGATCGCGCAGATCGGGCCGGACGAAGGGAGCGCCGCGAATCCGATCGTCATGGGCGGGCTCAACGGATTGGTCAACGATCCCTCGCAGCAGGTGCGATTGTCCGCGCTTCAAGCCATGACGGTGATGGGTCCTAGTTCCGATGCGTTGCAGCAGACGACCATCGTGAAGAATCTGATTACGGTCACGCAGAAGGAACCGGACGCCGCCATCAAAGTGTGGGCCCACATGGCGATCATGGGCATGACGAACGACGTGGACGACGACCATATCGTGCCGATCGCCAAGCTGGCGAAGACCGATGATCCGCTCGTCCGCACGCAGGTTTTGCAGGCCTTGGGCAGCGTGGGGCCGAAAGCGAAGGCGACCTTCCCGACGATGATGGCCGCCCTCGATGATGCGGACCCGAACGTGGTGGGAGCCGCGATCTGGGCAATGGGCCGGCTCGAGCGTTCCGCAGCCGGCGCCGTGCCGCGATTGGAACTGATCGTCGCCGACGCGAAGTCGTCGGACATCATCAAGAAGCTCGCGCGCGAGACCCTCGACTCGATCCAAGGGAAGAAGAAATAACGCGAGTCTTACAGACGGCGTGCATAGGGATCCGTGTTTGGATCATCGCGCAGGTCCGCGTGCGGCTGCTCATCCCGCACGATCGGCGGGCCCTGTTCCTCGATACGTCGTTTCGAGTTCTCGCGCATCGTCGTGAACCAGTGCTTGCCGTTCTCGAAAGCCAGCGAGCCGAAGGCCCAGAGCGGCAGAATGAAATAGTAGATGGGTACATTGAGTTGCCGCCACTGATAAAGCGTGAGTGCGACAAGCGCCAGTGCGAAAATCATGGAGAGGAAATAGGAAAGGGCCAATCCTCGTTTCGGCATGAGCCAAAGGAGGATCTCGCGAACCATGTCGCCGCCAGGAAGCGGCTGGATCGGCAAACTCTTGTAGATCGTGTAATAGAGGTTGATGAGATAAAGCTCAGCGACCATGAAATCGACGAGCTTTTGCGTCTTGAAGTCGCCTGGAAACCAACGGCCCAATTGCGGCGTCACGACGCCTTTGATCGTCTGAGCAAGCATCACCAACCCAAATCCCGTAATTGGACCAGCAGCAGCGACCCAGAAGCGTTGCCATCCTGTCAGACGCGGATAATCGCCCACCGGCTGGGCGCCCATCGCCGAAAACTGCACCGCGCCGGGCATGCCGTACCAGCGTCCCATGAGAACGTGGGCCATGGTCTGCATCAAAATCGAAACGAACGAGATGACGACGAACGCAAGCAGGAACTTCCAGCCGCGCAATTGGCCGACGTCGTTTCGGGCGACGAGAAACGCAAGCCCCGCTTCGAAAAGCAGGAACATCACGCTGAGGCGAATGGGGATGCCGAAAAGACTGAATCGAAGCGTGAGCGGCGTCAGGCCGAACATATCGTTTCCTCGGGGCGCCTTGACTCGTCCATTGTAGTCGCGGGAACATCCGCACACGATCGTAAGCGGCAGACGGAATGGACCTAGTGCGTTGTCTAGACTAAAACCTTAGGTTGCAGTCACGCACTAGCCCGAAGCGTCAGTCAGCGAGGGTTGACGGTATCCCTCGCTGACGCGTCGGGCTAGTAGTGCAGAGGGGACCGAGACCCCAAGATTTGGTCTGGACGACGCTCTAGCGCCGCTGCGCTTTGCGGAATTCGTCGGCGAACTTTCCGGGCATGGTGGCGACCGTGCCGAGATTCGCTTTCTCGGTGCGGCCCGTTTCCCAGAGATGCACCAGCAGCGTGTTGCCTTGGACTTCTTTCAGATCCCCAGGCTGCATTCCCGAGGACCGCGTGCGGACGAAAATGAGGTCGCCGGGCTGTAGCTGGATCGGCATCAACTGGTCCGGCGTGCAGACCCCTTGGTCGCCATCGTCGTAGGCGATCTGAAGAAACACTTCCTCGTTGATGCCGCTGATCGTGGCGGGAAAGAACAAGAACTGCGACGGCGGCCAGAATGCGAAGACGCGGTCGCCGACGCGCCATGGATTGTCTTCGTGGCCTCGAATCATACGCACCACGCGGACGGTCGTTTCCTCCGTCCGGCCGTCGTCATAGCGAATCGTGATGTTGTCGTCCGACATTCGCGTAATGCGGCCCGGCGTGTAGCTCGCTCCGCCTTTCCAGCGTGCGAAGACGCGGTCCCCTTCGCGAAGATCGAAGGGCATGACCAGATGCGGCGGGAAGACTCCTTCATCGCCATCGTCGAACGTAACCTTGATGCCGCGCGGGTCGCGTGCCCCGATCGCGCCGGGATACCAGAAGTAGTCCCATCGCGCGAGCACGCGGTCGCCGAAACTGTAGTTGCCCGTGGGCACGGCGGCTGCGGCCGGGTGATGGCCGTTGCGGTGACCGTTCGACGAAATTCCGCGTGCGGCGATTGGTGCGTGCGATGCGAGCGGCGGATCATTGATCGGCGGCGCGGGCTTGGTGGGGCGATTCGCCTGAAGCACCGATTCGGGGAACAAGGTGTCGCAGCGTCGGCAGAGGACGCGGCGAAACGGTTCGGCGGAGCCGAAGGGGATGCCGAGAAAGGTGGTGCGGACGACGACTTCTTGCAGATCGTAGTCGGTCTCGGTGCGGCAGTCAGGGCACTCGAAGACGCCGCGCCGAATCGTGCGGATGGATTCCTTGCGAGCCATGGCCGTTCTCCGCGGGGAAAGGATGTTCGCGAAGATACTCGGCCGCACGGCGGCCGCCAAGCGCTTCCGTTGGAGAATCGCCGATGTCGATCGGCTTTAGGCGAGCGGTGGGAGAGAAACTTCGCTCCCTCTCTTTTGGGGAGAAGCATGCCGCGACGTGCCATGCGTGCCATGCTTGGGCGGATCCCTGGCAGGGGCCAGCGAACTGTCCGCTTTCACCGTCCAAGCATGCCCCCAGACAGGGGACTGAATTCGGATCGGGGCATGCTTCGTCGGTGGAAGGGGAAGCATTTCAGAGCCCGGCCAGGGACCCGACGAAGCATGGCACGCCGCCGTATGCTTACTGTCGCAAAACTCCGAACGAATACCGTCAAGGGTGCGATGGCGACGCGCTGCGAGGCGCGTGGGCGGCGGCGGGGTGCGTTGCGTCGCGGACAAGCGAGTCCACGGCTGCGGCGGAAATCACCGGCATCGTCTCCTTGGGCGCCCGCGTGCGGAACAGCGCCACCGATCGGCCTTGCAGCGGGTACTGTTCGCCGCCTGACGCCATCCGCGGCTCCGGCGAGACGATGGTCGTATCGAAGAGCAGTTCCCACGTCTGGTCGGGCTTCGTCTCGGGGAAGACGAACGAAATCGGTTCATGGCTCGCGTTCAGCAGCATCAACAGCGTTTCGCCGACGATCGGTTGGCCGCGCTCGTCGACGTCGTCGATCAAGTCCCCGGCAAGGCGCACTCCCATGCACCTGACGAAGCTCGCGTTCCAGTCCCCGTCCGACATGTCCTTGCCGCCGGGATGGAAGAACGAGATGTCCTTGACGCCGCTTCCGCGAATCGATCGGCCATGGAACCATTTGCGCCGCTGCAACACCGGCTGCGTGTGCCAAAGGCGAACGACTTGGCGCACGAAATTGAGGAACTCGCGTTTTTGGTCGTCGAGGTTCCAGTCAAGCCAGGTCAACTCATTGTCTTGGCAATACGTGTTGTTGTTGCCGTTTTGCGAATGGCTCAGTTCGTCCCCGGCGAGCAGCATCGGCACGCCCTGCGAGAAGAAGAGGGTCGCGATGAAATTGCGCCGCTGTTGCTCGCGAATGGCGAGGATGCCCGCGTCGTCCGCTGGCCCTTCCGCTCCGCAGTTCCAGGAGTTGTTGTCGTCGGCTCCGTCGCGATTGTTTTCGCCGTTCGCTTCGTTGTGCTTCTCGTTGTAGGACACGAGATCCTGCAGCGAGAAGCCGTCATGGCAGGTAATGAAATTGACGCTGGCGTAAGGTGCTCGCCCGCCTTGCTGATACAGATCGCTGCTGCCGGCCAGACGGGTGGCGAATTCGGAAACGAGTCCGCCGTCCCCTTTCCAGAACTTGCGAACGGTGTCTCGATACTTGCCGTTCCATTCCCCCCAGAGGACGGGGAAATTGCCGACTTGATACCCGCCAGGCCCAACGTCCCACGGCTCGGCAATCAGCTTGACCTGACTGAGGATCGGATCCTGGTGGATGATGTCGAAGAAGGCGCCGAGGCGGTTGACGTCGAACAACTCGCGGGCCAGGGTGCTTGCAAGGTCGAAGCGAAAGCCGTCGACATGCATTTCGGTGACCCAGTAGCGCAGGCTGTCCATGATGAGCTGAAGCACGCGCGGGTGCTGCATGTTGAGCGTGTTGCCGCAGCCGGTGAAATCCATGTAGTAGCGCTGATCGGGGGCAAGCCGGTAATAAGCGGCATTGTCCACGCCTCGCATCGAGAGCGTCGGCCCCATCTGGTTCCCCTCGGCCGTGTGGTTGTAGACCACATCGAGGATCACTTCGATCCCGGCCGCATGAAGGGCCCGCACCATCATCTTGAATTCATGGACCGCATTGAGCGGATTCGCCTTGCAGTCGTAAGAGGGCTCCGGCGCCAGATACGAAAGCGTGTTGTAGCCCCAGTAATTCGTGAGACCCTTTTCGATCAGGTGGCGATCCTTCGGGAAGTGATGCACCGGCAGCAGTTCGACGGCCGTGACGCCGAGATCGATGAGATGACGGATCGCTGCTTCGGTCGCCAAGCCCGCGTAGGTTCCACGCAGCGCTTCGGGGACGTCAGGGTGCCGTTTCGTGTAGCCTTTGACGTGCAATTCATAGATGAACGTCTTGTGCCAGGGCGTTCGCGGCGGTCGGTCGTCGCCCCAGGTGAACGCGGTATCGACGACTTGAGCGAGCGGTGCAAAGGCGGCGTTGTCGCGCTCGTCGAAGGTCAGGTCGTCTTCGCCGATCTTGTAGCCGAAAAGGGAATCGTCCCAACGGACCTCGCGGCCAATCAACTTGGCGTATGGATCGAGGACGATCTTGTTGTGATTGAAGCGATGCCCGTTGACTGGATCGAAGGGGCCGTGAACGCGGTAGCCGTAATACTGGCCTGGCATGACGTCGGGGAGATAAGCGTGCCAGACCTGGTCGGTTTGCTCGACAAGCGTGATGCGCTCGGACTCCGTGGGCGAATCCGGCGAATCGAAGAGGCACAATTCGACCTTGGTGGCGTTTTCGGAAAAGAGGGCGAAGTTCACGCCAGCGCCGTCCCAAGTAGCGCCTAAGGGATACGACCGACCAGGCCACATGCGCATGAAAACTCTCCAAAGATGTGCGGGCACGCTTTTGCAGATCAGCAAATGGAATGCCGAAGCGTGAGGCGCGAGTCGTCGCGACTTTAGAAGTGCAACCGCGTCACTCTTCGCGGCAAGCCTGAGTACGCGAGACAACCCGCGAGATGATTGCTGCCTATATCACGTCGCCGTCACACTGTCGCCAGGTGCGAAGATCATCGGTTTGCCGTTGCCGTTGTGATCGAAGCGTTGGCCGAGGATGTCGGTCAACTCGTCCTTCAGGAGTTCTTCCTTCTGCATGAGCGCGGCCACGATTTGTTCCAGCTGCGTGCGGTGATTTCGGAGGAGTTGGATTGCTCGTTCATCCGCCTCCCGCAGCAGCTTCTGCACTTCTTCATCGATCAACGCTGCGGTCGATTCCGAAAAATCGCGGGGCTCTTGCAACTCCTTGCCGAGGAAGACATGTTCCTCGCCAATACGGAACGAGACGGGACCGAGCTTGTCGCTCATGCCCCAGTGGGTGACCATGTAGCGGGCAAGTTTGGTCGCCTGCTTCAGATCCATTTCCGCGCCGGCATACGGCTGATTGAAGATCAGCAGTTCCGCAGCCCGGCCGCCCATAGCCGTGGAAAGACGTGCTTTGAAGTAATCGAGGCCATGGTGCATGCGGTCCTCTTCGGGGGAGAAGAGGGTCACCCCACCGGCTTTGCCGCGAGGCACGATCGTTACCTTCGTCGGCGGATCGCCCGCGGGCTCGAACCAACCCACGATCGTATGGCCCGCTTCGTGATACGCGGTGCGCCGCTTGTCGTCTTCGGTCAGCACTTCCTCGCGTTTGGGCCCCATCAGCACGCGGTCGGCGGCCCGTTCGAAGTCCTTGCGTTCGATGCGATTCTTCTCCTCGCGCGTCGCAAGGAGGGCAGCTTCGTTCGCGAGATTGCGGAGGTCGGCTCCCGTCATGCCGATCATCTTGCGAGCGACCTCTTCCAGGTTCACGTCGTCGCCCAGCGGCTTGTTGCGAGTGTGAACCTTGAGGATTTCCATTCGGCCCTGCCAGGTGGGCCGATCGACGGTGACATGGCGATCGAAACGGCCGGGACGAAGGAGGGCCGTGTCGAGCACGTCGGGCCGATTGGTAGCGGCAATCACGATAACGGATTCCGTCGGCTGGAAGCCGTCCATTTCGCTGAGGATCTGATTGAGCGTCTGTTCGCGTTCGTCCGACCCGCCCCCCACCCCGGCGCCGCGCATACGGCCCACCGCATCGATTTCGTCGATGAACAGAATGCAGGGAGAGTTTTCCTTCGCCGTCTTGAACATGTCGCGAACACGGCTGGCGCCGACGCCCACGAACATCTGGATGAACTCGGAGCCGTTGATGCTGAAGAACGGCACACCCGCTTCGCCGGCGACGGCACGCGCGAGCAACGTCTTTCCGGTGCCCGGCGGACCGATAAGGAGCACGCCCTTCGGGATCTGGGCGCCGAGGCGTTGGAACTTTTCCGGGTTCTTGAGGAAATCGACGATTTCTTGCAGTTCGCTTTTCGCGTTCAGCATGGCGGCCACGTCTTGGAACGTGACGCGCATTTTGGATTTGTCGAATCGCCGTGCGGGGCTTTTCACGTAGCTCGAGAGAAACCCGCCGCCCATGGGATCACGCATGCGGGGCAGCAGGAAAAAGACGAAGAAGCCGATCAGCAAAATCGTCGGCAACACGAACATGACGAAGGGGCCAAGCCACGCGGAAGGTTCGTCCTCGGCGCGGTACGGGATTTTTTGGTCGCGCAAGAACTTGGAAACTTGCCCGCTGAGCCTTTCCGAATCAGGCACCGTGGCCCGGACGGTTTTGCGCTTGGCAATCTTTTCCTGCAGCGTTTGCGGCAAGCTCAAATACGTTTCCTTGACCTTGTCTTCCTTGCCGTCCTTCGCTTCCTTGGCTTCCTTCAATTCGCCGATGACGGTGGAACCGCGCAGAATCGCCCGCTCCACCAGGCCTTTTTCGCCGAGGACCTGAAAGTCGGAATAGTCGATGGTGCTTTCGCTAGGGAAGATCTGGAGCAGCAAGAACACGCCCAGGATCAGGAACGTCATTAGGAGCAGCCAGCTTCCTGGCATGGCTTCGGGGCGACGGCGCATGCGGTTGCCCGGCTCTCTCTGCGACATGAATCGAACCTCATTCGTATAAGGACGGGCGTCTGCCCGGCTTCATGCGTTCTACGATAGAAGCAACGGCTTCCTTGGCCGCGACACAGCAATCGAACGTCGCCGAACGAACGTTCGTCGATGGCTCGGAAGCTACCTCTATCATAGGAGACGGAATGCTCTCCTGGCTTCGATCCTGGAAGACCCGCCCTCGTCACGACCTGAATTTCGTGCTTTTCACGAGAACCGGATGCCATTTGTGCGAGGAAGCACATGCTTTGTTGGAAGCAGAACGAGCGCGATATGGATTTGCGATCTCGACCCGAAACGTGGATGATGATCCGGAGTGGGTGAAGGCTTACGGCAACTGCGTGCCGGTGGTTCTCGTCAACGACAAGGTGCGTTTTCGCGGCAAGGTGAACCCCGTGCTGCTGCGACGCATCCTCGAAGCGGGCGGGGGGTCGCCTGCGGAAACGTCGGCCGACGCATGATTGCAAGGGGGGAAACGATGCGGTGGATTTTGGGGCGGTGGATTTTGGGATTGGTGCTCTGCGGAGGTCTGGCGGGGCCTGCATCCGCGTTCGATCCGAAAGGCTTTGCGCCCGCTTGGGAACTTCCCTGGCAGGAGGATTGGGTGACCGCAGTCGCTTTCGCGGGCCCCAAGCGATTGGTCGCGGGAAATGAGCGAGGCGCGATCCTTCTGTATGAACTCCCCGAGAAGCCGGGTGCGGAGATGCCGAAACCGATTCGGCAATTCGAAGGGCATACCAACGGCATCACCAAGCTGCTCGTGACGCCCGACGGCAAATGGTTGCTCTCGGCAAGCAAGGATAAATCGATCCGTTTGTGGAACCTGGAAGCAACTTCCACGAAAAAGGGGCAGGTGATCCTGGATTCCAAGGTCCGCGAGCGGGCGGCAAAAAAGGCGGGAGGGAAACTTCCCCCGCTTGTCCCGCCCGTTGATGTGACCGTGCAGCCTGCCGACCGTACGCTTAGCGAGCACTCCGAATGGATCAACGGATTCGCCCTCAGCGGCGACGGTTCCACCCTGCTAAGCGGCGACGACGCCGGTAATGTCCTCGTCTGGGATCGAGCGACGATGACCGTTCGCACGCGCTGGAAAACGAAGGGCTGGATCTTCGCGATCGCAGCGTCGCCGGACGGCAAACAGGCGGTGGTGACCGAGCGCATTCCGCTCGTCTTCGATTCGGGCCGCTACTCCGCGTTCAAAGTGTGGAACATCGCGAAAACGGAAGCGGAGAAAGATCTCACCGCGGTCGTCAAGGAATCGCTTGAAGCGGCTGCCTACTCGCCGGAAGGCAAGTTCATCGCGGTGGGCCGCGGCGGCGAAGCAGAGGCGGGCAAAATTTGGATCTTCGACAACGACGGCTTCAAGAAGAAACACGAAATGACCGGACACCTCGGCGGCGTCAACGACCTGCGTTTCTCGGCCGACGGCAAGCATCTGATTTCCTGCGGCCGGGATACCCTCGTCCGCATCTGGAACGTCGCGGACGGCAAGCAAGTGAGCGAACTCGGCAAGTCGCGTGGGGGTCAGTTCAAGGACATCCTGCACTCCGTCGCCCTCTCGTCCGACGAGCGCTGGATCGCTGCGGGCGACATGGCGGGGATGATTCAAGTGTGGCATGCGAAGCCGTAGCGGCGAGACTTTCCTTCGATGACCGAGCGTGAATTCGCGATCGATGTGGTCAAACGCCTGCACGAGGCCGGTCATCAGGCACTGTGGGCGGGTGGTTGCGTTCGCGATGAACTGCTCGGGCTTGTCCCTAAAGATTACGACGTTGCCACCGATGCCAAGCCGGAGCAGGTCCGCAAGCTGTTTCGCCGCACGATCGCGGTTGGGGCCAGCTTTGGCGTCGTCGAGGTGCTGGGGCCGAAGGTCGATGGAACTTTTCTGAAGGTTCAAGTTGCCACTTTTCGCACCGACGGAGCTTACAGCGACGGCCGGCGTCCCGACGAAGTCGTTTATTCGACGGCGGAGGAGGACGCCCAGCGTCGCGATTTCACCGTCAACGGCATGTTCTTCGATCCCCTCGCGGGAACGCTGGTCGATTACGTCGGCGGTCAGGCCGATCTGCACGCCCGAGTGTTGCGCGCCATCGGCGATCCCGCACTTCGATTCGAGGAGGACAAACTGCGGCTGCTTCGGGCCGTGCGGATGGCGACTCGCTTCGAGCTAGCGCTGGATCCGGCAACCGAGGACGCGATACGCCGAATGGCGCCGCAGATTCATGTCGTCAGCGCCGAACGCATTGCCGAAGAGTTACGGCAACTGCTGGTTCATCCCCGTCGGGTTCGCGGATTGAATCTGCTGCGCGATCTCGGCCTGGCGGACGCGATTCTGCCCGAGATCGTGACGATGAGGGGCTTGCCGCAAGGGCTTCCCAACTCGCCGACCGGCGACCTGTGGGATCACGTCATGGCGGTCTTGGATTTCATCGGTCCTTCGCCAAGTTTTCCGCTGGCGATGGCGACGTTGCTTCACGACGTCGGCAAGCCGCGCACCGTGGGGCGAACGGCCGAACGCTACACCTTCTACCACCACGAGCATGTCGGCTCCCGCATCGCGGCTCATATTGCCGAGCGCTTACGGCTTTCCAATGTCGAGTCGGATCGGATCGTGTGGCTCGTCGAAAAACACCAATATCTCGCGGACGCTGCTTTGATGCGGACCGCGAAGTTGAAGATGATGCTCGCGCACCCTGGCATTCGCGAATTGCTGGCGTTGCACCGGGCCGACGCACTGGCTTCGGGCCACTCGGTCGCGCATGTCGATTACTGCGAACGCCTGTTGGAAGAATGGACGGAGGCCGACCTCAACCCGGAACTGTTTCTCAATGGCCACGACCTGATGCGTCGCGGCATTCCGCGGGGGCCGCTTTACAAGAAGCTGCTCGATGGGCTTCGCGAAGCGCAACTCGAAGGAACGGTCAAGAACGGCGGGCAAGCTTGGGAGTTGGTGGAGCGGCTGTTAAATGAACAATCGCCTCCTGTGCAGCAAGAATAATTGCTGATCACGGTTTTAGGAACGAAGCGTTGCGTCGCTTCCTTGCCGCGCGTCAATGTGATCCACGGGCCTTCGAACGACTTTCGCTTTCCTGACGTCGTATGCGATTCCGGACGCAGCAGGATGCTCGCCGGCTCCAGATCGCGGTGCACGATGCCCGTCTGAGGGGCAACGTCCATCGCCCGTGCCAGCACGAGCACCAGTGCGGCCGCCTCGCTTGCCGGGAGCGATTTCCCTTCCACCCAGGGATGCAGATTGCCGCCGTCTACGTAATCGAGAATCAGATACGGTTGCGGGCCGGTCGGAAGCTGCAGGGCGCCCATCTCGTAGATTTGGACGAAATTCGGATGACTGAACTTCGCGAGCGTTTCCCCTTCGCGGAAGAAGCGAACCTGATCGCTCGGATTGGAAAGTCCGCCTGCCAAGATCATCTTGATCGCGACCGGCGATGCAGGCTTTCCTGGGTACCTCGAAATACGCCCCCCATGCCGCCTCGGCCTAATTCATCGCCAATCGTGTAGCCCGGCAGCTTGAACGGCGAAACAGGCCGACCCGGACTCGCGATGCGGATCCCCTGGCGCAGCGCCTTCGTTTCGAGCATGAGGTCGGTCAAGGTCTGGGCATTCGGACAGACGATTCCTTCCGGCGTCGGCGCCTTTATTCCGAATCCTCCGTCGTAATCTGCTTCCGAGCCCCGTGAACGGGGCTGGGAAGCCGATTGCGTCACACGCAAGTCCACTTCAACTGTTGTGCACAGCCGATGCCTCGCCCTCCCAACCGTACAGACGGAACGGCATCTCCATCTTTGGATGAAGTACCTTTGGGAAAGATGAAGTACGCGTACGCCTCGTCACGATTCTTGTTTGCCCCCCTCTGCTTCTCCAGGTTCTTCCAGCGCCGGCGCCGCCACCTGGGACAGGCCAAGCACCTCGCGGAGCTTGAGGCATTCCTGCATCAGATAGAGCCGCATTCCCCGTTGATCGTCGAGGAGTTCCGGCTTCATTTGGATCGGCTCGCCGACGACGATTTCGATGCGTCGCCGAAAGTCGAAACGTTTGTTCTTCGTCGGCGGCCCATTCTTGTAAGAGAAAAAGCTGCCCCAGTTCCCTTCGATCCAGCAGGGCACGATCGGAGTCGTGGGCCTTTCGCGCAGGATATGAGCGACCCCTTGGCCGAACCTCCTCAGCGGCGCCTCGTCCTTGCGGCGGAGTGCCCCCTCGGGGAAAATCATGAGACAATCCTGCTTGTCCAACCGGTCGATCGCGAGCTTCAGCTCCGGCGCCTCACGTCGAAAATAGGCAACCGGCACCCGAATTGCCTGGATGACATGTACCATCAGCCAGCGCATGCCCGGGATATCGAAGAAGTCGGCCGTCATCATCGGATGCACGCGCCGCGGAACGACTTTGGCCAGAAGCAAAGGGTCCATCCAGCATGCATGATTGGCGAGGACCATCACCGGGCCCTTGAGCGGCACGCGGTCGAGTCCGGGCCCCACGCCGCGAATGCGGTACAGCAGATGAAACAAGAATTCGATGAGCAATTCGAGCAACTCGCGCCGAAGGCGAATGATCGACACGACCGCGAAAATGCCCGCGACCGAAGCGACGATCAGAAGCTGAGCGGAGGGAGCAAGCCCGGCATATCGGCCCAGCAAAAAGAGGGCGAACGACATGACGGCGATAGACACGTTGTCCGCGAAGTTGCGAACCGCCATCGCGTTGCCACGCGCGTCGGCCGGCACATCCGCCTGATAGGTGGCTGCGAGCGGCACGTTAACGAGCCCCGCCATCACGCCAAATATCCCGCACAAGGTCGGACTCGGCAGATCGGAAGCGAGAGCCGCGACGAGCAAACCGATCGCCATGCCGACCGCGCCGATGGGCGCCATGCCAATCACGCGACGCGGATGGCGTTGAATACCGGCAAGAAGGGAACCCAGAGCCGCACCCCCGGCGATCCACGCGCCGACGACGAGCAGTTCGCGAACCGGATCCCCTTCGCGTTGCATGGCGACAGGCAGAAACGCCCCCGCCATCGCCGTGATCATCCCGCGGAGCAGGGCAAGCCCGATCAGGCTGAACCTCGCTTCGCGATCGCTCCAAATGCGGCGCACATCGCGAAAGAACCCCGCAACCGCCTCGCGCGGCGGTTCGGCGCGGCGCACATCGCTGGCAAAGCGGACCGGGAGCACCGTCAGCAATGCGAATGCACTGAGCATTGCCGCCAACACGACCGGCGCGGGGCCGACGCTCCAAAATTCGTCCTGCAGCCGCCCGCCCAGCATGAGCCCGCCGATGACGGCGACGAAGACCGCCATCTCGATCCAGCCATTGACGCGCGAAAGCGGAATCTTCGCATCATTCGCCGCGGCCGGAAGGATGGCGTATCGCGTCGGCGCATAGAGCGCGACGAAGATCGCCGCGATTCCCCATGCGGCAATCCAAGGCCCCTTCATCGCCAGGAAAACGCCGAGCACCGCTGTGATCGCCGCCGCGGAGAGGATCAAAACGCGCGGTTTCGGCTGAGCATTGCAGATTGCGCCGTTCGAAGGAGCGAGGATGATGGCGGGCGCCATGAGCAGGGTCGTCACGAGATGCCAACCGCTGCTCGCCGCCGCCATCCCCGCGCGGGCCAGATCAAGGTAGACGAAGATGCGAAGGCAATTGTCCGCAAGGACCCGCGCCGTCTGCGATGCCCAAAGCGACGCCAACCGAAATCGAGCATTCCACACGCTTCATTCCCCTAAATCGAATCGCCGCGTTCTGGCGGCGCCCAGTACGATTCGCAACCCGAACCCCCATCCGGAGGCAGCGAAGCTTCCCCTCTCCCCCGCAGGGACCACAATCGCCCATGGCGCACAGTCACCACGGGGGAGAGGGTGCCCAAAGGGCGGGTGAGGGGTGCTTCAGGAGACCTTTCTTTTTCAATGAACTTCTTTGTGCCGTGCGTCTAAGTGTTTACACAGGCACCTGTCTTCGGAGGCTCCCCTCACCCGGCCTTCGGCCACCCTCTCCCCCGCGGTGACTCGATTGCGGGGGCCAACTTGATCCATGCGGGGGAGAGGGGACGGTTTGCTGCCTCCGCAACATTCTCCCGGCAATAGCGGACATCGAATGTGCTTGACCGCGGTGGTGGGCCATTTTATGCTGAAAAAAGCCTCGCGGTTCGCCGCGGGCGCTCTCCCATCCGTGGATCGATTCGCCAGGATTTCTACTTATGCGCCGAATGGTGGTGGTCTGCCTTGGGCTCTGCATTGCCGGAGCCTGGGTTTCGTCCGTTTCCGCCCAAGAAACGATCGATACGCAATTCGAGTTCGTCCGCAAGCTCCGTGCGAAGGGATTCGCGTCCCTGGCCATGGAATATCTCGACGAGATGGCCAAGAACAAGGATGCGGAAATCGCCAAGCGATTGCCGCTCGAACGCTCGCGCACCATGGTGTCGCTGGCGCGCGAAAAGGAACCTTCGCAGCGCGGGGCGATGATCGAGGCCGCCCGCACGCAGCTTGAAGATTTCATCAAGACTCAACAAGGGAAGGCGGAAGGCTCGCTCGCACGGCTCGAACTGGCGCGCGTCGTCCTGATGCAGGCTCAGGGCGAACTCGGCAAGGCGTATCGCGAGGAAGATCCCAAGGCTCAGGAAGACAAAGCTCGCCGATCCGAAGGGCTCTTCATGGAGGCGGGCAAGCAGCTTGAGGTTGCCTCCAAGGAGTTGGAAGCCGCCAAAAACATGGCCGAGGCCACCCAGGCGAAGTTCGACCGCGCCTTCGCGTATATGGAGCAGGCCAAGACCTACATCGACACGAACAACGAAAAGAACAACCGCAAACGAGCAGAAACTCGCGAAGAGGCCAGGAAGATCTTCGAGACGTTGTCCAAGGAAGAGGACGCAGGCGTCAGCGTGCTCGCCACCGCCTGGCTCGTGAAGGTGTATCAGGACGGCCAGGATCCGCCGCAGGCGCAGAAGAACTATGCTCGCGTCATGACCAGCACGGGCCCGGCCGCGGTCCCCGCTCAGCGGCTCGCTCAGTATTTTCGCATCGCGTGGACCTACGACGATCCCGACAACAAAAAGAAATTCACCAAGGCCACCGATGGCCCCAAGTATGTCCAGGCGGAAGCCAAGAAGTGGATGAAGGTCTACGCGAATGCCCTGAAAACGCCGGAAGGCGAGGGCATGCGTTACGAATACGCAGTCGCTCTGCTCTCCGAAGCAAAAGCGATCTCCAAGGATCTCAAGGATGCGAAGGTTCAGCCGCTCATCGTGGAATCGCAAAACATCCTGACGGAACTATCCGACAGCGAAAGCGACATCGGCGAGAAAGCAAGTCAGCTCAAAACCAGCATCAGCCTCACGCGCGTCGGCGAGAATGCCGCGATCGAAGATTTGAAGACATTCGAAAACCTGCTGCTCCGATCGCAGTTCGAGATTTTCAAATATCAGGAAGCATCCAAGAAGCTGCAGGATGCTTCGGGCACGGACAAGGAAAAGTGGGAGAAGGCCGAGAAGGCGCATCTGAAGGACGGCATTCGCGCCCTCAAGCGAGCGCTTGCCGTGGCCGACGACCGCACGCCTTTGGGCAAAGTCGATGAAGCGCAATGGTTGCTGATGTCCGCATACCGGGCCGCCAACGATCCGGCTCGCTCGGCCATCGCTGGGGAAGCCCTGGCTCGCATGAAGCCGCCTACCAGGAACTCCTCCAAGGGAGCTTCCTACGCCCTGGAAACGTATGCCTCCATCAATGCCGCGGACAACAACGAAGGAAATCGCCAGCGGGTGGTGGAGTTGGCCGAATTCGTGCTCAATCCCGAGCAGCAAAAATTGTGGTCCAGCGATCCGGTATCCGGCTACGCCCACTACCAATTGGCGATGCTCCACCAGAAGGACGACAACTTCAAGGAAGCGATCGTTCACCTCGAAAAGTTGCCGAAGGATTTCCCGGCTTACATCTACGCCCAGGGGCAACTCGTCTTCATCGCTCTTGAAGGCAAGGAAAAATCGAAATCAGCCGAGGAGAAGAAGAAGTTCGTGATCTCGGCGATGCAAGCGATCAAGCGGACGCCTTCGCCGCCGCCAGGGTCCGATGGGACGACGGCACTCATGTATTGCTTCTCTCAGCTTGAACTTCCCAAGATTCTTTACGCCGAAGCAGCCGAATTGATGAACGACGGCAAGTTGCCTCAGGCGGCGGCCAAATACACGGAGATGGCGGCGGCGATCGACAGGGTGGAAAAGACCATCAGTGCGTTCGCCAAGGATTTCAAGGGGGACCGCAAGGATTCGCTCGAAACCGCCCAGAAAGCCCTGCGGAAATACGCGAAGCTGGGAACCGCGGATATCGAGTTTCGCCAGGGGAAGGTGGACGACATCCTCAACAGCGAGTTTCTTAAAGCCGTGGTGAAGGAGGTTCGCGGCGGCGCTCCCAAGGAAGGGGCGGTGAAGGTCGCGGATCCGGAAGTCACCTCCGAAATCTTCAGTCTCTGGATTCGTGCCAACGTCCAGAAGGGGACGATCGACGAGGCGAAGCAATCGCTGGATCTGGTCAAGCGTCTGAAAGGTTCGGGAGACACCCCCATCGACACGAATCGCCTGCTCGGCAACCTGCTCACCGACTTGCAGAGCCAGGTAAAGGAACTGGAGCGGGCGAAGAAAAAGGACGACCTCAAGAAACTCACGGAAAACTACAGCAAGCTCATCGACGAACTCGCGGCCGGCGTGCTCGCCCAGAAGAAAGTCGATGCCGGCCAACTCGTATTCCTGGGCCGCTTCTACGCGAGCCTCAATCAGCACGACAAAGCCGGCAAGCTCTTCGGCCGAATCCCCGAACCCGCGATTCTGGGGGCCAAGGAAGGGAAGAAATTCAACGGGGACGAGGAGAAGGAACTGCAAACGTATTGGTACTTTCAGATCGAGGCGGCCAAGGAGCATCGACTGAGCGGCAAGGAGACGAAGGAAGAATTAGTCGTTGCCAAGAAGATTCTGGATCGGCTCAAGGCGCACCCGAATGCCCGCCTGCAGACGCTCGCGGACATCGAGCAGATTTACCTCATGGAAGATTCAGGCGATTGGGGCAAAGCCGTCGTCAAATGGGGAGACATCATGAAGGCGGTGCAGGGCCGCATCGCCGAGGATCCGAAGCTGAAGGAAATCTACTTCGATGCGTACTACAACTATGGCCGCACGATGTTCATGTTCAGCCAGACGGAGAAGGTGAAGGCAGCGAAGAAGGACGCGAAGTACATCGAATTCGCCGCCAACCACTTTGTGAAGCTTCAATACGCAGCGAGCAAGGAAGGCTGGGAGTTGATCAACACGCGGGTGGAAGCGCTGATCCAGGAGCAACCGATCCTCAAGGCGGCCTACGACCGCTTCCGCGACGAACGCGAGAAGGCTCAGAAGAAGTGACATCCGAGGAGCGGTAGCGCCGGAGGCGGAGGGGTGAGGCTAACTGTGAACAACGGTTGGAGGGACTTGGCGTGACGTCATCGGCTTCTCAGCCCCGTTCACGGGGCTTTCGCGAAGCGTTGAGGCCCGCCGTTGACGGCGGGTGACGATAGGCGAAACAAGCATCCCGCCAGTCCCGTGAACGAGCCTCGTTTCGCGACGCTTCCGCTAAGATACCCGCCGTCAACGGCGGGCCTCAACGCTTCGCGAAAGCCTCGTGAACGGGGCTGGGGAGCACAGTGGCGAAGCAGGGTTCCGGTTGGGCCGGTAAGGTTTCGGCTCGGCAGGAGCCTCGCCCGCCTCGCACTCCCGGCCACCGAATAAGGTTTGATTTTCAATCAGTCATCAGGCCCGCAAGGGCATCAACGAAGGAGACGCGCATGCGTCAGGGGATTGCGGTTTTCGGATGTTTGCTGGTGGCTGCCGCCACCGTCCACGCCCAGGATCAGGTGCTCGTGAAGGGCAAAAAAGCGGTCAACGGCAACATCGCAACCGAAAACGTCAAGGGCGTGACGTTCAAGAGCGGCGATTTTTTCGCAGGTGACGACGTCGATGACATCATCTACGAACTGAATGCCAAGAACACGCCGGCGCAGACGACGCAGACCAACATCGCCTATCGCGGCGCCCGCGATCTCGAGAAGGCGTCGCTCGAAGGCAAGGAAGGCGAACGCAAGGCGAAGATCGCGTCGGCGATCAAGGAATACGCCGATGTCTCCGCCAAGGTCACGGACAAGCTGATCAAACGGCATCTGGAGTACAAGGCGGTCGCTCTTCGCGCGCGTCAGGCAAGCGAAGACGGACTCGCCCCCGAAGCCGCCGTCAAGCAGCTTGTCGCCTATGCGGGCAAGAACAGCAGCGCCTGGCAGAGCGTGCAGGCCCTCAAGACGGCCGCTCGCATCGCCCAAGATTTGGGCGACTTCCCTCAGACGGAGGCGATCTATCTCCAACTCGCGGAGATGGACCTCAGCCCCGACCTGAAGCTGGATTACGAGCTTCAGTCGGCTCTCGTCTCGGTGCAATCCGGCAAGTTCGATGCGGCCATGAAAAAGCTGAAAGCCCTCGAAACCAAGATGCCGAAGGGGAGCCGGCAAGCCGTGCGAGCCCAGGTCGCCCAGGCCGAGTGCCTGGCCAACGCCAAGAAGATCGACGAAGCCATCGCCATGGTGAAGCCGATCCTCAAGGACGTGACCGACAAGGCCGGCAAGGCGGCAGCCTACAACACGCTTGGCTACTGCTACTTCCAGAAAGAAGACTTCAAGCAGGCACGCTGGGAATTTCTCTGGGTCGATGTCGTTTACAATCAAGACCGCAAGGAGCATGCGAAGGCGCTCTACTACCTGACCCAGACCTTCGAGAAGATGAACGAACCTGAAAAAGCCCAGGAATGCCGTGAGGCCCTGCTCGGCGATAAGGCTTTCGCAGGGACCGAGTGGGTTCGGAAGTTGCAGAAGGCGGCGCCGAAAACGCCTTGATCCGAGCGGATATCCCATGCCCACGTCGCGCGAGCCCGCCCGCTGGCAGCCGCTCTTTCGCGAATCTCCGGACCCGCTGGCGATCCTCGATGATCGCCGGCGGGTCCGTTTCGTCAATGCCGCGTTCGAGACTTGGAGCGGCCTTCGCTTTGCCGAGCTGCGTGGCCGCATCTGCCGTCGAAGGCTGCAGCCGGCGGATGCCGCGGAACAGATCCTCGCCGCGTTGGCTCCGTCCGAAGAATCGCTTGCGGGCCGGATCGCCGAAGTCCGCCGCCGTGTGCTTCTGCCGAGCGGCAGCGTGTGGGCAGACTTGAGCTTTGTGCCCCTTGCTGGGAGCGCCGTATCCGGGATGCTCATTCGCATCGCACCATCTGTGGAGAAGGGCTCGTTGCCCAGTTTGCCGGACCGTCTGATTCAAATCGCTCACGCCCACCGCACTCGCTTTCGGCTCGACGAATTGGACGCAATCGGCGGAGCCGGGAAGCGTCTCGCATCGCAAATCCGCCTCGCGGCTTCCGCTCGCTTCCCCGTCCTCTTTCACGGACCGCCAGGAGCCGGGAAGGAACATTGGGCACGAGTGCTCCACGCTTGCGCCGCCGAGGCGAATCGTCCGTTCTTGACGCTGGATGCGACGTTGCTGCCAGCGGAAACTTTCAAGAGTCATCTCCTCGAACATGCTTCCGATGGCTTCGGGGCCGTGCTGGTGAAGCATCCCGAAAAACTGACCCAGGATATTCAGGCCCAATGGGCCGAGATCGCGACGCGGCATGAAGGGCCTCGCTGGCTCGCAGCGTCATCCGAGCCCCCCTCGCGATCGCAGAGGGAGTGGCATCCGGATCTCGCGGCGATCTTCGAGACATTCGCCATCGCGGTTCCTCCGCTGTCAGCCTGGAAAAGCGATTTGCCGATGCGGATCGAGTCGTTGTTGCCGACGGCATGCACGGCCGCGGGAAAGCCGCCGCTGGGACTCAGCGAAGCGGCCATGGAAACGCTGGTTCGCCATGATTGGCCGGGTAACGTGGCCGAACTGATCGATGCGTTGCGCGAAGCCGCTCATCAGGCGCGAGGCGAACGCATTGAAGCCAGCGATCTCCCGTTCCGCTTGCGCGCGGAGATCATCCCCGAGGAAACGCCGATCCGCCTTGACGAGGTACTGGAGCAGACCGAACGCCGGCTGATCGCCGACGCGTTGCGGAAGTCGCGGAACAACAAGGCGAAGGCTGCCGAATCGCTGGGCATCTGGCGAGCTCGCCTGCTGCGTCGCATGGAGCAACTCGGAATCGGCGGCGACGCTTCGCCCGGAGCGGAGGAGCCGCCTTGCGAAATCCCGAACTGATCGCCTTCGGCTTCGACGAACCCGCCGCCGCGTCGCTCGCAACGTGGGCCGCGCCGCGCGGCATCCGCGTGCGGCCCGTGCAGAAGACCGACGCGTGCCTTAATCTCCTGCGTGAAGGTTACGCCCGCGCCGCCATCCTCCGCGTGGGCCGCGACCTGCCGTCGGAACTGGAGTTGCTCGCCGCAGTCACTGCCGGCTTTCCAAGCGTCGCATCCATCGTGATCGAAGACAGCAACCACGCCGAGCTGCGTGCCACACTCTGGGACATTGGAGCCCGCCTGGTCGCATCGCCTCGTCAGCATGCGGAAGTGATGCAGACGCTGGAACGTGTGTTTGCCTAGGAGCGAGGTGGGCTAGCTCTGCCGTCCCTGGCTTTCGCTTCGGCCGTCCGTTAAATGATCCTGGTCCGACGACATCAATGCACGAGGATTTCCGACCATGGCCAAGCTGAGCGTCAGTCAGATCGATGTGCGAGGCAAGCGCGTGCTGCTTCGCTGCGATTTCAATGTGCCTCTCGACAAATCGAAGAAAATCACCGACGACATCCGCATCCGCGAAAGCTTGCCCACCATCAAGCATCTCATCGACAACGGCGGTCGAGTCGTGATCGCCGCCCACCTGGGTCGGCCCGACGGCAAGCCGAGCCCCGAGGCGAGCCTCAAGCCGGTTGCTCAGCGCCTGAGCGAACTGCTCGGCAAACCCGTGCCGCTCGCCCCCGATTGCGTCGGCCCGCAAGTTAAGGCCATGGTCGATGGGCTCAAGGACGGAGACGTGCTGCTCCTCGAAAACGTCCGTTTCCACAAGGAAGAGGAAGAGAAGAAGGACAAGGCGACCAAGAAGTTTTCTCCAGAGCGCGACGCGTTCGCCAAGGGGATGGCGGAGTTGGCGGACGTCTTCGTGAGCGACGGCTTCGGCGTCGTGCATCGCGATCACGTGTCCGTTTCCGGCGCCGCCCAGCATCTCAAGCAGCGGGCATCCGGGTTCCTCATTCAGAAGGAACTTAAGTACCTCAAGGAAGCCCTCGACGCCCCGAAACGGCCATTGGTCGCGATCATCGGCGGGGCGAAGGTCAGCACGAAGATCGACGTCATCAACGCGCTCATCCAGAAGTGCGACGTGCTGATCATTGGCGGCGGCATGGTTTATACTTTCCTCAAGGCCCAGGGGAAAGAGATCGGCAAATCGCTCTGCGAAATCGAAGCGCTCGACAAGGCGAAAGACCTGCTCGGCAAGTTCGCGTCGGCCCGAGCAAAGGTGATCTTCCCGGAAGACGTGCTGGTGGCCGACAAGTTCGGCGCGGGCGCGAACACGAAGATCGTGGACCTCGACCATATCCCCGCCGATATGGAAGGCGTCGATGTCGGGCCGAAAACGCTTGAGGTTTACAAGCAGACGCTCGCGGGCGCCCAGACGGTCGTGTGGAACGGCCCGGTGGGCGTGTTCGAGATTGCCGACTTTGCAAAGGGCACGCGCGGTTTGGCCGAGATATTGGCCAACAGCGACGCGGTGACGATCGTCGGCGGCGGCGACAGCGCTGCCGCGGTCGCGCAGTTCGGCCTGGCGCCGAAGTTCACGCACATCTCGACCGGCGGCGGCGCGAGCCTCGAATTCCTCGAAGGCAAAAAGCTCCCCGGCATCGAGATCCTCGACGAAGCGTAGCAAGTTTCGGGGCGAGCAGCCGCTGTTAGGCGGCTGGTACAGCATCGCGCACAAGTTTCTTCGTGCCCAGACAGTGCACGAACGCGGAAGTGACGCGAAGAGACTCTTGCGTGATCCTATACCAGCCGCCTAACAGCGGCTGCTCGCCGACGATTTCAGGTGATCATCATGACCGCTCTTCCTACCGACATCCGCATCGAATCGGTCGAGACGGCGTTCCAGGATTTTCGCTATCGCACGCCGATCAAGTTCGGGGGCGTCGCGCTGGACCGAGTAACGCTGTTCGATGTGCGGGTGCGCGTTTCGACGGCGGACGGCAAGTCGGCGGAGGGCTTCGGCTCGATGCCGTTGGGGAACGTGTGGGCGTTCCCCTCGAAAAAACTCGGCTACGAGCAAACGCTCGTTGCCATGAAGGGGCTCGTTCCGAAGATCGCGACGATCCATCAGAACTGCCGAGATTACGGTCATCCGATCGATCTGACGTGGAACCTTGAGCCGGCCATCTTTCAAGCCGCCAAGGAAGTGGAACGCGAGACGACACTCGGAGAATCAATCCCGCCGCTTGCCGCGTTGGTGGTTGCGAGTCCCTTCGATGCGGCGCTCCACGACGCATTCGGCAAAATACATGGCCGCAACTGCTGGACGACCTACGGGTCTGAGTTTCTAACGAACGATTTGGGCCATTACCTGGGCGTTGATTTTCGCGGCGAACGGCTCGACCGCTATGTGCGGACCACCGCGAGGCCGACGATGCCGCTGTATCACCTCGTCGGGGCCCTTGATCCGTTGGAAGACGGAGATGTCGCACAGCGCGTCGGCGACAGGTTGCCGGAAACGCTTGGGGAGTGGATCGAACGCGATGGCCTTACGCATCTGAAGATCAAGCTCAACGGCGAAAACCTGCAGTGGGATGTCGATCGCGTGATCGGCGTCGAGCGAGTGGCCGTGCGGACGCAGGCGAAACGCGGCGTGTCGACGTGGCACTATTCGCTCGACTTCAACGAGAAGTGCCCCAACGTGCAGTATCTGCTCGAGTTTCTGAACCAGGTGAAGGAGCGAATCCCGGCAGGGTTCGAGCGAATTCAGTACATCGAACAGCCGACGGCTCGCGATTTGAAGGCGAATCGACACAACGTCATGCATGGGGCGTCGAAGATTCGCCCCGTCGTGATCGACGAATCGCTGCTCGATCTCGAAAGTCTGCTCGATGCCCGCGAGATGGGTTACACCGGCGCAGCGCTGAAGGCATGCAAAGGGCAGACGCAATCGCTGCTCATGGCGGCGGCGGCTCAGAAGTTCGGCATGTTTCTCTGCGTGCAGGATTTGACGTGTCCTGGCGCCTCGCTCATTCAATCCGCCAGCCTCGCGGCTCATATTCCCACCGTGGCCGCGATCGAATCGAACGCCCGTCAGTATTGTCCGGCGGCGAATGAGCCGTGGGCGGACCGGTTTCCGGGGATCTTTAGGATCACGATGGGGACGATGCGGACCGCGGAAACGGATGCAGTGGGACTCGGCGCCGTGCCGTCAGCATTGCTTCGATGACGCTTGGAGATCCCGATGGGACACGAATTCGAGTCCTTGTCGAGCAAGATCATCGAAGCTGCGATCGATGTGCACCAGAAACGTGGTCCAGGTTTCTTGGAATCGATCTACGAGAACGCTCTCAAAATCGCGTTGCGTCAGCGTGGCCTCGACTTCCAATTCCAACAAGAAGTCCGCGTGCGTTACGAAGGCGAAGAGGTTGGATTGCATCGTCTGGACTTAATCGTGCAAGGGCAGATCGTCGTCGATTTGAAGGCGATCAAGGATCTGGAGCCAGTACATTTCGCACAAGTCCGTTCCTATCTGAAAGCGACAGGCATTCGTGTTGGTCTGCTCTTCAATTTTAACGCAGCAACTCTGGTCATTAAGCGCATTGTTCTTTGATTTGCGAATGGGAATCACACGAAAACACGAAAGCACGAAACAAAGATTTTCCAATTCCCTTTTTCGTGCTTTCGTGTTGTGCGCCGTGCAAAGGCGCTGGTTTTCAGTGGGTGCGAATCCCACCCGGCAGCTTGGTCATTCTAGCCGG
>JAIEPT010000133.1 GCA_019748295.1 Gemmataceae bacterium | reverse complement strand
CGCTGCTCGGGACGCAGGCCAAAGCTGAGTGTGCGGTCTTCCACATTCGCGCGACGCTCGCGCACGGCGACCACCGCCGCGAGAACTTGCTGCACCGTGCATTTGAACCACTCGTGCGTGGTGTTCTTGATCCCCTTGGCGCGCAAATGCCGATGCACGTCATGGTCGGTAAAACTCGACCCATCCGAACGCATCGCCGATTCGGTCAACTCGATGCGATAGGCGTCCAAACCCGACGGAAACTGCTCGGCGATCCGATGGGCCGCAATCCGCTCGGTATAGCCGACCTTGAGCAACCCCGCATGATCCGGATGCGTGCTGGCGAAGGCGTAGATTGTTGGTGTTGCGGCGGGGCGTGAAGGGAAGAAATCGCTCATTTACTCGGCTCCGTCCATCGGCCGGACCATTGATTCGATAAAGGCGATTTCATGTGCAGTTATGCCGTATTTCTCATAAAGCACCTCGTCAGTCCACAATTTATCCCACTCCTGAATCGGTACCCAAGCATAAGTGGAGTGCAAAGCGTGTTGAGTAATCTTTCGCTGCGAAACAAGAAAGCGAAAGAACCGTGTCATGTAATACGACTGGAGACTTTTTGCCTCTTTCTTGGAATCGACGTAAAATACCAGATATGATTGAGTGCAAACTGACGGAGAAGGCGCAATTAACGGCCTGCCCAAAATCTGGTGCGGTACGGAGTCCCCGCCGTTGTACGCTTCAGGAACCAAGACCTTCCATCTATCAATAAGATGCTCGCTCTTAGTGATTTCGTTGCGGCTAACGTACCCCATTCCCCGCTTCATCTTGCGGATAAAGTAGAGCGCTATGTCGCCTGGTGTCGCTGTTTCGCGAAAACTGCTGAAGTTCGACGCCAAGCCGAATGCTGTGTCGCGAGTAAGTATCGTGTTGATCGGCAGCTCCTTGCGACCAACCACTTTTTGTAGGATCGACACCGCGCGGGCATCGCGGACAAAGACGTCGTATTCGCCCAAGTTCCGGGAGATAGGACCTAGTATCTCGCTACCTCGAATCGTCGTCACTTTGCATTCACCTTGGTAGGTAGAGTCCCAAAGGAAGTAACAGACCCCGGCTTTGATCTCGACACCCGGGAACACATCGCTTGCCGCAGGATAATCAATAAGTTCCCGCAGCCGGCTTGTGCCGAGCATTTCTTGACGGAATTCATCAAGACCTCTTCCGCCAGCGAGCCATCGCGACGGAATCACCATCATCAGGTAGCGAGGACTGAGCTTAAGTGCCTGGTTTACGAAGAGGTGGTAGATCGAGGAGTCGCTCGTTCCACCGGCACCACCCGCCATCTGGTATGGGGGGTTGCCAATGATCAAGTCGAATTTCATATTGTCACCGAACAACTCAAGAACGCTTTTGGTGCTTATGTGAATGAAGGGGTAAGCGTAGCTTTCGAGTGCATCCTCACGGTCAAAAATCGCTCGCGGCGCACCGCAAATTCGGCATTTAGTTTCTGCCCACTCGTGGCCCGCCTTGGGCAAGCGGATGTTGCCGTCCGGCTTGTTGAACGCGGTGACAATGCTGTATTTGCCGTCGGCCTTTTTGGAGCAATACACGCTTCGCCTACTGAGGAGCGAAGTCAACTCGCTGGTCGCCAATCCGAAAACCTGCTTCGTGAGGATGTGGTTGATCCGAGACTGCTCATCGGGCATCTGGTCTTTGAGTCCTTCGTTCAGTCGCCGCGCGATTTCGCGCAGGAAGACGCCGGACTTGCAGACGGGATCGAGAAAGGTCGTGTCGGGCCGGCGGAACAATTCTTGGGGCAGAATGTCGAGCATGGCCACGGCGAGCTTGGGCGGGGTGAAAACCTCGTCGGCGCTCAGATTAGCGAGGCACGTGAGGATGTCAGGGTTATGGCCGATCATGCGAGCCCTCTGCGCTGGGAACTTCCAAATAATGGCAGGGGGGAAACTCGCCGATGGGCGTGGGGACGAAGACTTCCTCTCCCAGGTCGCTGAACAGCGGCATTTGCGAATGGTGGGCGTGTTCGAGCAAATGATCATAGGCGAAGTCGCGGCGCTTGAGCAGCGAGCCGTTCACGGGAGACCATTCGGGGAACACGATCGGACGATCATCCAGGGTGCGAAATTGGAGGGCGTCGCCTTGCACGATGTTCTTGGAAAGAATAAAGCCCGCGGCACGCGCGGCTTCTTCGGAGAGCGGAGAGTCGAATCGGGCCGAATGGGCGTCGTTGATCACGTTCCAAAGGCGATCTCGACACGCGGCGATGTTGTCCGCCAGAAGGTCGATGCCATAGAGGCTGCTCGCGGCCAGGATCGCGTCGCGCTGCCATTTTTCGCGATTGCGGGCGTTTCGTTTATCCACCGTGAGGAGCTTTCGCCGAAGCACTTCGGCGAGAAAGTTTCCGTTTCCGCAGGCGGGTTCCAAGAAGCGCGACTCGATGCGTTCGCATTCGTGAGCGACGAGGTCGAGCATGTCGTTCACGAGCCCAGGCGGAGTGAAAACCTCGCCGTGATCGATGATTCGCTGGCGATTGGTCACGGATTGAGTCATACGCGTTTAGGGATCCATAGAAGCGACCCAAGCAATCATAATGGCGAGCGATTGAATCGCGTAGTCTTTTCTATTTCGGGAGCAAGCCAAAAGAGGCAAATGCCATGTCCGCACCCATCCCCGGCATCGTCACCAACGGCGTTGTCGTTCCGAGTTCGCCGCTGCCGGAAGGGGCCACGGTTCGGATTCTGTTGAGTTGGATTGCCAAGCATCCGGACCGTTTCGGGGGCGATGCGTGCGTGCGCGATACTCGGATCACGGTGTGGGGTTTGGTCGCGTATCGGCGAGTGGGTCTCTCGGATGCCGATATCGCTCAGACCGCGCAAGGCTTGACGCAAGCCGATCTCGAAGCGGCATGGGCTTACGCTGCCGCCAACGAATCGGAGATCGCCGAAGCGGAGATCGCCGAAGCGATCCGCGCGAATGATATCGCCGTTGCCGCCGCCGATGAGGTTTGAGCAAAGACGAGTACACGAAGATTCGACCGACACGGTACAATTGGCGAAGCAAAGGAGGGAGAAGTCATGTCCGCGACCATCACTGGAGTCGTAACTAACGGCGTCGTCGTTCCGAGTTCGCCATTGCCGGAAGGGGCAAAAGTGGAAGTTTCGCTCGTGACTGAGCACGCGCCCTCACGTCGGATCGCCATGGCGGAACTCCTCAAGACCTTGCCGCCGGGGCCGCGCGCGTTCGATACCTGGGAAGAATACGAGCACCATCTGCGTGAGGAGAAGGACTCGTGGGATCGCTGATTCTGCCGGCATCCGGGGTAGTTTACCTTGATGCGAACCCGATCATTTACGCTGTCGAAAAGCATCCAAAATACGGACCGCTGCTTGCTCCGATTTGGCTTGCTGCACAGTCGAAATCCATCGAAGTCGTCAGCAGCGAAGTTGTCGTTGATGGAGACGCTGGTTGGGGCTCGCAAACGAGGCGACGCCACGCTGGAGCAAGCCTACGAACAGGCCCTCCTTGGATCCGATATTCGGCACTTGCCCATTACGCAAATCATTCTCCGCGAAGCCGCCCGCCTCCGCGCTACCACGAAAGTCAAAACTCCGGACGCATTGCGTTTTGCCGCCGCCCAGACCACGGGCTGCACGCTCTTCATCACGAACGACGTAGGCTTTCGAGGCGTTGCCGGAGTGGCGGTGGTCATTTTGGACGATCTGCTCAAGCCGTAGAGCGAACCGGCGTGCTGACACAGTAGGCGGAACATAGGAGGCATGTCGCATTACCTTTCGCCTGCATTTCGATCCGCCGGAATGTAGGGGATCAGCCCTTTCTCGAAGGCGACCACCTGAGCTTCTCGCGGCGCCATGCGGATGTCCATGAGAAAGCCGTTGACTTTAAGCATCCAGACGAGCGGGTTGTCTTCCAGGCGGGAGGGGAGCGTCCAGGTCGGGTCGAACGGGTGCAGTTTCAGCATCTTGCGGATGGCGGACAGTTTGGCCGCTCCGCTGCTGGGGCTGGTTCCGAGCAGTCGATCGATGTCGGCGGAGCGAAGGTAGGGCGTCTGCGTCTTGTCGTGCAGAAAGTTTTGGCCGCCCACAGCTCGGATAATGCCGCTTGCCCAGGCATTCGGCTTGCCTTGAAGCAACGGCGAGGGCCGTTTGCGGTGCAGCATCTCGGCCATCTTCCGGCAAACGGCGGCGTACTCCTCGTTCAAGTGCTCCTTGCAGAATGCATCGATCAGACTCTGGACGGCGCCTAGGGCGTCGTCCTTCGCTTCCTTCGTCGGCGCTTTTGGCGGCGGCGTCGCCGTTTGCCGGGAAACGTGTTCCATCGGCAACGAAGTCACGAGGCCGAACAACGCGGTTGCCTTCTTCAGTCGCTCGTCGATTGCCCGCCGCAGGTCGGTGGTAACTGTCAATCCGAAGGTGCAAAGGAGGGCATCGTAAACGATCTTGTCTTCGAACGGAAGCAGAACCGTTTCGACCATCCTCGGCACTTCCGAGCCGAGCAACTCCTTGAAGGACTGAGACAAGGCAAGCACGGCATACGCGATGGGCGGGCCGCTCAAATTCATCAAAACCGAGTAGTTTCGACCGTGCTCCATCAAGAGGAACGTTTCTTTTAAGAAATGGCGCCAAGAATCGATGATGGCGAGTTCGTCGGGGGAGAAGCCGAAGGGGTTCTCATCGACGAAGGTCTGGATGATTTCGGGATGTGCGACGAATGCATCGCGCACTTTCACGCGAACAGCGTTGGCGAGACTGGAATACTCGTGGGGATCGGCAGGCTGGTGCGGAGTGGCGTGGAGGCGTTGGTTCACGAAGAACATGAACGCGCGGTTCAGCTTGAAGAACTTCTGAAGGTCGTCGGGAGCGAGCAACATGGGAGCAACCGACTCGCAGCGAAAGGGTGAATAAATCTGATCTTATCGGGAAATCAGTCGACAAACTTTTCGAAGACAACTCAAGCCCAGGGGCGAGCGCAGCGAGTTCCTGGGATCGGAGCGTCGGAAGAGCGATATGTCTTCGGCCTGGATCCCAGGAGCTCGCTGCGCTCGCCCCTGGGCTTTCAGTGATTATGAAGTTTTCGACACGTTGGAAAAACTTGTCGCCACGAAGAGTTTGGCAAAAACAAAAACCCCGCCAGTCGTGAGGACGGCGGGGTTCTGTTTCGATGATTATCGGAATGCGAAGCCTATGCGGACGGCGTACATGATTCTTTTCGGATCGTTGCCTTTCCGAAAGTGGATTACATCCTTAGAAAGGAGGTGATCCAACCGCAGGTTCCCCTACGGTTACCTTGTTACGACTTAGTCCCAATCAAGAAGTCCGTCTTCGACGCCGGTAAAGGTGGCTTCGGACGTCCCTCTCTTTCGTGGCTTGACGGGCGGTGTGTACAAGGCTCAGGAACACATTCACCGCGGTGTTGCTGACCCGCGATTACTAGCGATTCCAACTTCATGAAGGCGAGTTGCAGCCTTCAATCTGAACTGGGGTGCGTTTTTTGGGATTTGCTCATCTCTCGCGAGTTTGCTTCCCTTTGTTCGCACCATTGTAGCACGTGTGCAGCCCTGGGCATAAAGGCCATGAGGACTTGACGTCATCCCCGCCTTCCTCCGGTTTAACACCGGCAGTCTCCTTAGAGTGCCTCTTGCGAGTAGCAACTAAGGACAAGGGTTTCGCTCGTTATGGGACTTAACCCGACATCTCACGACACGAGCTGACGACAGCCATGCAGCACCTGTAGTAGGTTCCGGATTGGATACCGTTGGCGGGACGTTTCCGTCCGCTACTTCCTACCGCTTTCGCATATGTCAAGCCCAGGATAAGGTTCTTCGCGTAGCCTCGAATTAAGCCACATGCTCCACCGCTTGTGTGAGCCCCCGTCAATTCCTTTGAGTTTCAGCCTTGCGACCATACTCCCCAGGCGGGGTACTTAAAACTTTTGCTTCGACAGTAAACCCATGTAAGTCTACTATCTAGTACCCATCGTTTAGGGCTAGGACTACCGGGGTATCTAATCCCGTTTGCTCCCCTAGCTTTCGCGCCTCAGCGTCAGAAGATATCCAGTCCGTCGCTTTCGCCACCGGCGTTCCTTCTGATATCAACGCATTTCACCGCTCCACCAGAAGTTCCACAGACCCCTATATCCCTCGAGCAAATCAGTATCAAAGGCACTTCGACAGTTGAGCTGCCGGATTTCACCCCTGACTTGATCTGCCGCCTACGCGCCCTTTAAGCCCAGTGATTCCGAACAACGTTTGGGCAGTTCGTCTTACCGCGGCTGCTGGCACGAACTTAGCCCGCCCTTCCTCCAGGGATCACTCAAGGTTGCCCCTTGATCCCCCTCGACAGTGCTTTACAACCCGAAGGCCTTCATCGCACACGCGGCATCGCTCGGTCAAGCTTGCGCTCATTGCCGAAGATCCTCGACTGCAGCCACCCGTAGGTGTCTGGCCAGTGTCTCAGTGCCAGTGGCGCGGGTCGTGCTCTCACACCCGCTACGCATCTTCGCCTTGGTGGGCCGTTACCCCGCCAACTAGCTAATACGATATGAGCCCCTCCCGAGGCGAAATTCTTTCTTGACAAAGAGATGCCTCCTCGTCAAATCGCTGGGAATTACCCGCTCGTTAGAACGGCTATGCCCAACCCCAGGGTAGGTTGCCCATACATTACTGCCCCTTTCGCCACTTCCGCCGAGTATTGCTACCCGACATTCGTTCGACTTGCATGCCTAATCCATGCCGCCAACGTTCGTTCTGAGCCAGGATCAAACCCTTCAAAAATGCGTATCTGCGTCATTCCCTTGGCCGAAGCCTCGGGTCTAAACAATCGATACTTAGGTTCGCCTCAACAGTTTTCCAGGACGCAAGGTCCTGTTCCGCCGTCGCAGCTCCCCTTTTTCAGGTTTAAACCTGTAATTGTCGCCTTACTTGCATGACACTCAAAGTCTTTCGATGACAACAACCTTTCGGTTGCTGTCGGCGAGAGTTAGTGTCATGCCGCAAGGCGTAACACCCTCTCGCATAGGCTTGTAAAGGTGCATTCCGAATTGTCAAAGAACATTCGACGCCAGAGGCATCGTTTGTTTTGTTGTCGCGTTCGCGTCGAAACGTGTCAGCGACGACACTCAAACTATAAAGGCCGGCAGGGGGGATGTCAACGGTCGAGAATGGAATTTTTGGAAAAAAGGCCCTGCCGCCTTTGCCCGCTGCTTGTTGGGGCAGAGCCGAGAGAGTGTTTTCCGTTGCGGCGTCGAGACTTAAGAAGAGACGCCAGCCGTTGTCCGAATTATGTCGCGAATTGGAGGCCAGGTCAAGAAAATTCCCAGCTGGTAAGGGGAATTTGGCCGGACCGGCGCGGGAAATCCGACGGCCTGTTCTCGCAAATCACTGTACTTTATAGGCTTGCAACGATGGTGTACGAGAGATGAAAAATCGAGGTTGGCCAGGCGAATTTGCCGAAAATGAACTTCCGCGTCCCCTTTTCGGCCGTAAGTTGCCGCGCTATAAGGCACTTGGGTGCCCGAAAAAGTCGAGGTTCGGCACAGAAACAGCAACGCCAGCGAATTTCTGCGGCCAACTGCGGAAAGACTTGTCCAGGGAGATCGCTTTTCGTCGCCATATCCTTGGCACACCCCTCCAAGGCGAAATGGAACGGATTGGAAATTGAAAAGGTCGCACGAGTCGTCACTTATGGCGACTCGGCGACCAAAATCGGGCGTCCAAATGGAACGGATATGGGAATCGTCGAATTAGACGTCCTTCCAAAGATCGCCAACTTCCCGCTTCTTCTTCGATGACTTCGTGGGCCCCGTCAGTTTGGCTTTCGGCTTTGGCGTGGGAGCCGGAACTGGCGTTTCCGGCGTCTCTTTCGTCTCGCCATCATCGACATTGCGGCTGCCGCCACGCGTGCGGAGATACATCTTGATGGCCACATCGTTGAACGGCAGATGATCGCGGAACGTCTTCATCAGGTAGCGCCGATACGTGTTGTCGAACAGTTCCGGCCCATTCGTGAACAGCACGATCGTCGGCGGCTGAATGGCGGCCTGGGTCGCGAAATAAACCTTTCCCGCGCGGTTGCGTCGCATCGGCGGCGGATTGGTTTCCACGGCCATCCGCAAGACGCGGTTCAAATCCCCCGTCGTTACTCGGGCAGATGCCTGCTTGAAGAGGTTTTGGGCGAGATTGACGACGGAATGCACGTTCTTCGCCATCTTGGCCGTCACGAACGCGACCGGCACGAAATCCAGACTCGGGAAAACCTTCCGCAAATACTCGCCATATTCGCCCGTCGCGATCTGGCCTTCGGTCAGATCCCACTTGTTGACGACGAAGATCGCCGGCTTGTAGTTTTCGAGCACATAGCCGGCGAGTTGCTTGTCCACGAGACTGATCGTCGTCATGGCATCCAGAAAGTGGAGCACGACATCCGCTCGGCGAATCGAGCGTTCGGAGCGGGCCAGGCTGTAGAAATCGAGGTCGTCCTTTACTTTGCCGCGGTAGCGAACGCCGGCGGTATCGATGGCGACCAGGAGTTTGCCGTCGCGCTCGAAGCGGACATCGACGCTGTCGCGGGTCGTCCCCTCGACTTCGCTGACGATGGTCCGCTCTTCCTCGGCGAGGGCGTTGAGAAACGTGCTTTTCCCCGTGTTTCGCCGGCCTACGAGGGCGATTTTCACCGCCGCGTCGAGCGATTCGGAAGTCGGCATCGAATCGGTGGGAAGATGCTCGAGGATCCGCCGCATCAGCTCTTCTTTGCCGCGGCTCTGCTGAGCGCTCACGCAAAGCGGTTCGCCGTAGCCCAGCTTGATGAACTCGGCCACGTACGCTTCGATGTCGGCATGGTCGCACTTGTTGGCGAGCAGCAAGACCGGCTTCGTAAGACGTCGCAATTTTTCGCCGGCAAGTTGATCGAGCGGCGTGATCCCATCGCGTCCGTCCACGACAAACAGAATGACGGCTGCCTCATCCACGGCGAGGCGGATTTGGCGTTCGACGTCCTCGGAAAGGTCGTCGCGATCCACGACGCCGATGCCGCCGGTATCGGTGATTTCGAACCAGCGGTCGTCCACATCGACGGGAGCGGAGAGCCGATCGCGCGTGACGCCGGGCGTGGGATCGACGATGGCGATCCGTTTGCCGGCCAACCAGTTGAATAGCGATGATTTGCCGACATTCGGCCGCCCGACGATCGCGACCTTGGGAATACCCACGACCAGCTCCTTTATGCGAATCCCCCCATTATATGGGGGATCGATTTATTGCTGAAACGGCGGCATCCGTACCAAGCCCAGGGGCGAGCGTAGCGAGTTCCTGGGATCCAGCCGGTAATCCTTATCCATAAGCGAAGGCTGTGCCTTCCTGAATGGGACGCCGTCTTCCGTCTGGATCCCAGGAGCTCGCTGCGCTCGCCCCTGGGCTTGGGATTCCTAGAACCCTTCGTTGCATCTTCCCCAAATTTCGGCTTGCGTCCCCGCCATGTCGGCCGTATCGTCCCGCGACTTGAGAGGAATTCATGGGGCGATACTTCGCGCGATGGACTGCTGCCGCCTTGCTGTGGGCATGTCTCCTCGGACATGCCGCGGCTCAAGCACGCATTGAGTCCTCGCCGATCGTGTCGCCCGATACGGTCGCGACCGTCAACACGTTTTTGTCCACCGATTCCCAAGTCAGCTTCATCGACAGCGCCCTGCCGCGAAATATGCTGCGCACGCGCTTCGACGTCGAGCGGCAGAACCGTCGGCCGCTGCGCGATGGGTATCTCTTTGCGCGTTCATCTCTGCCGAAACCGGAGTCGAATGTCGACGTCATGAACTGGAACACGATGCTGGAAATCGCTCCCAGCCCGTGGATTTCCGTCTTCGTCGAACAGCCGATGCGTTGGCTCAATCCGGATGTGAACGCGAATGCGTCCGGCATCGGCGATCTGGCGTTCGGCTTCAAGTATGCGATCATCGACACGCAGCCGATTGTGGCGTCGTTTCAGCTTCGCGCCACCATGCCGACGGGGGAACAAGGCCGGATCGGCGTTCGTCAGTGGACGATCCAGCCGGGCCTGCTGCTGAACTATCGGCCCGTCGATTTCTTGCTGATCGAAGGCGAAGCCCATTATTGGGCGGGCCTTGGCGGCGGGCCCTATACCGGAGACCTGTTCCGCTACGGCATCGGCCTGGCGTATGGGCAACGGCCCGCCAACGAGATCTGGTTCAACCCCGTCATCGAAGCGCAAGGATGGACCATCCTTTCCGGCGGGTCCGAAGTGGTGCATCCCTCGGGCGCGGTCGAATATGTCAATGCCGCGGGGCAGACGATCCTCAACGCCAGCGCGGGCGTTCGTGTGGGTTTCGGCCGCAACATTGATTTGTTCGGCGGCTATAGTCGGGCCCTCACCGGTTCCGCCTGGAGCCGCGATCTCTTTCGCGTTGAGATGCGTTTGCTTTATTAAGCAGGGATCACCAAAGCACCTCAAGAATCGTCAACCAAGCGCTCCTTACGCCAACGGCGTTACAGCGCGTAGCCTAGGGTTGGCGACCGCAGGGAGCCTACCCTGGGTAACGCGAAAAGAGAAACCGCCTACCCCAACGGGGTTGAAGCCACGGATACCGACGGGTTGCTCGAACCCCTTTGGGGTACTTCGGCCTGACTACCGCTAAACCCAGGGTAGCACGCTACGATCGCAACCCTGGACTGTGCGCTGTAACGCCTTTGGCGTAAGGACAATATACAACCAAGATTGATGTCCTTGAAAATAAGGACTGCTTTTGAATCCTCTGAAACAAACGGGCCATCGAAAACGTCCGTAACGAAAATCCTCGCAATGCAAATCGTCCGAAATCCTTGGCTGCGCACATCCATTCGCATTTGAAGCGAACACAGTTGCCTTGGATTGACAGTGCCACGACAGTCTTGTTCGAATTCCGCTTACCCATGTCCGTATGTAAACAAGGGTTTACGCATCTTCGCGCTAACGCCGTCAAACCTTCGGTATTTCATTTGCTTTGCCTGACTGCCCTAACGCGAAACTGAGGCCGCAAGGCAGCACGCGATGCCGCAGATTTTTCATCGCAGCTTCAATACGATTTCGCGCCTGACGATCTTCGGCTCGCTTTTCGTGCTGGCTGGGATCTTCTGGGCAGGCAATGTCTACGTCCGCTCGGACTACGTCACGGGCGTCGGCGAAGCGCGCGATCAGCCGGTTCCCTTCAGTCATCAGCATCACGTTGCCGGGCTTGGCATCGATTGCCGCTATTGCCACACGACAGTGGAAAGCTCCGCTTTCGCCGGCATCCCCCCCACACGGACCTGCATCAATTGCCATCAACAGATATGGGCGAAGAGCCCGATGCTCGAAGTCGTCCGCGAAAGTTGGCGAACGGACGAATCGATCCCCTGGCGCCGCGTGCATAACCTCGCGGATTTCGCGTATTTCGATCACAGCATCCATGTGAAGAAGGGGATGGGCTGCGCGACCTGCCATGGGCCGGTGCATCAAATGCCTCTCACCTGGCAACATGCGAGCCTGCACATGGAGTGGTGCCTCGAGTGCCATCGCCATCCCGAACGCCACATCCGCCCACGCGACGAGATCTTCAACATGGAGTGGGTCCCGCCCCGCGACGGCGGCAAGCTGGCGGCGAAATTGATCGACGAGTATCAGGTGCGGAGCACGAAGACGGATTGTTCGACGTGTCACCGCTAAAGAGCAGAACCCCAAGCCCAGGGGCGAGCGCAGCGAGCTCCTGGGTTCGGAGTGTCGGAAGCGCGATAACGTCTTCGGTCAGGAACCCAGGAGTTCCCTACGGTCGCCCCTGGGCTTGGGATTGACTGGGAATGAGAGGATTGTCCCTTATGTCCGCGCCGCTCGATCTTGAGATGGTTCGCAAGAAGCTCGACGGCGCTTCCGGTCCGCGCTATTGGCGGAGCCTCGAAGAACTCAGTCAGAGCCCGGGCTTTGATGAGTTCGTAGAGGAGAAGTTTCCCGGTCAAATGCCCGCAGTCCCCGAAGGGGTTGATCGGCGGCGATTCCTCGAGTTGATGGCCGCATCGTTGGCGCTAGCCGGCCTCACCGGCTGCTCCCCGGCGCCGACGGAACGCATCCTTCCCTATGTCCGCCCGCCGGAGGGGGTCATGCCAGGCCGGCCCGCCTATTACGCGACGGCGATGCCGACCTTGGGATACGCGCAGGGTTTGCTGGTCGAAAGCCGCCTCGGACGGCCGACGAAGATCGAAGGCAATCCGACCCATCCCGCGAATCTCGCTCACCCGGATGCACATGGCCCGCATGGGCCGACCGACATCTTCGCCCAGGCGTCGATCCTCTCGCTCTACGATCCGGATCGCTCGCAAAACCTCACTTACCGCGGCGACATCAGCTCACGCGAGGAGTTCATCCAGGCGCTGCGGTCCACCTGGAGTCAACGCGGCGAACAAAACCTGCGGCTGCGCATCCTGACGGAAACGGTCACCTCGCCGACGATGGCTCACGAGATTCAAACGATCCTGCGGCGTTTCCCGCAAGCACGCTGGCACATCCACGAACCGCTCGACACGGACAACGCACGCCAGGGCGCGATCCACGCCTTCGGCGAACCGCTCGACATGCGCCTGCGGTTCGATCGAGCAGACGTCATCGTCTCGCTCGATTGCGACTTCCTCAGCGCGGGTCCGACGGCGGTACGATTGGGGCGCGACTTCAGCCTGCGCCGCGGACAACGAACCACGCAGAACAATGTTCAGGCGATGAACCGCCTTTACATGGTCGAGAACAATCTCACCGTGACCGGCATGACGGCCGACCACCGTTGGTCGATGAAGAATGCGGCGATCGAAAGTTTCGCGTGCGCCCTCGCCCAGGCGCTGAACGTCCCCATCGGCAATGCGCCGCAAGGTCCGCCGCACGGAATCGCGGACGACTGGATCCGCGTTCTCGCCGCCGATCTGCAAGGCCATCGCGGCCGATGCGTCGTTCTCGTCGGCGAAAGCCAGCCGCCTTACGTCCATGCGTTGGGCCATGCGATCAATCGGGCGCTCGGCGCCTTCGGCAGCACCGTTGAGTTCGCCGCCCCGGTCTGCTATCGGCCGCCGTCGGATCAGGATCCGTCGCTTCGCACCCTGGCCGAGGCGATCGATCGCAACGAAGTGGAGGCGCTGCTCATCGTCGGCGGCAACCCGGTCTACAACGCCCCGGCCGACCTCGACTTCGCCAACAAGCTGATGCGGGTTCCATTCCGCGCTCATCTGAGCCAGCATGCGGACGAAACCTCCGACCATAGCCTGTGGCACGTCCCCTCGACGCACTACCTGGAGTCGTGGGGCGACATTCGTGCGTTCGACGGCGCCATCTCCGTCATTCAGCCGCTCATCGCCCCGCTCTACGGCGGCATGTCGCCGTATGAGTTCCTCGGCCTGCTCACCGAGGAGCCGTCGCGCTCGACCTACGACGTGGTCCGCGGATTTTGGCGGCAGCTTTTCCGATCGCCGGACCGAGACGACGCGACGCTGACCGCAATGCGTCGCTCGCTCGGCATCACACAATCGCTTTCCGGCGACTTCGAAACATGGTGGCGCAAAGCGGTGCATGACGGGTTCGTTGAGCGGACTGCGGTCTCCGCGCGTAATGCGTCGCTTCAAGAAAACTGGACACGGGCTCCACGCACCGAGGCGGCGGCCGAAGGGGTCGAGATCGTTTTCCAACCGGATCCGACACAGCTTGATGGACGCTATGCGAACAACGGCTGGCTGCAGGAATTGCCGAAACCCGTCACGAAACTGACATGGGACGCCGGCATCCACGTCAGCCCGACAACCGCCGTGCAACGCGGCTACGCCCCTGCGAATCGCCCCGAGGAAGCGGACGGCAAGCTCATTGAGATCGACATCGATGGCCGCAAAATCATCGGCCCGCTCGTTGTCGTGCCCGGTCATGCGGACGATTCGTTCACAGTGCATCTGGGCTATGGCCGAACCAATGCGGGGCGTGTCGGCAACAACCTCAGCTACTCCGCTTATGCGATCCGCACCAGCGACCGCCCATGGCGTCGCACCGGCGTTGCCGTCCCGCGAATGACGGGGACCAAGCAACCGCTCGCACGCACGCAAAATCACTTTCTGATGGAAAACCGCAACCTGGTCTATGCAGGGACGCCCGAACACCCGCCGACCATCCCGCGGCCGGCCCATGCTCCGCGCCAGTCGCTCACGCTCTACAGCGAACATCCGAGCCCCGACCCAAACCAGCAATGGGGCATGGTGATCGACCTGAGCCGTTGCACGGGTTGCAGTTCGTGCATCGTCGCTTGCCAATCGGAAAACAACATCCCGATCGTCGGCAAGGACCAGGTGCTGAACTCGCGCGAGATGCACTGGATCCGCATCGACACCTACTTCAAGCAAGAGACGCCGCAAGACCCGCTGGAAGTCCATCGTCAACCCGTTACCTGCATGCACTGCGAAAACGCGCCGTGCGAAGTGGTGTGCCCGGTCGAGGCGACCGTTCACAGCAACGACGGGCTCAACGACATGGTCTACAACCGCTGCGTCGGCACCCGTTATTGCTCCAACAACTGCCCCTACAAAGTTCGCCGATTCAATTTCCTGCAGTACCAGGATTTCGAGACGCCCGTTTTGCAACTGGGCCGCAACCCGGAAGTGACCGTCCGCAGTCGCGGCGTCATGGAGAAATGCACGTACTGCGTCCAGCGCATTCGGCAGACCGAGATCGAATCGACCGTCCACGATCGGCCACGCGTCGATGGCGACGTCGTCACGGCGTGTCAGTCGGCATGCCCGGCGGGGGCGATCACCTTCGGAAATCTCATGGATCGCAACAGCCGGGTGAGCAAGTTGAACCGCGAACCGACGCACTATGGCCTGCTCGCGGACCTTAACACTCGGCCGCGGACGACCTATTTGGCGGCACTGAAAAACCCGAACCCGCGATTGGCGGAACTGGAAAGGCAGCGCTAGCGAGCGATGGATCCGCGGACTTCCAGCACGAACGATGATCCCATGCAGCCGCCCAGGCCGGCGAACGGGTCCGGCACGTCCACGCCGGTGCTGGCGCCGGGCCACACGTTTGGATCCATCACCGACAAGATCAGCAGCATTGTGCTGGCTCGCAAGACCACGCGCGGTTGGATGCTAGGCCTCGCAGTTTCGTTCGCCCTCGTGATGGTGCTGTTCGCCTCGCTGGGATATCTGATCGTTCGCGGCACCGGCATCTGGGGGATCAACGCCCCGGTCATGTGGGGCTTCGCGATCGTCAACTTCGTATGGTGGATCGGCATTGGCCACGCCGGTACGCTGATTTCCGCAATCCTGCTGTTGCTGAAGCAACCGTGGCGCACCTCGATCAACCGATTCGCCGAGGCGATGACGCTCTTCGCCGTCGCCTGTGCGGGTATCTTTCCGCTGATGCACATGGGGCGGCCGTGGTTCTTCTATTGGCTCACGCCTTATCCCAACACGATGGGCCTGCAACCGCAATTCCGCAGCCCGCTCGTGTGGGATGTGTTCGCGGTGACCACGTATCTGCTCGTCTCGCTCATGTTCTGGTATGTCGGACTTATTCCCGACATGGCCACGCTTCGCGACCGGGCGAAAAACCGGGCGGCGCAAATCGTCTTCGGGTTCCTGGCCATGGGATGGCGCGGCTCCGCGAAACATTGGTTCCGCTATGAGCAGGCGTATCTGCTGCTCGCGGGTCTCGCGACCCCCCTCGTCGTCTCGGTGCACACCGTCGTGTCGTTCGACTTCGCCGTCGCCATCCTACCCGGCTGGCACACCACGATCTTCCCTCCCTACTTCGTCGCGGGAGCCATCTTCTCCGGCTTCGCCATGGTGCTGACGCTGTCGATTCCGATCCGGTCGATCTATGGCCTGCAGGATTTCATCACGCTCCGCCATCTCGACAACATGGCCAAGATCATCCTCGCGACCGGCATGCTCGTGAGCTACGGCTACGCGATGGAAGGCTTCATGGCGTGGTATGGCGGCAACGAGTTCGAGCAATACGTCGCCCTCAATCGCCTCTTTGGGCCCTACGCACCGGTCTACTGGCTTTTGCTTGCATGCAACGTCATCTCGCCGCAGATCTTTTGGTTCAAGCGATTCCGGCAGAGCATCCCGGTGCTGTTCGTCGTGTCGCTGATCGTCAATGTCGGCATGTGGCTGGAGCGGTTCATCATCGTGGTGACCAGCCTGCATCGCGATTATCTGCCGTCGTCGTGGGACATGTACTACCCGACCTTCTGGGATTGGGCGACTTACATCGGCACCATCGGATTGTTCGTGTGCTTGCTGTTCCTGTTCGTGCGGTTCCTGCCGATGATTTCGATCTTCGAAATGCGGGCACTGCAATCCGAAGTGCAAGGGAAGGAGCAAACGACATGAACGCTCCTACCACTGTTCCCACCCTATATGGCCTCGTGGCTGAGTTCGACGGCGAAAAGCCGCTGATCCACGCCATCGAAACGATGCGCGAAGCCGGCTATCGCTCCATGGATGCGTACACGCCGTATCCCAGTCACGCGGTGTCCGATGCGCTCGATTTCAAGACGAGCCGGCTGCCGCTCATCGTGCTGATCGGAGGCATCGTGGGCGGGCTCACGGGCTTCGGGATGCAGTACTACTTCATGGCGATCGACTACCCGCACAACGTCGGCGGCCGACCGCTGAACAGTTGGCCGATGTGGATCCCCGTGACGTTCGAGCTGACGATCCTCTTTGCCGCGTTTTCCGCGGTGTTGGGCATGCTGGCGCTCAATGGGCTGCCGATGCCGTACCACCCGCTGTTCAACGTGGAGCGATTCGCGCTGGCATCGCGCGATCGCTTTTTCTTGTGCATCGAATCGACGGATCCCAAGTTCGACCTCGTCGAAACCCGCCGCCACCTTCTAGCCGCCCACGCGAAGGAGGTCAGCGATGTGGAGAACTGACCAGTTCTTACCCCCCTCTCCCCCAAGGGGAGAGGGGGGAAAGCACGCCGCGCATTTACGGCATTCACAATCTTTGCGGCCCTATCGGTAGCAGGTTGCCGTCAGCAGATGGCACAACAGCCAAGCCATCGCCCACTGACGCCAAGTTCGTTCTTCCGCGACCAGCGCTCAGCCCGGCCGCTCGTCGACGGCACCATCGCGCGCGGCATGTTGGAAGAGACCTACCAGTTCGCCACCGGCAAAGACGGCGGCGAAGCCGCGACCCATTTCGCCGTCGCCATGTTCGGCCTCGCCGCCGCGGGGCCGATGCCGATGCTGGGCGTCGCCCAACATGCGGACCCATATGTCGAAGCCTTCCCCATCCCGGTAGACGCGAAGCTGCTGGCTCGCGGCAGGAATCGTTACGAGATCTTCTGCTCGATGTGTCACGATCGCACAGGCTACGGCAAAGGCATGATCGTTCAGCGTGGTTACGCCCCTGCCCCGTCGTACCACATTCCGCGACTGCGAAACGCGAAGGCCGGATACATCTTCGACGTCGTCACGCGAGGTTGGGGCGCCATGCCCTCCTACTCGCATCAAATCCCGACGCGGGATCGTTGGGCGATCGTCGCATACGTGCGGGCGCTGCAATACAGCCAGAATGCATCGATGGAGGATGTTCCGGAAACGGAACAAGCCGCCCTCGCCAAGGAGGGGGGCCAATGAGCGCCACGACGCTTCCCACCGCCCCCGAACTTTGGGATCGCATTCAGCCGTATGCCCTCGGCGCCGCAGCGATCGGCGCAGCCCTCGGGCTGCTTGGCTGGTGGTTGTCGCCCGACCACTTTTTCCAGTCGTATCTCTGGGCCTACCTGATCTTCCTGAATATCTCCGTCGGCTCGCTCACGATCCTATTGCTCAACAACCTCACCGGCGGATTGTGGGGCTTGGCGATTCGCCGCATTCTCGAAGCGATGGCGCAAAACCTCCTGGTGATGGCGATCTTGTTCATTCCGATCGCATTGGGCATGCACCATATTTTCCCCTGGGCCAATGCGGAGCATGTCGCTCATGATCCGCTGCTGCAGAAGAAGGCTTCGTACCTGAATGTCTCCTTCTTCCTCATTCGGGCCGCCATTTACTTCGTGGTCTGGAATGCCATCGCCTGGCATCTCCGCAGCGTCAACATCCGACAGGAACGGGACTATAGCCGAGTCCGCGACCGCCGGTTGCGAACCATCAGCGGCCCTGCCCTCGTGCTGCATGGCGGGATGCTCTCATTCGCCGCCATCGATTGGATGATGTCGCTCGAACCGCACTGGTTTTCATCGATCTTTCCCGTGCTCGTCGGCGTGAGCCAAATGCTGCCCGCGATGGCGTTGGCGATCTGGACGCTGACCCGTCAGGCGGCGAACCCCTCGTTCGGCCCGATGATCTCGAAGACGCTGTGGAACGACCTGGGCAACCTCATGCTCGCATTCGTGATGCTGTGGGCGTACATGTCGTTCTCGCAGTTCCTGTTGATCTGGTCAGGCAACTTGCCGGAAGAAACCATCTATTACCTTCGCCGGATCGAAGGCGGCTGGCAGGTTTTGGCGTGGGTGCTGTTCCTCTTCTACTTCGCGCTCCCTTTCGTCTTGCTCCTGAGCCGAGACATGAAACGCAATCCGAACCGGATCGCGGCGATCGCATGCATCATCCTCACGCTGCATGTGATCCATCATTTCTGGCTGATCCAGCCGTCGTTCGGCGCCCATGAGACGCCGAACGCAAGCCCGGCGCCCGCCGGCGATACGAAGGGGCATGAGACGAAGAAGGAGCCGCAGACCGCGGGGGAGACGATGGAGGATGTGCATACGCCGGGGCTGCGGGCCCACTGGCTGGATGGGGCCTTGTTCCTCGGCATCGGCGGGATTTGGAGTTGGTCGTTCCTCCGCGGGATTCGCTCGCGGCGGATGTTGCTCGAATGGGACCCGGCCTGGCAGGAGTATCTCGCCCATGGCAGAGATTCGCACGGCCACTGAGCCGCGGCACGAAGCCGACACGATCAACCTGGGCGGCATCGTCGTCTTCGGCATTGCGCTGGCGGTGCTGGCGGCGGTCATCCATGTCATGCTTTGGCTGATGGCCGGCTCGTTCGAGAAACGCGAACGTCAGTCGTTCCCGAAGCTCTCCGCCGTCCAGAAGGACCGCCCCGCGGACTTTCAGGAGCGACTCAAGACGATTCCCGAGCCGCGTCTTCAGGAGACGAACGAAGGCGATTTGATCAAGCTGCGCGTCCAGGAGAAGAAGGTGCTCGAATCGTACGGCTACAGCGACGAGAAGAAGAAAACGATCCGCATCCCGATTGATGAAGCGATGAAGATCCTCGCGGATCCCAAGAAGGCGGAACAAGCCGGCCTGCGCTTCTCCGCGAAGAAGGAGGCCCAAAAGTGAACGGGATCCAGAGTGGTCCTCACGCTCCGCATGAGGTCAACGGCGATGCAAGGTCGGCCGGTAGCCCCCATTTCGTGGCGACAAGTTTATCTAACTTGTCGGAATGGTTTTTCGGAGAGTTTTCAAACAAGTTAGATAAACTTGTTTCCACGGCGGTCTGGCCTTACATCGCCGCTGACCTCACGCGGAGCGTGAGGACTACTCTCCTGCTCCCGCTCATCCTTATCGCCTCCATGGCGACGGTTGCACACGCTCAGCCGCTGCCGCGCGAGTTGGCGGAGTTGCAATTCGAGCAGAAGCTCGGCGAAAGAGTTCCGCTCGATCTGCGTTTTGTCGACGACTTAAGCCGTGACGTCTCGCTGGGCCAACTGATCGGCGATCGGCCGACCATCCTGATGCTGGGCTATCAGCGTTGTCCGCGGCTGTGTGCGGTACTCTTGAAAAACGTCGTCGGTTCGCTCGCCAAGGTGCCGTTCAACGTCGGCTCCGAAGTGAATGTGATTCACGTCAGCATCGATCCGAAGGAGGACGCCTCGCTGGGCCCCGCGGTGAAGTCGGCGTGCATCGAGGAATACGGCCGGCCCAGTTCGATCGAGGGTTGGCACTTCCTTCGCAACGACGAGCAGGCAGTGCGTAAGCTCACGGATTCCGTCGGGTTTCCATACCAGTGGGATTCGGCCAAAGGCGAGTTCGCCCATCCCAGCGGCGTCATTGTGCTCGCTCCCGATGGAACGGTTGCGCGTTACCTGTTCGGCCTCGATTTTTCGCCGCGCGACCTGCGGCTTGCGATTGCGGAGGCTTCACAAGGGAAAGTGTCGGCGCCTGCCGAGAAGGCGCTGTTGCTGACGTGCATGAGCTATGACCCCGTCCTCGGCAAGTATGGCATCGCGGTGCTGAAGATCATGCGAGCAGGAGCGTTGCTCACGGTCGCGTTAATCGGGTTGTATTTGGCAAACGTGTGGAGATCGGCCCAAGCCCCAGGGTAAGCGCAGCGCACCCTGGGGATACAGACCGCGGATGCAAGCATCCCCAGGGTGCGCTGCGCTTACCCTGGGGCTTGATGACTCCACCCACGGAAAGGCTGCGGGCAGCGAATTATGTGGAATGAGGTTCCTCTATTTCCGGAGCAAGCATCCACGGCGGCGCCGTGGGTGGACTCGCTCTACCTCATGCTGGTCGCGATCAGCACGATCATGACGCTGCTTGTCGCCGGGGCGCTCTTCGTCTTCTGCGTCAAGTATCGGCGTCGGCCGGGGCACGAGCGGGCTCTGCCCGCAGTCGCGTCCACGCGCGTGGAAGTGTTCGTGATGCTGTTCATGCTCCTGGTCTTCCTTTCGATCTTCTTCATCGGCGCCCGCGTGTACTACATGACCAACCAGCCGCCTCCCAATTCGATGGACATCTATGTCGTCGGCAAGCAATGGATGTGGCATCTGCAGCATCCAGGCGGGCAACGCGAGATCAACGAACTGCATGTCCCGATCAACACGCCGATCAAGGTGACGATGACTTCGCAGGATGTGATCCACGATTTCTCGATCCCCGCCTTCCGCGTCAAGCAGGACGTGATCCCTGGACGTTATGCCTACATGTGGTTCAACGCGACGAAGCCTGGCAAATACCACCTGTTCTGTGCCGAGTATTGCGGCACCGATCATTCGCAGATGGTGGGCTGGGTGATCGCCATGGAGCCTCGCGATTATCAGGAATGGCTGCGCACTCGCTCCGACGAGTCGGCCGCGTCACGGGGCCGAAAGCTCTTCCTGCAGTTTCAGTGCATCACTTGCCACAACCGCGAGAGCAGCAACCGAGCGCCGCTGTTGGAAGAAATCTACGGCAATCGCGTTCCCCTGCAGGCCGGCACAAGCGTGATCGCCGACGATGCCTATCTTCGCGAATCGATCTTGCAGCCCAAGGCGAAAATCGTGGCTGGGTATCGGCCCATCATGCCGAGCTACCAAGGGCAGGCGGACGAACGGGACATTCTCGACTTGATCGCCTTCATTCGTTCGCTGGGACCGAATCAGACGCCGCTTCGCAACGAGGACAGCGATCCCCGGAAGCAGCAGGGAGCGACGACCGATGATCCATGAGCCCCCTGTCCAGGAAATGGCACAGACCCCGGATGCCACCCCGCGTCCCCGGCAACCTCTGCACTACCTGAATGTTGCCTACGGCGTCAAATCGTGGCTCTTCACGGTCGATCACAAACGAATCGGCATCCTGTATCTGGTGTCGGTCACGCTCATGTTCGTGCTCGGCGGCATCGCGGCCACCATGGTCCGCGTCGAATTGCTGACGCCCCGCGGCGACTTGCTCACACGCGACAACTACAACAAGACGTTCACCATGCATGGCATCATCATGGTGTTCTACTTCCTCATCCCATCGATCCCTTCCGTCCTCGGCAACTTCGTTTTGCCCCTCATGGTAGGCGCCCGCGATTTGGCCTTTCCCAAGCTCAATCTCGCGAGTTGGCACATCTACATGATCGGAGCGATCTTCACGCTCTATGTGATGCTCGCCGGCGGCGTGGACACGGGATGGACCTTCTACACGCCTTACAGCACCCGCTCCGCCCACACGCATGTGATCGCGACGGCTCTGGGCATCCTGATCCTCGGCTTCTCGTCGATCTTCACGGCCATCAATTTCATCGTGACGATCCACCGCATGCGGGCGCCGGGGATGACGTGGTTCCGCATGCCGCTGTTCGTGTGGTCGCTGTATGCCACCAGCCTAATCATCATCCTGGGCACGCCGGTGCTCACGATCACGATCATCCTGCTCGCCGTCGAACGGATCTTTCAAGTCGGCATCTTCGACCCGGCGATCGGCGGCGATCCGATTCTCTTTCAGCACCTTTTCTGGTTCTACTCGCACCCGGCCGTCTACATCATGATCCTGCCTGGCATGGGCGTGATCAGCGAATTGGTGACGTGCTTCGCGCGTAAGGAAATCTTCGGCTACAAAGCCATCGCTTTTTCGAGCATCGGCATCGCCGTCCTCGGCTTTCTGGTGTGGGGACACCACATGTTCGCGACCACGATGTCCGACTATGCGAAGCTGATCTTCTCGATGCTGAGCTTCCTGGTCGCGGTCCCCTCCGCCATCAAAGTCTTCAACTGGACGGCGACCCTTTACAAGGGATCGATCTCCTTCCAGACGCCGATGCTCTATGCCCTCGGCTTCATCGGGCTCTTCACCATCGGCGGACTAACCGGGCTATTTCTGGCGACGCTCGCGGTCGATGTGCATGTGACCGACACCTACTTCATCGTCGCCCACTTCCATTACATCATGGTCGGCGGGATGGTGATGGCGTACATGGGCGGGCTGCATTACTGGTGGCCGAAGATATCGGGCCGCATGTATCCCGAAGGATGGGCGAAGCTCGGCTGCTTGCTGATCTTCGTCGGCTTCAACCTGACGTTCTTCCCGCAGTTCATCCTCGGCTACCTCGGCATGCCGCGGCGCTATCACGACTACAGCATCTACCCGCAATTGCAGGTGCTCAACGTCCTCTCGACCGCAGGCGCCTCGATCCTCGCGGTGGGCTACTTCATTCCGCTGGTTTATTTCCTCTGGGCATTGGGCAACGGCAAGAAAGCGCCGTCGAACCCGTGGGGATCATCCGGGCTTGAATGGAAAACCCCCTCGCCGCCGCCGACGGAGAACTTCGAGACGACGCCGATCGTGACGACGGGGCCGTATGTCTACAACCCGGATCAAGAGACCGAGGTGGTGGGATGAAATCGCAAACCGAATGGTTAGCCGCGACGCGTAGCGGAGCGCGGACAGCGCACCCAATCACTGCATGGCACGTTGTCCACGCTCCGCTGCGCGTCGCGGCTATTGATCGACAGGCGGCGAAAGCGCGGAGGCCGGTCTTGCTCCCCTCTCCCTCCGGGAGAGCCGGGAGAGGGGTTGGGGGTGAGGGTGCCTTTTTTTGCGAAACGCGAGCAGTATTCAGCATCGCACAGGGCGAATGGTCTGCCCTCACCCCCAGCCCCTCTCGCGGACTCTCCCGGAGGGAGAGGGGAGCAAAGCAAGCACTCTCGCTTTCGCTGCCTGACGATCAATAACCGTCGTTCGCGTTCGTTGGATTCGATCGCAGGAAGGCATCCATCATGAGCCACGCCACGATATCCTCGCCCTTGGCGCACCATTTCGACGATCTGGAACAGCAACATGGCGCCGCCAATCTCGGCATGTGGACGTTCCTCGTCACCGAAGTCATGATCTTCGGCGGCCTGTTCGCGTCGTATGCGGTCTATCGTTCGCTCTTCCCGGAGGCATTCGAGGCTGCTTCGGACAAGTTGCTCTGGTGGTTGGCGACCATCAACACGGTCGTGCTCTTATCCAGCAGCTTCACCATGGTGCTGGCGGTGCATGGGGCCCAGGTCGGCAACCGCAAATTTCTGGTCAACGGACTGCTGGCCACCATCGCGCTCGGCATTCTGTTCCTTGGCCTCAAATTTTACGAGTACCAGGTGGACTATTTGGAAGGCCTGATCCCCATTCCCGGCTGGTTCAGCGGCGAGCACTTTCACGTTCCTCCCGATGACCCTCTTTTCTTGGGCCATGTTCGCCTTTTCATGGTGCTCTACTTCGTCATGACGGGCCTACACGCGGTTCACATGATTATCGGGATGGGAATCCTCGGGTGGCTGGTCTTCAAGGCAAGACGCGGGGCGTACACGCCGGAGCATCATCCGCAGGTGGAATTGGTGGGACTCTATTGGCACTTCGTCGATGTGGTCTGGATCTTCTTGTTTCCCCTGCTCTACCTGAGCGGCGGCGGTCTTTGAAAGGAGCGAGCCATGCATTCGCACATCTCGCTTCGCACGTATACGATCATTTTCGTTTCGCTGCTGGTGTTGACGGGCCTCACCGTGCTCGCATCGCGTCTGCCGTTAGGGGCGGCTCATATGCCGGTGGGGCTGATCATCGCGTCCACCAAGGCGATGCTCGTGATCCTGTTCTTCATGCACGTCATCCACAGCGACAAAGTGACGTGGCTCTATGCCCTCGGCGGCGTGTACTGGCTGTTCATCCTGATTGGGCTGACGATGGCGGACTACCTCTCTCGCCCCGTGTCGATCAACAAGTCGCATGAAACGATTACTCGCCCCGTCACCCGTTGATATTCGAGCAAGCCCCAAGCCCAGGGGCGAGCGCAGCGAGCTCCTGGGTTCGGAGTGCCGGAAGTGCAATACGTTTACGGTCTGGAACCCAGGAGTTCCCTACGGTCGCCCCTGGGCTTGGCGGGTTTCTCTTTTATTCACCCATCGCGCTCAGGACTGCGAGCGACAACGTCGTCGCGCCGACTCGAATCGTTTGTTCCGGCACTGGCGCGAAGAAGTCCGAATGCAACCCCGGCAATTGCGTGCCCGACTTCTTCGCCTCGGCGACAGTCGCGGCATGTTGAGTGCCGATAAACCAGAAGAAGCTCGGCACACCCGCTCGACCGAATCGGCCGAAGTCTTCGCCGCCCAAGATGGGCGGCATGAGCACGACGCGGTCCTGACCCAACACGCCCGCAAACGCCTTCGCGGTCTTTTTCGCGAGCGGAGCGTCATTGATTAGAGCGGGGGTGAAGTTCTTGTCTTCGACCTTGATCACCGGTTCCGGCGCCCGAGCCGACGCGGCGGCCGCTTTGGCCATGCGGTCGATTCCCTCGAGCATGTGGGCGCGGACGTCGTCTTTGAAGGTGCGGACGGTGAGTTGCAGATGCACTTCGCTTGGGATGATGTTGTACTGCGTGCCGCCGTGGATCGAGCCCACGGTGACGACGGCGGCTTCCTGCGGATTGTTCTCTCGGCTCACCAGCGTTTGGAAGTCGAGCACCATGCGGGCGGCGAGGACGATGGGGTCGATCGTCATGTGCGGCGCGGAGCCATGGCCGCCCTTGCCCTTCACGGTGATGTCGATCGAATCGACGTTGGCGAGCAGCATCCCTTCCGAGTAGCCGACGTAGCCGTAAGGCGAACGCGGGTCGCAGTGGAGGCCGAAGCACATGTCGGGGCGGGGGAATCGCTTGAAGAGCCCGTCTTCCAGCATCATGCGGGCGCCGGCCCCGATCTCCTCGGCGGGCTGGCCGATGAAGATGAGCGTCCCCTTCCAGCGGTCCTTCAGCTGCGTCAGGACGCGGGCGGCCCCAAGCCAGCTCGTCATGTGGATATCGTGGCCGCAGGCATGCATGACGCCGACGTCTCGACCGTTCTTGTCGCGGACCCGCACCTTGCTGGCGTAGGGGAGATCCGTCTTCTCCGTGACCGGCAAGGCGTCCATGTCGGCCCGCACGAGCACCGTGGGGCCCGTGCCGTTTCGGATGATGCCGACGACGCCGTGGCCGCCGACTTTGGCGGTCACCTCGAAGCCGAGCTTCGTCAGCTCCTTGGCGAGCAACGCGGACGTTTTCTCTTCCAGGAGCGAGAGTTCGGGATGGCTGTGCAGGTGTTTGTAGGTTTCGACGAGGCTCGCGATTTCGCCTTCCAGCTTCTTCGAGATCGCCTCCTTGGCGGAGCCTTCTTGAGACGACGCGACGGATGCGAAGGCGAGGATCACGGGGACAACGAGAACGTAGGGTGCGTTCCGCATCATGGTGGAAATCCGAGGGGAAGTAGGGGACCGGTTTCGTTCTGGGAACTGCCAGCGTATCGTTTCGAAGCGGGGGAAGATGCAAAAAATCCGCATTTGCGTCCGGAATTATCGACCCGGAAAATGGCCCTCCCCTTATACTGAATTGGACAGCGAAACGAAGCTGTTTCGTGCCGCTGCCCGCCTGAGCTAACTTTCTCCGGGATCGCCCTTGAACCGGGTTCCTCGAAAGATATCCGACGGCGCAATGCTGCAAGTTTCGAACAGGGTCTTTCTGGGGCTTTGTCCCGGTATTTTTCGAGCATCCGAAAGGCAAGTCATGAGCGCCAAGCGCATTCCCATCGAGCAGCGGAAAGAGATTTTCGCAACGCTCGTCGCCACGCAGGACGATCTGAAGAACGTCCGCGATTCCTATGAAGCCGTCACCGCCCACTTCGCGATCACTGAAGAGCAACTGAAGGAGATCGAGGAAGAAGGCCTCGACAAGCAATGGCCGCCGCTCGAAGAAGCCCCGGTCTAGTTCGCGGAATCCGCGATGCCGTTTAGCGAGAAGCCGAAGGCGCCGTGCCTTCGGCTTGTTGCGTTTGCGAATCGTTTATCCGATACTATGGATAAGCCCATCGTGCACGGGGCGGAGTCAAGCCCATGAAAGTCGTCGTTCGATTCACTGCCAAGCAGGAGTCTCTTGCGCTGCCGATCTTGCTTCGGCATGCGGCAGGCATGGCATTGCCGGAACGCACCTATGTGCTATCCGACGACACGGTTCGGCGCCTTCGAGACGAAGGATTGGAGTTTACGGAAGTGAGCCGTGAAGCCGCCGAACTGAATTCAGGAGCGATTGCCGGTGAAAGGGTTTGATCTCTTCGTGCCGTTGACGTTCAACAACGGCGAACCCATTCCAGCATCGCTATTTCAATCCCTGCAACGACGCTTGCTCAGTCGTTTCGGCGGGCTGACGTTCTTTCCGCAGCCGAATCGCGGCTTCTGGAAGATGGGCGACATCACCTATCGAGATGAAATCGTTGTTTATCGCGTCACGGCACTATCTCGCCAAACTCAAGAAGTGGATGCTCCGCGAATTCCAGCAAGAAGAGATATTGATCATTCAGCGACGCATTGGACTGATCCACTGATTCCAAGGTGGGCAGATGTAGGCACGTGTGTTTTTGCACGTCAGCGACGGCTGGGAGTTTCGATCACAGGCAAAGGAGCCGAAGTGGGAGTGTCGGCCAAGGCAGCAATTTTAAGTTCGGGGCTTAGCTCAAGCCGAACACAGTCTGCCGTGTTTTCGAATTGAATATCGATGCCTTGCGAATTCCCATCGACGAAGATCGTTCCTACACCCCTATAAGGCGATGCGGATTCGGCACGCCCCTCATTGCAAAGCACGGCAACGCGAGCGAGCGCGGCCCTCACTGCGGCCTTCGAGATTGAAAGCACGGCATCTTCCGAAGGCACTGCATCGATGTGCCGCAACAGCACGTGCCCGTCTTTCCATTGGACTTCAAGAGAAGCATGTAAAGCCGCTCTCACCAGCACATCCACAAACGCGACGACCCCACCTGGTGGGCGAGGAAGATCTTGGACCAGCTTCGAAACCAGCGAAGCTTCGCTCATGAAGCCTCCCGAATCTTTTTGGGCAAAGTCGGCCATGCGACGATTGGCGCGATGACTCCACGTCCTCAATTTTAGCGACTGAAGCGCGACTCCAAGCAGGATTGTTGCACATTACAAGTTCGGCCCACCTTTGGTTTCCAATCCGACAAGTTAGATAAACTTGTCGCCACGAAGGCAATCGGGTAGGAGGGGGAATTACTTCCCCCGTCCTCCCACACCACCGGACGTACTCATCGTATCCGGCGGTTTCT